>QBLT01000265.1 GCA_003249105.1 Leptolyngbya sp. | reverse complement strand
CCATTACCCCATCACCCTCCCCGACTTGTCTGATTGCTCTCGGTGGTCAAGAATGAAAGGAAACTCTGTTGGTCGTAGTATCCATCCCCTGCGACCCCATGTCTCTGGCCACGGTTGCGGCTAGGCTGAGGGCAGAATCCCTCAACTACCTAGCTTGCCCCTTAAGCTGAAGTTAACCCCGTTTGGACTACCCGTTCAGGAGCCTGCTGTGAGCGACGCATTTGATTACGACCTGCTAATTATTGGCGCTGGGGTAGGGGGCCACGGTGCCGCCCTGCACGCGGTAAAGCGGGGGCTAAAGACGGCCATTGTTGAAGCCGATGTGATGGGGGGCACCTGCGTCAACCGGGGCTGCATTCCCTCAAAGGCGCTGCTGGCGGCGTCAGGCCGAGTGCGCGAGCTGCGCAATGAGCACCACCTCAAGTCTTTGGGCATTTCGGTAGGGAATGTCACCTACGATCGCGAAGCCATTGCCGACCATGCCAAAAACCTGGTCAGCAAAATTCAGGGCGACATGACTAACAGCCTCACCCGGCTAGGGGTTGACATCATTAAGGGCTGGGCGCGGCTGGCGGGGGAGCAAAAGGCGGCGATCGCCACCCCCGATGGCGAAAAAATTGTGACGGCCAAAGATATTATTCTGTCGCCCGGTTCGGTGCCCTTTGTGCCCCCCGGCATTGAGACCGACGGCAAAACCGTCTTCACTAGCGACGAAGCTCTGAAGCTCGACTGGCTGCCCGACTGGATTGCCATCATCGGCAGCGGCTACATCGGCCTGGAGTTTTCGGATGTTTACACGGCCCTGGGCTGCGAGGTCACGATTATTGAAGCGCTGGATCAGCTGATGCCCACCTTCGATCCCGACATCGCCAAGATCGCCCAGCGGGTGCTGATCGCCCCCCGCGATATTGAAACCCGCGCTGGGGTGATCGCCCAAAAGGTGACCCCTGGCAACCCGGTGGTGATCGAGCTGGCCAATCGCGAAACCCGTGAAGTGGTGGAAACCCTGGAAGTTGATGCCTGCCTGGTGGCTACCGGACGCATCCCCGCCACCAAAGATTTGGGCCTAGAGAAAGTTGGCGTCGAGGCCGATCGCCGGGGCTTCATTCCGGTAGACGACCACCTGCAAGTGCTGCGTGACGGCCAGCCGGTGCCCCACCTGTGGGCGATCGGCGACGCCACCGGCAAAATGATGCTGGCCCACGCTGCCTCGGCCCAGGGCATTCTCACGGTAGAAACCATCTGCGGCGAGCCCCGCAAGATCAATTACCTGAGCATTCCTGCGGCGGCCTTTACCCACCCCGAGGTCAGCTTTGTGGGGCTGACGGAACCGGCCGCCAAGGCTCTGGCCGAGGCCGAGGGCTATGCCATCGATACCGTGAAAACCTACTTTAAGGGCAACTCTAAGGCTTTGGCCGAGGGCGAAGGCGACGGGCTCGCCAAGGTGATCTACCGCAAAGACACGGGTGAAATTCTGGGCGCTCACATCATTGGGATGCACGCGGCGGATCTGATTCAGGAGGCGGCCAATGCGATCGCCAGTGGACAGACCGTCACCGACCTGTCGTTCTGCGTTCACACCCACCCCACCCTCTCAGAGGTGCTCGACGAAGCCTTCAAGCGCGCCGTAGTCGCCTCTGCCTAATTCCCGTAGGGTGGGCAATGCCCACCTTGCCCCTGTGGGGAAGATTGGGAGTACGGTGCTTGCGATCGCCGCCGTGCCCAACCTGACTAGCTAGTAAGTAGCCTAGATAGTGGTGGGCAGTGCCCACCCTACTGACTACCGTTCAAAATCGCTCCAAAATCGTCAATTCAAACGCCAAAGATGAAGATTCGTCGCCGTCCTCCCAATCCCGCTGTTGCGGTCAAACACTTGCAATACCAAATCAAAGTGGATGATGCCGAGCCCCGAAATATTCTAGAAAAAATCGTGTGGCAAAAAGAGACCGAGGTGGCAGCTCTACGGGAGCGTCTGCCCCTGGCCGACTTGCAGCGGCAGGTGCTCGATGCGCCCCCACCCCGCGACTTCATCGCTGCCCTGCGCGATGGTCGCACCACCCCCGCGCTGATTGCCGAGGTGAAAAAGGCCTCCCCCAGCCAGGGGGTAATGCGGCCTGACTTTGACCCGGTGGCGATCGCCCAAACCTATGCCGCCCACGGGGCCACCTGCCTCTCGGTGCTCACCGACACAACCTTCTTCCAGGGCGATTTTGAGTACCTGGTTCAGATTCGCGAGGCGGTCGAGCTGCCGCTGCTGTGCAAAGAGTTCATCATCTACCCTTACCAGATGTATCTGGCCCGGTCAAAGGGGGCCGACGCAGTACTGTTGATCGCCGCCATTCTCTCGGATCAAGACCTGGCCTATTTTGTGCAGATCGCCAAGGCTCTGGGCATGGCGGTGCTGGTCGAAGTTCACACCCTGGAGGAGCTGGACCGGGTGCTGGCGGTGCCGGGTCTGGCGCTGATTGGCATTAACAACCGCGATCTAGAAACCTTTACCACCCGCCTAGAGACCACCGCCGAGCTGATTGAGGCACGGCGCGAGGCCCTAGCGGCCAGCCATGCGCTGGTAGTCAGCGAGTCGGGAATTCACACCCCGGCAGACCTGCGGGCGGTAACAGCCGCCGGGGTGGGGGCCGTGCTGGTGGGTGAGTCGCTGATTCGACAACCCGACCCAGGGCTGGCCATCGACCAACTTTACGAAAAAAACACGGACTAGATACGGAAGTCTTTAACGACTTCCTGGTTTAATCAACGGATCTCACCCTGGGGCACTGCAATGGCAAATCTAGGCAAACCGCTCCCGCTCCCCTCCCACATTCACTACGAACTGCTGCTGCGATTGCTAGAGCAGCAGAGCATGTCGGTGGCCTACCAAAACCCCCAGATCCGGTCACAGGTGCAAGATCTAATCGTTGCCCTGCGTAAGGCTCTGTCGCAGCAGCGCCAGCTCGAAGAAACCTGTAAACAGGTCAAAATCGACGTTGAGTACCAGTGGTCCACGAATCAGCTGGGCGATCGCTTTTTGCCTGAAGATGTCGTTCCCTAGGGCAAGACTTGGCATAACGGTAGTTTTTGCTACTTCTAGTGGCTTTTTTCCTCTGCAAGCTATATTAAGTTCACTTTGGGCTGACAGAATATCCCTCGTCGGGTGCTGGTCAAAAATTACGCCTTTGCCGTACTGTGTTGCTGCTAACTGGGCAACCCCAGCCCCATCGCCCCGAAAAGTTTGTGAGGAAAGACCATGAAACGACGCTGGTTTTTGGCATCCACTGCCGCTGTTGCTCTGGCTACTGTGGGTCTAACTACGGCCTGCGGGGGCAGTCAGTCCGGCGGCGACGAGGCGGCGGGGGGCGGTGAAGCGAGGGGCGGCGTTTTGACCATGGCAACCTCCGCCGACTACCCCCCCTACGAGTTTGTCGAAACCGCTGGCGGTGCTGAAGAAATCGTCGGCTTTGACGTCGATATTGCCCGCCACATTGCCGAAGAGCTGGGCTACGAGCTAGAGATTACCAACATTGACTTTAACGGCCTGATTCCGGCGCTACAGGCGGGGCGGGCTGACTTTGTGATGGCGGGCATGACCCCCACCGAAGAGCGCAAGCAAAACGTCGATTTTTCTGAAATTTACTACGACGCCAAGCAGACCATTGTGTTTCAGTCGGGGGGTGGCATCGCGTCTCCCGAAGACCTGACCGGCAAAACCGTGGGGGTGCAGCTGGGCTCCATTCAGGAGGAGCTGGCTAACGATCTGGTAGAAACCGTGCCCAACGTGAAACTATCGCCCCTCAACCGCATCAACGAAATCGTTCAAGAGCTCAAGTCGGGCCGCATTGACGCCGCCATTATTGAAGACACCGTGGCTGAGGGTTTTTTGGCCAACAACCCTGACCTGGAAGCGGTAGAAATTCGCGAAGACGGGCCAGCGGGTTCTGCGATCGCCTTTCCCAAAGATTCTGAGCTGGTGAGCGAATTTAATCGAGTGCTGTCCGAGATGGAGTCAAGCGGCATGATGGAGGAGCTGATCGTCAAGTGGTTTGGCGACAGGGCTGAGTAGTCGAGCCCCATCAACCTAACCCTATGAACCTAGACTTCGGCCAAATTATTCCATCGCTGCCCTTCATCCTGAATGGCATTTTAGTTACCCTCAGGTTTACGGTGCTGTCCGCCCTGTTTGGTTTTACCCTGGGCACCCTGCTGTCGCTGCTCAAGATTTCGAACATTAAACCGCTGCGGTGGTTTGCGGAGTTCTACACCTCGATCTTTCGGGGCACGCCGCTGATTTTGCAGCTGGCGCTGGTGTACTTCGCCACCCCCCAGCTGATTGGCTACAAAATTACGCCCATTGAGGCGGGGGTGTTTACCTTTTCGCTCAACTCGGCGGCTTACAGTTCTGAGACCATTCGGGCCGGCATTATGGCGGTGGATAAAGGGCAGCGAGAGGCTTCCATGTCCCTCGGGGTGCCCTACCGACCAATGATGCTCGACATTATTTTGCCCCAGGCTTTTAAAAACATTCTGCCCGCCCTGGTAAATGAGACCATTGCGCTACTCAAAGATTCGGCCCTGGTGTCTACCATTGGGGTATTAGATCTGATGCGGCGGGCCCAGGTGGTGGCAGGGCAGACCTTCCTCTACTTTGAGCCGCTGATTGTGGTGGGGGTGATTTACTACGTCATGGTCATGGGTTTGACCCAGGCCGCCAACGTTCTTGAGCGGAGGATGCGCCGCAGTGATTAGAATCGAGCATTTGGTGAAATCCTTTGGGCCGCTGGAGGTGTTGAAGGATATTTCTACGGAGGTGGACAGCGGCGAGGTGGTGGCGATTATCGGCCCCTCGGGGTCGGGTAAGTCTACCTTGCTGCGCTGCATTAACCTGCTGGAGGTGCCGACGGCTGGGCACATCTTTGTTGGTGGCATCGACATTACGTCGCCCAAGTGCGACATTCTCAAGGTGCGCCAGAATGTGGGCATGGTGTTTCAGCATTTCAACCTGTTTCCCCACAAAACGGTGATGGGCAACCTCACCTACGCTCCCATGAAGGTACGGGGCCTCTCGAAGGCCGACGCCAGCAAAATTGCCCTGGACTTGCTCGACAAAGTTGGCCTCTCGGAAAAGGCCGACCAGTACCCCTCGCGGCTGTCGGGGGGGCAAAAGCAGCGGGTAGCGATCGCCCGCGCCCTGGCCATGGAGCCCGATGTGATGCTGTTTGACGAACCCACCAGCGCCCTCGACCCCGAAATGGTCAAAGAAGTGCTGGATGTGATGAAGGCGCTGGTCAGAACGGGCATCACCATGGCGATTGTCACCCACGAGATGGGCTTTGCTCGGGAGGTGGCCAACCGGGTGCTGTTTCTCGACGGCGGCTACCTGGTGGAAGACGCGCCGCCCGATGTGTTCTTTAGCGCGCCGAAGAGCGATCGCGCCCAGCAGTTTTTAGAAAAGGTGTTGTAGGAGGTTCAGGATGCAGGATGTAAGGTGTAGGGCAAAGCCGCGAACGGCAGCCGTATACGTTGAGCTCTAGACCCCACCTCCCAACCCCCTAATTCGTCTAAGCTAGGCAGAGGTTCTAGCTGAGTAAATTATCATGTCTGTGCTGACGGCCCCCGCTCCCTGGACAATTCGCGATCGCACCTTCATTTGGGGCAGCCGCACCTACCTAATGGGGGTGCTCAATGTTACCCCCGACAGCTTTAGCGATGGCGGACAGTTTAATACCGTAGAACGAGCCGTGGCCCAGGCGCGCCATCTGGTGCACCACGGCACCGATATTCTCGACATTGGCGGCCAGTCTACCCGCCCTGGGGCCGAGTCGATTACCCGCACCGAAGAGCTGGAACGGGTGATTCCGGTGATTGAGGCGATTCGGAGTGATGATGACGACACCCTGGCCCAGGCGATTATTTCGGTGGATACCACTCGGTCGTCGGTGGCGCGAGCGGCGGTGAAGGCGGGGGCCGACATTGTGAACGATATTTCGGCAGGCACCTACGACAAGGCGATGCTCTCGACGGTGGCCGACCTGGGCGTGCCGATCATGATTATGCACCTGCGGGGTACCCCGATTACCATGCAGCAGCGCACCGATTATCACGATTTGATTGGCGAAATCTACGAGTTTTTGCAGCACCAGATCGAAGCGGCGATCGCGGTGGGCGTCAAACCCAGCAAAATTGCCGTTGACCCCGGTCTGGGCTTTGCCAAAACCCCTGCCCAAAGCCTAGAACTGCTGCGGCAGCTCAGCCGGTTTCGCGATCTGGGGCGACCGCTGCTGGTGGGTCCCTCGCGCAAGAGCTTTATCGGCTGGATTTTAGACCAGCCTGACCCCCAGCAGCGGGTGTGGGGCACAGCGGCGGCCTGCTGTGCGGCGATCGCGGGGGGAGCTGACATC
>QBLT01000264.1 GCA_003249105.1 Leptolyngbya sp. | reverse complement strand
CCCCCGCCACAATCCAAATCAGGTACGGAAATATTAATCCGTTGTCCATCGACTACGCCTTTCGGCCTCGCCTTAGGTCCCGACTAACCCTCCGCGGACGAGCCTTCCGGAGGAAACCTTGGGATTTCGGGGTGTAGGATTCTCACCTACATTTTCGCTACTTAAGCCGACATTCTCACTTCTGTACAATCCACGCCTGCTCTCGCTAACGCTTCAACTCGTACAGAACGCTCCTCTACCACTTGTATAAATACAAGTCCACAGCTTCGGTAGGATGCTTAGCCCCGTTCATTTTCGGCGCAGGATCGCTTGACCAGTGAGCTATTACGCACTCTTTTAAGGATGGCTGCTTCTAGGCAAACCTCCTGGTTGTCTCTGCAATCCCACCTCCTTTATCACTTAGCATCCATTTGGGGACCTTAGCTGGTGGTCTGGGCTGTTTCCCTTTCGACGATGAAGCTTATCCCCCACCGTCTGACTGGCATTGTGTGCTACGGGTATTCTGAGTTTGACTCGATTTGGTACCGCTCTCGCAGCCCGCACCGAATCAGTGCTTTACCCCCCGTATATAATCAATACCGCTGTGCCTCAACACATTTCGAGGAGAACCAGCTAGCTCCGGGTTCGATTGGCATTTCACCCCTAACCACAGCTCATCCGCTGGCTTTTCAACGCCAGTCGGTTCGGACCTCCACTTGGTATCACCCAAGCTTCATCCTGGCCATGGTTAGATCACCCGGGTTCGGGTCTATAAAATCTGACTATCGCCCTATTCAGACTCGCTTTCGCTTTGGCTTCAGCATTTCCGCTTTAACCTGCCAGACCCTATAAGTCGCCGGCTCATTCTTCAACAGGCACGCTATCACCCGTTTAATCGGGCTCTAACTGCTTGTAGGCTCACGGTTTCATGTTCTATTTCACTCCCCTCCCGGGGTTCTTTTCACCTTTCCCTCGCGGTACTGGTTCACTATCGGTCACGCAGGAGTATTTAGCCTTACGAGGTGGTCCTCGCGGATTCAATCGGGATTTCTCGTGCCCCGACCTACTCGGGATTCAGCTAGTATCGTTAAGTTTTCGACTACAGGACTTTCACCTTCTCTGGTGCATCATTCCAATGCTTCGTCTAACCGCTCGAGTCCATATCGCTGTCCCACAACCCCAATGGTAAAAACCACTGGTTTAGGCTCTTCCCAGTTCGCTCGCCGCTACTACGGGAATCGAGTTTTCTTTCTCTTCCTACAGCTACTAAGATGTTTCAGTTCGCTGCGTTCGCTCGCGCCACCCTATGGATTCAGGTGGCCGTATTTAGGGTTGCCCCATTCGGAAACCTTCGGATCAATGCCTGCTTCCAGCTCCCCGAAGCGTATCGTCGGTAACCACGTCCTTCTTCGCCTCTGCGTGCCTAGGTATCCACCGTGAGCCCGTTGTAGCTTGACCTTCACTTCGTTGGTATAACCCAACAAAGTTCACTCTTCTCTCAACGAACTTTGAATGTTCTGTGTGTACTACCTTACACTTCTCTCATATTCAGTTTTCAAGGTTCTTTGCTAGGCTCTCACCCAGCAGACTATGTCTCGGACTTTCCCAAAACATACCGTGCTGAATTTAATCGCCATCGTCTAGCTAGTCGTGGTGGAGGTTAGCGGACTCGAACCGCTGACATCCTGCTTGCAAAGCAGGCGCTCTACCAACTGAGCTAAACCCCCACAAGTGGGCCATCCTGGACTCGAACCAGGGACCTCACCCTTATCAGGGGTGCGCTCTAACCACCTGAGCTAATAGCCCGTGTTTAGTTCTCTAGTCTCAAAAGACTAAAAAATAAACCTCAACCATAGTCTAGAAACTCTACTCAATGTCCTGAACGACCTAGAGTGACCTCTCAATACTCCTAATTCAAATCGGTTCGGAGTTATCAAGGGTAGGTCTCCCTAAAAGGAGGTGATCCAGCCACACCTTCCGGTACGGCTACCTTGTTACGACTTCACCCCAGTCATCAGCCCTGCCTTCGGCGCCCTCCTCCGCGAACGGTTAGAGTAACGACTTCGGGCGTGGCCAACTCCCATGGTGTGACGGGCGGTGTGTACAAGGCCCGGGAACGTATTCACCGCAGTATGCTGACCTGCGATTACTAGCGATTCCGCCTTCATGCAGGCGAGTTGCAGCCTGCAATCTGAACTGAGCCACAGTTTATGGGATTTGCTTGCACTCGCGCGCTCGCTGCCCTCTGTCTGTAGCATTGTAGGACGTGTGTAGCCCAAGACGTAAGGGGCATGATGACTTGACGTCGTCCACACCTTCCTCCGTGTTGTCCACGGCAGTCTCTTTAGAGTGCCCAACTTAATGATGGCAACTAAAAACGTGGGTTGCGCTCGTTGCGGGACTTAACCCAACATCTCACGACACGAGCTGACGACAGCCATGCACCACCTGTGTTCACGCTCCCGAAGGCACTCCCTCATCTCTGAAGGATTCGTGACATGTCAAGCCTTGGTAAGGTTCTTCGCGTTGCATCGAATTAAACCACATCCTCCACCGCTTGTGCGGGCCCCCGTCAATTCCTTTGAGTTTCACACTTGCGTGCGTACTCCCCAGGCGGGATACTTAACGCGTTAGCTACGGTACTGCACGGGTCGATACGTCCAACACCTAGTATCCATCGTTTACAGCTAGGACTACAGGGGTATCTAATCCCTTTCGCTCCCCTAGCTTTCGTCCCTCAGCGTCAGTTGTGGCCCAGTAGAGCGCCTTCGCCACTGGTGTTCTTCCCGATATCTACGCATTTCACCGCTACACCGGGAATTCCCTCTACCCCTACCACACTCTAGCCAACCAGTTTCCATTGCCGATCCACAGTTGAGCTGTGACCTTTGACAACAGACTTAATTGGCCGCCTGCGGACGCTTTACGCCCAATAATTCCGGATAACGCTTGCCTCCTCCGTCTTACCGCGGCTGCTGGCACGGAGTTAGCCGAGGCTTATTCCTCTGGTACCGTCAGTTATTCTTCCCAGAGAAAAGAGGTTTACAACCCTAAGGCCTTCCTCCCTCACGCGGCGTTGCTCCGTCAGGCTTTCGCCCATTGCGGAAAATTCCCCACTGCTGCCTCCCGTAGGAGTCTGGGCCGTGTCTCAGTCCCAGTGTGGCTGATCATCCTCTTAGACCAGCTACTGATCGTCGCCTTGGTGAGCCCTTACCTCACCAACTAGCTAATCAGACGCGAGTTCATCCTCAGGCGATATAACTTTTCACCTCTCGGCATATGGGGCATTAGCAGTCGTTTCCAACTGTTGTTCCCCTCCTAAGGGCAGATCCTCACGCGTTACTCACCCGTCCGCCACTAACCCCGAAGGGTCCGTTCGACTTGCATGTGTTAAGCACGCCGCCAGCGTTCATCCTGAGCCAGGATCAAACTCTCCATGTTAGTGATTAACTTCGAAAAGCTAATCTCAATTAGTCATTCGTGAAAAATGACCCGAAAAGCATGTCCCGGATACCTCAGTATCCGTTTCTGTCTTCCTACTTGACTCAACGAAAACACTTGTGCTATCGTTAAACCAATTTAATCCTTGACAGGAACCTTGGCTTTGTTTCTAGACTATGTAGTTGTCGAGGTTCGTCGCTTCCCTCGGTGAGTGGTTCGTTCGAGCCGCTTCCCTCAGGCGCTTTATCAATATATCTAGATTAAGCCTCACTGTCAACACTTTTGGCTGAAAAACTTTTGGGTGGCCGAAACTCCTACCACGCAAGGGGTTTAGCCATCTGGATGAGCCTCAGTGGTTGGCTTTATCGATTTTTTTTCTCGGTTTTTTTCCGCTGGCGCTGTATCTAGCGCATCATGGATGGGACAGAACGGTACCCCTAGCGTGCTGGAATCCTCATTGGGCAAGGGATACAGGAATCGAGGCAGTGTTTAGTTGGCTTTGTAGATCGCTTAGGTTAAGCGGGTGGCGCTGGCTCAGGTGACCGTTCTGGCTCCCTCGTTGTTGATTCTGCTTGGGGCTTTCTTAGCCTTTGGCTTTCACTAATTTTCTTCAGTACAGGTACTGCTGACAGGCCTCAGGGCCTTGCCGACTGTACTCATTAATCTGGCTAATCTATAGAAGTGCGAGGCAGTGAAGTCGCTTCTAAGGAGTTTTCCTATGCCTTCAGCAAAAGGCCGTAGATTTTGGGTGGGCGCTTGTGTTGGCCTAGCGATCTACTTACTGATAGCCAGCTGTGGTTCGTCTGCTCTCTTACCCTACCGTCTCAAAGCCCAGGCACAGACGGTCGAACTTACGGTATCGGCGGCGGCGAGCCTAGAGGATGCCCTGGAGGCAATCACACCTGCATTTCACGCGGCCTACCCCGCGATTGACATTAGCTATAACTTTGGCGCATCGGGTGCCCTTCAGCAGCAAATTCAGCAGGGTGCCCCAGCAGATGTTTTCTTTTCTGCCGCGGCTAAGCAGATGGATGCACTAGCTGAGCAGGGCCTGGTTTTGAAGGACTCTCGGCAGAATATAGTGACGAATAGCCTGGTGCTAATCGCTCCGGCTCAGTCGCGGATTGCAGTTACGGATATAGCTCAGCTCAGAGATGCTGAGGTGGGCGTTGTTGCGGTGGGCGAGTTTCGCAGTGTACCGGCTGGGCAGTATGCCGAGCAGGTGTTTGCTGAGTTAAATTTGCTTGAGCCCTTACGGTCGAAGCTGGTGTTTAGCAACAATGTGCGGGGGGTGTTGGCCGCTGTCGAGAGCGGCAATGCGGATGTGGGCGTGGTCTATGCCACCGATGCAGCCCTCTCGGAACGAGTTAAGGTGTTGGCTACGGCACCTGCGGCGACCCACGAGCCCATTGTTTATCCGATCGCGGTGGTGAGCGATAGCCCTAACCCTGAGGCGGCGAAGACATTTATTGCGTTTTTGCAGACATCTACGGCCCAAACTAGGTTTAAGGAATTTGGCTTTGGGGTTGTTGCTCGATAACAGCCCGTCTATGCTATAGCCCTCAAACCCATCATGATTACCCTCTCTCCCCTGTGGATCTCGCTCCGCATTGCGGCGATTGCCACTCTGCTGGCGTTTATTTCAGGTATTGCTGCCGCGCAGTTTATGCAGGGCTATCAGGGTCGCTGGCGATCGCTCCTAGACAGCCTGTTTTTGGCTCCTATGGTGCTTCCTCCTACAGTGCTGGGTTTTTTGCTGCTGCTACTGCTGGGTCGGTATGGCCCCCTAGGTGGGCTGATGGCGGCTGTGGGGGTCAACGTCGTGTTTACCTGGTATGCGGCGGTAATCACCGCGACAGTGGTGGCGTTTCCGCTGATGTACAAAACCGTGCTGGGCAGCCTGGAGCAGATCGACGGCTCGGTGCAGCAGGCGGCCCGCACCCTGGGCGCAACGGAGTGGCAGCTGTTTTGGTGCATTACGCTGCCCCTGGCGGTACCCGGTCTGGTGGCGGGTACCGCCCTGGCCTTTACTCGCGCCCTAGGTGAGTTTGGGGCAACCCTGATGCTGGCGGGCAATATTCCGGGCAAAACCCAGACCCTGCCCATGGCGATTTTTTTTGCCGTCGAAGCCGGAGCCTTTCGCGAGGCGGCTCTGTGGACCGGGGTAATTTTGGCTATTTCCCTGGGTGGGCTGGTGCTGATGCACCGCTGGCAAAGTCAAGGCGCTAGGTGGGCATTTGTGGGCTGGATTGACTGCTGCTGGCGGCTAGCTCAGCAGG
The DNA here is from genome assembly GCA_003249105.1 of Leptolyngbya sp. Taxonomy (GTDB): domain Bacteria; phylum Cyanobacteriota; class Cyanobacteriia; order Phormidesmidales; family Phormidesmidaceae; genus Nodosilinea. Next base: position 4,341 of record QBLT01000264.1, on the reverse strand, counting down.
CCATACAGGGTAAATCCAAAATCCAAAATCTGAAATCCCCCTACGTTGCGCCCTATCCTGTACAACCCCTACCCCTACCCCCTTGCCTCTCCGTCAACATCACCCATCACCTGCCTGGGTTCACCCTGGATGTGGCCTTTGCCACCGACCGCCAACCCCTAGGCCTGCTGGGAGCGTCGGGGGCGGGTAAAAGCCTGATTTTGAGATGTCTGGCGGGGCTGGAAACACCCCAGAACGGACGGATTGTGATGAACGGACGGGTATTGTTTGACTCGGATTTGGGAATTAATCTGCCCAGCCGCGATCGCAGGGTCGGCTATCTGTTCCAGCACTATGCTCTGTTTCCCCACCTGACGGTGGCTCAAAATATTGCCTACGGGCTGTGGGGCCAGTCGAAGGCGGCGATCGCCGACAAGGTGGCCGAGCAGCTGCAGCGGGTGCGGCTGGTTGGGTTTGGCGATCGCTATCCCCACCAGCTCTCTGGGGGACAGCAGCAGCGGGTGGCCTTAGCCCGCGCCCTGGCCCCCAACCCAAAAATTCTGCTGCTCGATGAGCCCTTTTCAGCCCTCGATGCTCACCTGCGCAGCGAACTCGAAAAGCAATTGCTCAAAACCTTGGCCAACTACCCAGGACTCACCCTGTTTGTCAGCCACAATTTGGAAGAAGCCTACCGAGTGTGTCAGCGCCTGCTGGTGCTCTCGGAGGGCAGTATCGTGGCCGAGGGGCCAAAACAGGCCATTTTCGACCACCCGGGCAGTCTGGCTGTAGCTCAGCTTACCGGCTGCAAAAACGTTTCGGCGCTGCAACGCCAGGGCAATCACACCCTGACAGCGCTGGACTGGCGCTGCACTCTGCAAACCCTGGAGCCGGTGCTGCCCACCCACACCCACGTGGGCATTCGCGCGCATCGCCTTACCTTTTTAACAGAGCTCTCCCAGCCCAACACGTTTCCGGGCTGGATTGCCTGGACCAGCGAAACGCCCCACCGCATCAGCCTCTATCTCAAGCTGGGCAGCCCCCCCGCCGACCTCGATGATTACCACCTGCAGGCGGAGGTCTTTAAAGACAGATGGGCAGAACTGAAGGATCGATCTTTTCCCTGGTTTGTCCACCTCGATCCAGCCCAGCTGCTCTTACTGAAGAGTTAGGTCGGAGCGTTAGGATAGCACTCTATAAAAAACAGAAGAAAAACAACACATCGGTTGCTTTAGCTAATAGTCTATGCCCAACTCGCCGCCACTGACAGCGGTTCGCAGTTTGGTGAGGTATACCACTGCTGAGTCTAGATCCCCCTAATACTTTGACCGTCTACGCTTCAGTCTACTCCACCCTTGATAAGGGGGACAGGGGGAGATCATCGCGATGTTCTTCAATCAAACGAAATTTTCTCAAACACTGTAGTAATTGCCAGCAGTTTTGGCTGCGATCGCCTTTGAAGTGTCATGAAGCAATCTTTTAAGCAGCTTTTGGCAGAGCTATAATCTTATAAGAAGCCTGATAAGGAGCATTTTCACAGGGTGAAATTTCACACAAAGACAACAAGAAAGTTGTTAAAGGCTGAGAATTTTCTCGGCTAAATCTATATCTACTTGCAAAAAATTCTGACAATTTCCTGTACAAACTCTGTTCAACTATGAGTAATTAATAGGAAATTAATAAGCAATTAAACTTTCTAGATTTATCTGGCTCTCTTCTAAGGGATTTTCAAAAGCAGTAGTGATATTTCGCAGGCTCGATGTCTACCGGCTGCCGTCACAACCACGAGGATTCGCCATGATTGCCAATCATTTACCTCCCCTAACCCAGGCTAACCAGGATGACTCGCTGGGTGCCCTGGCCGACTTCCAGCCCGGCCTTTGGCAACAGTCCATCGATCTGCGCGACTTCATTCAGCGCAACTACAGCCCCTATACAGGCGAAGGCGCATTCCTCGCCGCCGTCACCCCGCGCACCACGGCGCTGTGGAACCAGGTGAAGGATTTGATGGCGATCGAGCGTGAAAAGGGCGTGCTCGACGCCGACATCGCTGTGCCATCGGGCATTACCAGCCACGCCCCGGGCTACATCGATCGCGAGCTAGAGCAGATTGTGGGCCTCCAGACCGACAAACCCTTGAAGCGCGCCATTATGCCCTTTGGCGGCATCCGCGTGGTGGAGGCCAGCCTCAACGCCTACGGCTATGAGCTAGACCCAGCCACCAAGGAAACCTTTACCCGCTACCGCAAGACCCACAACGACGGCGTGTTTGACGCCTACACCGCCGAAATGCGCCGCTGCCGCAAGTCGGGCATCATCACCGGCCTGCCGGATGCCTACGGGCGGGGGCGGATTATTGGCGACTATCGGCGGGTGGCGCTCTATGGGTGCGATCGCCTGATTGCCGACAAGCAGACCCAAAAAGACAGCCTCGAACTCGACACCCTCGACGAGGCTACCATTCGGCTGCGGGAAGAGATCTCCGAGCAGATCAAAGCCCTGCAAGAGCTGAAGGAGTTGGGCACCGCCTACGGCCTCGAGCTGGCCCGCCCCGCCGTCACCTCGAAAGAAGCGGTGCAGTGGCTCTACATGGGCTACCTGGCAGCGGTCAAGGAACAAAACGGGGCAGCCATGTCCCTGGGGCGGGTCTCCACATTCTTGGATATCTATTTTGAACGGGATCTTCAGGCTGGGCTAATCACGGAAAAAGGAGCCCAGGAGATCATCGACCACTTTGTGATGAAGCTGCGGCTGGTGCGGTTTTTGCGTACTCTCGACTACAACGAGCTGTTTAGCGGCGACCCCACCTGGGTGACCGAATGCATTGGCGGCATGGGCATCGATGGCCGCCCCCTGGTGACCAAAACCAGCTTTAGGATGCTGCACACCCTGATCAACCTTGGTCCCGCCCCGGAACCCAACCTGACGGTGCTGTGGTCTGAGCGGCTACCCGAGGCCTTCAAGCGCTACTGTGCCGAGGTGTCGATTCAAACCAGCTCGATTCAGTACGAAAACGACGACCTGATGCGGTCCTACTGGGGCGACGATTATGGCATTGCCTGCTGTGTGTCGGCCATGCGCCTTGGCAAGCAGATGCAGTTCTTTGGGGCACGGGTGAACATGGCCAAGTGCCTGCTCTACGCCATCAACGGCGGCAAGGACGAGCATTCCGGCGACCAAATTGGCCCGGCCTATGCGCCGATTACCGGCGACGTGCTCGACTACGCCGAGGTGTGGCCCCGCTTTATGCAGATGATGGCTTGGCTGGCGAAGACCTACGCCAACACCATGAACGTCATCCACTACATGCACGACAAGTACTGCTACGAGCGGCTAGAGATGGCTCTGCACGATCGCGACATTGTGCGCACCATGGCCTACGGCATGGCGGGCCTGTCGGTGGTGGCCGACAGCCTCTCAGCGATCAAGCACGCCCGCGTGCGGGTGGTCAGGGACGATCGCGGTTTGGCGGTGGACTACCTCATCGACGGCGACTTTCCCAAGTACGGCAACAACGATGACCGGGTGGATGTGATCACCGTGCAGCTCGTCCAGACCTTCATGGTCGAACTGCGCAAGCACCCCACCTACCGCAGCGCCATCCCCACCCAGTCTATTCTCACCATCACCTCCAACGTGGTCTACGGCAAGAAAACGGGGAATACGCCCGACGGTCGCCGCGACGGTGAACCCTTTGCCCCCGGGGCTAACCCCATGCACGGGCGCGACACCAACGGAGCCGTAGCCTCGTTGGCTTCGGTGGCCAAGCTGCCCTACAGCGACGCCCAGGACGGCATCTCGAACACGTTTTCGATTGTGCCGGGGGCGCTGGGTCGGACGGAGGGCGATCGCATCAGCAACCTGGCCGCCCTGCTCGACGGCTACACCTGCGACGGCGGCTTCCACCTCAACGTCAACGTGTTTAACCGCGAAACCCTGCTGGATGCCATGGATCACCCGGAGCTGTACCCGCAGCTCACCATTCGGGTCTCGGGCTACGCGGTGAACTTCATCAAACTCACCCGAGAACAGCAGCTCGATGTCGTTAACCGCACCTTCCACGAGCGCTGCTAACCCCCAGCCCCTCTCAGCCCACCGCCGAGAGGGGCTTACTACTTGCAGCCAGAAACCAGGTTTTCTCGTAGGGTGGGCACTGCCCACCATCCCCCTTGGCTCCCACCCTCAACTCTCCAATGGCCCAATCTAATTCCCCCTACCCGCTTCTACGACCAACCTCCTTCATTAAGTGACTAAAGCAAGAGTCATCGGCTTTAGCAATTAGTAAAGGTGGGCAGTGCCCACCCTACCCATCTCGGGTTCCCTCTATCTTCCCCACCTTCCCCATCTCCTCTATCTCCCCCACTC
>QBLT01000263.1 GCA_003249105.1 Leptolyngbya sp. | reverse complement strand
CCCTGGTGCTGATGGTGGGGGTGGGGGTGGGAGTTTTGCTAATTGGGGTGAGCACCGCCTGGCTGGTGAGCACCTGCCAGTTTTGGGGCCGGCGCTGGTTTGAGTGGCTGCTGCTGCTGCCGTTGGCTGCGCCCACCTACATCCTCGCCTACGTCTATACCGACACGCTGGAGTATTTTGGCCCGGTGCAGACGGCCCTGCGCGGCCTGTTTGGCTGGCAGCAAGCGACGGACTACTGGTTTCCGAATATTCGCTCGATTGAGGGGGCGATTTTGCTGTTTAGCCTGACCCTCTACCCCTACGTGTATCTGCTGGCGCGGGTGGCGTTTTTAGAACAATCCACCGCCACGCTGGAGGCCAGCCGCTCCTTGGGCTGTGGCCCCTGGCGCAGCTTTCGCGCGGTGGCGCTGCCCCTGGCGCGCCCGGCGATCGCCGCTGGCACCGCCCTGGCCCTGATGGAAACCCTGAACGACTTTGGCACGGTGGCCTACTTCAGCGTCTCGACCTTTACCACGGGCATCTATCGCACCTGGTTTGGCATGGGCGATCGCCCGGCGGCGGTGCAGCTCTCGGCGGTGCTGCTGCTGTTTATCTTTGCGCTGGTGGTGTTGGAACAGCGATCGCGCCGTCGAGCTCGCTACTACCAGGGCATGGCCCGCACGATTTCGCAGTCGCGCTACGAGCTGGGCGGGCTGCGGGCGGTGGGGGCCTGGCTGGCCTGCGCTGCCCCCGTGCTGCTGGGGCTGATCATCCCCACCGGGCTGCTGCTGGGGATGACGGTGCGCAACGCCGAGGCCACCCTCAACGGCGACTTTGTGGTGCTGGGGTTTAACAGCCTGGTGCTGGCGGTGCTGGCGGCGGTGCTGGCGGTGCTGCTAGCGCTGGTGATGGCCTATGGTCTGCGGCTCAACGGCACGCCGTTTCTCAAGCTGGCGGTGCAGGGGGCCAATCTGGGCTACGCGGTGCCGGGGGCGGTAATTGCGGTGGGCACGCTGATACCCCTGGCGCAGTTCGACAATGCGATCGACGCCTGGATGCGGCAGACGTTTGGATTTTCGACCGGGCTGCTGCTGAGCGGCACAATTATTGCGCTGCTGTTGGCCTACCTGGTGCGGTTTTTGGCGGTGAGCTTTGGGGCGATCGAGGCGGGGTTGGGCAAAATTAAGCCCTCGCTGGATGATGCGGCCCGTAGCCTGGGCCAAACCCCTAACCAAACGCTGATGAAAATTCACCGCCCGCTGCTGGGCAGCAGTTTGCTCACCGCTACCATGCTGGTGTTTGTGGATGTGATGAAGGAGCTGCCCGCGACGCTGATTATTCGCCCGTTTAATTTCGACACGCTGGCGGTGCGGGTTTATCAATATGCCGCCGATGAGCGGTTGATTGAGGCTTCGGCCCCGGCGCTGGCGATCATTCTGGTGGGGCTGCTGCCGGTGCTGTGGTTGAGCAAGCAGATCGCCAACGAAGGTAAGGGCTGAAATTGGCCGCTGAATGGCATAGGTCGCTATGCTCTAGAGAAGGTCTATATCTCCTCGGGGAAACGCAGCGTGGCCCAAACCCTTGGCATTACCAAAGCGATTACGAGCCTCACCGAGGCCCATGCTCGCCTCAATCTCAGCCGGGCAGCTGAGCCTAACTTTTTTGCCGAGTGGCAGACCAACCTCCCTCTCCTTACCGCAGCTGAACAGAGCACCCTGGATCGGCTAAAGGCTCGCTATCAGTATTACCAGGCTGATGGGGCGATTACAGAAAGCACGGTGGATATTATCTTGGTATCGCCTCTGCTGGATTTGTTGGGGCTATGTGACCCGCCCTACAAAATTCAGGGTGAAAAATTTGTTCGGTTTGAAATCGAAGACGGCGACACGCTGCTCGAAGGTTTGATCGACGTTTTGGTGATTCAGGATAACTTTTGGCTGGTGCTGCTGGAGAGCAAGCGCTATGGGTTTAGCGTGATGCAGGCTCTGCCCCAGACATTGACCTATATGGTGGGCAATGGTGCCCAGCAAACCGCTACGTTTGGGATGATCACCACGGGTGAAGACTACCTATTTGTGAAGCTAGACCCCCAACGGCAGCAGTATGACGTGTCTGACAAATTTACCCTCTCGACCCGGCAGGGCAACCAGCTCTACACTGTGACAGCTATTTTGAGGCGGTTGATCGCACGGGATAAGGTATAAGTCACTATTCTCTAGACAAGATCCATCTCTCCTTATGGAGGTATGCTATGACTCCGCAACTCCAAGCAGCCATCGCTGCCATTCAACCGCTCTCGCCTACAGAGCGGCTGCAACTGCTGCAAATTCTCACCCAGAGCGATTCAGCTTCAAATTCTCAACCCAATATCAAAGTACTTAGTGCCCAGTTTTGGCAAGGTATTTCACTTCAGCAGCTACGCGATACCCAAAGCCCCACGACCGTTCATAGCCTCAAAGATCTTGCTGCTGACTTTTGGCCAGAAGAAGACTCGATTGAGGATTTTCTGGTCTTTCTGCGAAAGCAACGCCAGGAAGCGAGCTGACTGAAATTCTATGGCTCTTTTGCTAATTGATACTGACATCGCCTCCTTCATCTTCAAAGGTAGCGACTATGCTGACCCTTACCTACCAATTTTGAACGGTCAGGAATTAGCGCTTTCGTTTATGACTGTTGCTGAGCTTTTTCAGTGGGCGATTCTACGTCAATGGGGCGATCGCCGCCTTTCGCAGCTAGAGCAATACTTATCAAATTATCTGGTTGTTCCGGTTGACCAACCGCTCTGCCGGGAATGGGCACGAGTTCGTAGCGATCGCCAGAGTGGAGGGCGACCGATTTCTCCGCAGGATGCTTGGATTGCCGCAACAGCTTTACGCTATAGTTTACCGCTAGTCACTCACAACACCAAAGACTTTTTAGGAATCGGGGGTCTACAACTCATTATGCCTCGACCTTAGCAACTAGCTCACGAAGTTGGGCGAGGCGTCTCAATCGTCTAGACCTGCCATGAAGTCGTCAACTGAACCGAACTGGACATTGCCTTGAGCAAATTCTTGGCAAACTTCAGCAACGCTGTGGCTGAGTTCCTGGCGGCGCTGGTCTGCGATGCGTTTTTGCAAGAGGCTGAGCACAGCCTCTTGGTCTTGAAGGGAAAGAGACTCGACCGCGTCAATGGCTTTTTGAAAGGCTGAGATCGATTCAGGCATAGATTGTCGCGCATACACTGAATAAGCTGATCGTAACATTGGTAAGAATGGCGGTGCGGTAGCGAGCAATTGGATTAGGCTAAAAACCTTGTAAAGAGTTCTCAAGCATATCAGCAGCCTGTTTGGCTGTTTCTCCAAATTCTGGGCATCGCTGCATCACTTGTGCCACCAATAGCAACGGTCGTTTTAACTCCATAGAAATGAGGTCTTGATCGAGTAGGGTCTTCAATTCGGCAAGTCCTTTATTAGCGTTGCCTAGAGCTATCCAATAAAACGCCTTAACGGCTGCTAGGCTGTCGTCCTGTTGACAAAGTTGATAGCCTTGTTGCCAGTTTTTCTGTGCCGTTGCCCAGTTTCTTTGAAGAGCCCAAAGTAATCCATAGTTAAACAAATTAGCCCAGTCAGCATCTTCAATCGCTCTTTCTAGAGCCTCTTGAGCATTTTTGTAGTCTTCAACTACCACATACATCCATCCAAGGGAATTGAAGGTACCTCTATTTGGTTCAATGATAATCGCCTGCTGAAAAGCAGCGATCGCATCCTCGTAGCGACCCTGAGCCCAGCACATATTGCCGAGGCCGTTATGCAGAATGGCGTTTTTGGGGTCAAGGGCAATAGCCTGATGGCATGCGGCGATAGCTTTTTCTAGCTTATCTGAGAGAACGCAAACAATAGCAAAACGGTAATTGCAATCACTTCGTGAGGGCTCTAAGATTAGGGCACGTGTAATAGCTTGCTCTCCTTCTGCTGAATAGACAGTACCATCCCCGTCGTCTGGCCAAATAAACTTGCCGCTGATGCGATAAAATCCTTGGGCTAAATCTTTTCGGAGTTGATTAAAACCAGCAGGCAGGTGCTTTTCAGCAGTTAGGCAGCAGGTCAATGCGTCAGCATAGCTCCCGTGGCGAAAGGCTAGCTGCCCCTTCTTGATCCACAAAATTGCGTCTTGCTCGGCCTGGTTGCCGCCTGCTAGCCAACCTCGTTGTTTTAGCTTCTCTAGATCCCTCAGCACTGCATCCAGCGTATCCGAGTCAGCATCGAAATCCAACACCTTCTCAAAGCGCGAGACTCGTTTTTGGCTATCTGGCCCCAGGCAAGGCCGAAACGATTCGGCGATCTCTAGCAAACTGCGCGTCCAGTCGCGGTCGTACTGCCAGCCTTCCACAAAGCGCTGCACGAAATACCGCATTCCCGCATCTTCGCTGTGCCAAAACTGGTGGTGGGCCAGGTCCAGCAGAGTTTCGGCCAGGTTTTCTTCCTCTAGTTTCTCAGCGGTATCGGCGATGCCCTGTGCTTTGGCTTCTACCTGCAACTCTAGCCAGGCAATGGCGCGGTCGTTTAGGGTTTGCACCGGCTGGCTGGTGCGGCGCAGGTCGGTCAGCAAATAGGCCCGTAAAAACTGGGTCAGTTTTTCATCCAGCCGTAGCTGCTCTACCCAAATGAAGCTGTAGCGCTCTTTCAAGCTTTGCAATCGGGTTTCCAGATCCGTTTCATCCAGCATTTGCCGCAGTAAGTCGGCATCGGGGCGACGCATTAGCGCGAGGGCATAAATCGCCTCCAGGTCGGCCTCGTGCTCTGGTGCGCCAAAGCAGTGCACCAAGAACCGTTCGCTAGTGACGGTAATCACCTCGTCATAGGCTAAGACGCCGCTACCCAGGGCGGGGGCGGGGGTGGGGGCAACAATTTCCTCAATTGGTTTGCCATCGCGCCACATCACCGCCGCCTGCCGAATTACAAAGGGAATGCCGAGGCTAAACCGGGTTACCGCATCGGCTTGGGCCTCGGTAATGGGCCGACTGGGGGCTACCTGGGCGAAGTATTGCTGAATTAAATCAGGCCCAAACTCGCTCAGTTCTTTGGCGTAGATCTGGTTTTCGGCAAAGTCGCCCTTGTAGCCGCGAAAATAGACCTTGCCCCGCTGGCCGCTGTCGGCCAGGTTGCTGCGGCCACCGATGACCCATAGGGCTTGGTCGCCGCTGGTCTGCATCACCCGCCGCAGAGTGTAGTCGCACGCTGGACGATCCACAATTTCGTAGGTGTCAAACAGCAGCACCAGGGGCTGCCGCTGGCTCAGGCGGGCAATGCTCTGGCCCAGGGCTTCGGCTAATCGTTCGTGGGGCTGTTCATAGAGAGCATATTCTTGGGGCGTCAGCGCCTTTTGCACAAACTGTCGGGTCTGAGACAACCCCTCGGCAGTCACCTTAAAGGTTGTATCCAGCGTGGTTTCTAAGGCTGCTTGCGACACCGCTGCGCTGGTCACCGGGTTTAGCCGCAGCGCAAAGGCCACCCCCTTAGCGCCCAGCTTACTCACCTGGTCGGGCAAAGAATTGTCGGGTTGCCCCTGCATAGCCTTAGCCACTTTTTCTTGGGCCTGAGTCAGTTCCTTGAGGGTTTTGTCGTAGTCGCCAAAGCTGTTGCCACCAAAGGTCTTGGCCAGAGCCTTGTGCAACACTCGCAGCACCGTCTCTGGCGAAATGTGGTCGTGGCCCACCTGTAAATCGACGGTAAGTTTTTGCTCCTTCTCCCAATCGAGAAATAGGGTGTTGACCTGGCCCTTAAAGGGCGATTCGCTTTGGGCAATGGTACGCAGCCGCAGAGTCAGGGTAGTTTTGCCCATGCCCCCCGGCCCGTAGAACAGTAGCACTGAAGGTTCTGGCTCGGGAGTGGGGTCGCGCCTGGGCAACAGTTTGCCCAGGGTGGGCAAGTGCCGCTGGTTCCAGGTGGGGATAAGGGCCGTCAGCGATCGCCGAAACTGTCGCTGTTCTTCGGTTCTGGCTAAAAAGATGTCTTGCCCCATTGCCCTGGATGCCACAATTTCGCTCCATCCTAGCCCAGGCACCTGGCTCGCACAACGCGCTACCCATACCACTACGTATTCCTCAAGCTCTAAGGTCACATCTGGCCGTCCCTACTTTTAGACCTCACTGATCTGAGTTGGCCATGGCCTGTAGACAACCCTTTTCGCCTTTACACTGGTAGCACAGGCTCAGCGAGGGACAATGCACAACCCATTCCCCGGCATGAATCCCTACATTGAACAACCTGGCCTGTGGCCCCAGGTGCGCAATCGCTTGATTGTTGCCCTGGCCGATGTCATCACCCCTCAAGTAGCGCCTAAATACCGGGTTTCTATCGAAGAGCGGGTCTACACCACCACCGATCCGCTGCCCCTGGTGGGCATTGCTGATGTAGCCCTAGCTCAGCGGGGAGATTTACTAAGAGTATTCCAAGAAAAAAGTCATCCGTCTACGAAGCCAGGGTCGGGACGATTTC
>QBLT01000262.1 GCA_003249105.1 Leptolyngbya sp. | reverse complement strand
GGGCTAAGGTCGATAGGTAACCTATTGGGAGTTAGAGACACAGTAAACCGTGGGACGCAAAACAACAGGGAAACTGGAGCCCCCTATGCGTGCAGGTTTCACCACACCAAGGGCCTAGGAAACGCGGGGCAACAAAAAATTTCTAAGTACAAACGTCATCTAGGGGTTTAACCACTAATCTAGGGCTGGGGCGACCTTCTTTCTGTATCACTACCGCTATACCAGCAGGGGTCAAACTATTTTTCCCAATTCTGATCGGCAATTCATCCTGCCCAAGCAACTGCGCTGAGATGACCAAACGGGTTTAGAGTGCCGCCGCAGGAGACACCGACGGTCAGATTGCTCCAAAGAAGATTTTCCTGCGGCAGCGACCAACAAAACAGCCCCTGCCAGCAACATCTGGCAGGGGCTGTTCATTCAACAGGTGAGGCGCTTAGCTAGCGGCGGCACCGCTGCGGCTGTAGGTCGCCCAGAAGCTGGGGTGTACCTTGCCCTGGATGTGGTTCCAGTAGTGGGCGGCTTCGGCGGGCAGACCGGCTTCGGTAGCCAGACGGGCCAGCATCGACTGCTGACGCTGCTTCACGGAGCGATGACGGTTCATCATGCTCATGCGGGCTTTGTCTTCGGTGCTAAAGGCGGTTGCCACGGCAGGAGCGGCTAGTACGGGGGCGGCGATCGCCGCCACAGGCACAGCCTCAACCACAGGCGCAGCCTCAGGGGTACCAGTCTGGTAAGCCACACCGCGATAGACCAAGTCTAGGGTGGGCTGCTGCACAGCCGCTTTCTTAACGGTGCGGAATCGAATATCTACGCCGCGAAATTTGCCAACTTCATCGGTTAGGTTGGATTCCACAACGGGGGGGGTGTAGTCGTAGCTTACGCCGCGATAGGTGAGTTTCATGGGGTCGCCTCCAAAAGATCAAGGGTTTGATCAGAACATTGGGGCGCGTTCCTTCGGGGGCGATTAACCCCTACTTCCGTCTCGCTCTAGTCGGCATCGAAAAAGCGAGATGAACGAATTTCTGATTACTTCTGTATATTAAGCTACGGTTTTGGCAAATGTCAAGGCAATCTCTGTTCTGTATAAGCTTCTACACAATCCCGAATGCCTGGCAACTCAATCATTTGGAGTACCCAACGGCAGCTCAGAGAAAATTTGCCAGACTTGCCCATCGTGGCGGAGCAAGGTGATGGTGGGCACTTCAAAAACGGCCGAGAAGGGACGGTGCTCAAATTCGACCCAGGCCTGGTGAAAGGCAGCGGGCGTGAGATCCCGAAAGCCCACCGTGACATGGGGCGTAAAGGGCCAGGGGGCGCGGCGGTTGGAACCAGGTTCTCGATAGCCCTCCCGCAGCCCACAGTGAGTTTCTAAATGGGCTATTAAGGCGGGTTGAATTGCCATCACCGCCGCCGTCTGGCGCACATCGACATAAATCACTCGCGGCGGAAATGCGCTAAACCCTTCTAGAACAACGGGAATGGGCCGCTGCTGACGGGCAAACCCATGCAGGTGATGCTGTAGCTCACCTAACCGATCTAGAGACCACTCGAAGGGCGGCTGTAGGGTAATGTGAGGCGGCGATTTAAGGGCGGCCCGGCTGCCGAATCGCCGCCCAATGTCCTGCTTGATGGCGGTAATGGCATCCTGTACAGGCTGGGGCGGTAGAAGGGCGATAAAAAATCGAGCAGACTCCGGCGAGGGGCTGACCATAGGGTGGGGCACACCTTAACGACAGGAGTTCGGGCTAGGGCCAGCGATCGCGATCGCGCTCATAAAACGATAGCCGGGCGTAACCCATAAAGGTAGATTTCACCGTTTCGCCCACCGGGTAGGCCGTCGCCCCAAACAGATAAACCCCGCCAAAACGAGGATTCCGCACGGGCCGTAGGGCTAGGGTGATGGGTGCCCCAGGCTCGGCGGGTGGATCGAAGGAAATCGACAATTCGCGGGCGTCTTGGTCTTGGGTGAGTTCCCCCAGGGGCAAACGCACCCGCCCCTCAGGGGTGTTGGCAAAGGCTTCGATGGCCTCTAGCCGATAGCGAAAGATCGGGTCGTAGCCTTCGTTCAGACGAATCACCACCCGATCTAGCGGTTCAACCGCCGCCTCGGGAAAATCAAAGGTGAGATAGTAGGTGACATTGCCCTCGCTGACCAGATTGCGCGTGGCGTAGCTTTCGGTCAGGCGCGGCGGGTAAGAAAAACCAACGGTGCCATCAGAGTACTGAATTGCCGGGGCGGAGGCTGGCGCTAAAAATCCCCAGGTAGATCCCAGAGTGAGCAGACCGGCACTGGCCAGAGCAACGCCTCGTCTCAAAGATGACCAATGTGGGGATGGGAACATAGCGCAATTACTGAGGCTGATACCTCAAGTCTAGCGCCGTTCGCCCAAGAATTTGGGCCGAGCATCTAGGTCGAGAATTTGGGAACCCGCTAGTTATCAAACAGGTTGAGCTGAAGTTCTGGTTTTACCCGCATCACCACCAGGGTCATGTCGTCGTCGTTGCTGCGATCGCCCCCGATAAAGCGATCGAGCAGGTCAAAGGTGTAGTCTAAAATTGCCTCGGCTGAGGCGCAGTTGCGGCAGGCCCACTGAAGCGCCCGCTCCAGGTTTTCTTCCTCAAAGCGCTCACCGCGCGGGTTGGCGGCCTCAGTAAATCCATCGGTGTAAAACACCACCGTGTCGCCGGGTTGAAGCTCCACCTCGGCTTCACAGTACTCGGTGTTCATATCCAGCCCCAGCAGCATACCGGGGGTATCGAGCCGGGTGATGGTGTTGGTGGCGGCCTGCCACAACAGCGGCGGGTTGTGGGCAGCGTTGCCGTAGGCCAAACGACGAGTTTTAGGGTTGTACTCGGCGTAAAACAGCGTCACAAAGCGGTTCGAGCTTTCGAGATCGCTGTGCATGACGAAGTTTAAGTCCTGCAAAATGCGGGCGGGCGAATGACCGTTGAGCACCTCTGTCCGCAACATGCCCCGCATCATGGTCATGATTAGCCCGGCGGGCACGCCTTTCCCCATCACATCCCCAATGGCAAAGCTCCAGGGAGCCGCCGCCGTCTGCTGGGAGCCGGTCTGGCGCAGCTGGTCAAAGGTGGTAGGGATAAAATCGTAGTAGTCGCCGCCGACCTTATGGGCGGTGCGGCACTTGGCGGCCAAATCCATCCCCTGGATGGCGGGGCACTCGCGGGGCAGCAGTTGCAGCTGAATTTCGGCCCCGATTTCGAGTTCGCGATCGAGGCGCTCTTTTTTTCGCACCGCCGCCGTTAGCTCGTTGTTTTCGATCGCCACCGAGGTCTGGTCAGCCACCAGGCGCACCAGCTTCTGGCGAGTTTCCGTCCAGGCATAGTCGGGGTCGCGGCTAAACACGTAGAGCCGCCCCCGCTCCACGTTCTGCACAATGATGGCGGTGCCAAACAGCTGAAACTCGTCGCCTAAGTAGCGGTTGACCTGGCGATCGAGGGCCAGCATGGCGTTGCGCGCCATCGACATCATGCTGCTCTCGGGGGCGGCTTTAAAGCTGGCGGTCACCTGGCGGGTAGCGGCTTCTAAGGCCGATCGCACGTCCTGGCACTGGTCTTCGCTCTGGCAGTGGAGTCGCTCTAGGCGCACCTGCCCATCGGCCCGAAACAGCACCAGGGCACCGCCGCTGGCGTCAGTCACCCGGCTAGCAATCATGGGAATCAGCTCTAGGAACTGATTTAGATTGTTGAGGCTGCGCAGGGCGAACCCCAGGGAACTGAGCAAATCTTGAATTTTGTACTGCTCACGCTGTAGCCGAGCCACCAGTTCCTTGAGGGCAAACACTGGCGGCGTATCTGGCAAAGCGCTACTGCTAGCGCTCTCAAAGGAGGGTGATGGCCCGGATGGCATGGGGAAAGCTGTCATGGACGACCTGTGCACAATGCTCTCGTGAGACTTAGCGAGCGAAACGACCAACTAAATATAGGGGCTAACTGAAAATTTGGCGCAAGTCTTTAACCTTAGGCGGAGAAAATCCTTTTGTTTTGCGGAATACAGCAATTTTCCAAAGGCAATCCTGGCCGACTGCAACCGGCGATAGCCCATAGTAGCGCACAAATTGAAGGCCAAGGATAGCATTCCCTACGGGACTTCACTACCCCTAGGGGAGGAAATAGCCAGCGAGGTCAAACGAGATCGCTGGACAGATTTTTACCCATGCTTGGGGAGCGATCGCCACCACCCTCGGCTCAGCGCCAACGCTTCCTCTTGGCTACGGCACACCACCGGGTAATCGAGCTGGGGACGGTTCAAAACAAATAGAGAAATGTCGAGCTGTTCAGCGACAGCGCACTTGATACCTTCTCCCCCAGGCGCACCAGAGGCCTTGGTAATCACCTTGGTAATTTCCCACTGCTGCCAGAGCGCGCGCTCTAGCTCAGCGGTGATAGGGGGGCGCAGGGCGATTAGGCGATCGGGAGTAAAGCCTGCCGCCAGAGCAGCTTCCAGCGCTACCGGCGAGGGCAGAATGCGGGCGAACAGGGTAGTTTGGGTCTGCCAGGGGGCAAAGTAGTGCAGCCAGCGGTAGCCGAGGGTGAGCAACGTGCGCTGTTCTAACAAAAATTCAGGGGTGAGCACAGTATGGAGATTATCTATATAGTGAATGCGCCCGTTAGCAACGGGTTCCATAGCAGGACGTTCGTAGCGCCAGTAGGGGAGGTTGAGGGTCTGGGCAGCGGCGATCGCCCCCTTTGAAATCTCCACCGCAAACGGATGCGACACATCCAGCACCGCCCCAATCCGCTGAGCCCGAATAAACTCCCCCAGCGACACCACGTTCAGTCCCCCAACTAGAACCTTTAGATAGGTACTTTTTTTGTAGGCATGCTGCGCAATTGCCGTCGTCACCGTAACTAAGCAGGGAATCTGCTCCGCCACCAAGGCAGTAGCCAACTCCACCGCCTCCCCTGTACCCCCAATCACCCATAGGACTGAACCTCGATTGTCCACAAATTCCCCTTAATTACGTGTGTTCCTCCGCAGCCGCGAGCATGTGTCTCTCCGCTCCCTCACCCCAAAAAACTTGAGCTGACCCGTAGGTCTGTCCCTACACTCTGCTACCCTTTCCCTCATGATCTGCCTAGCCCGGCCATGAACCAACTGCTGCTAATTCCTATTGTTGCCTTTGCCAAGCTGCTGACCCTGTCCCTGCGGGTGTCGGGCCGAGGGTCAGGCACCGCGCTGCCAGGCTACCTGGTCGGACGCTACTTTCCCTTCGTGCTAGAGGCATTGATCAGCCAAATCCCCGTTGTAGTAGCTATTACTGGCACCAACGGCAAAACTACCAGCCAAACGATGCTTAGCGCCGTGCTCGACCAAGTGCCAAAGGCTAAGGTGCTACGCAACAAAGCTGGAGCCAACCTCAGCCAGGGCATTTTGTCAGAGCTCCTCAAGCAGAGCAATGCTATTGGGCGACTCGATTTTACCCACGCGGTGCTCGAAGTCGAAGAAGCTACCCTGCCCCGCATCGCCAAGCTGATCAAACCCAACATTATTGCCGTCACCAACCTCTACCGCGACCAGCTCGATGCCTACGGCGAAATCGATCGCACCGAAAAGCTGATTCGCGACGGCATCGCCCAGTGCCCCACCGCCGCCGTAGTTGTCAATGGCGACGATCCCCGCACCGCTCGCCTCACCCAGGGATTGGGGAACGCCACCTACTTTATGTCCCTCGCCCCAGAGTACGCCAAATTTCTACCCTACGAAGGCAAGCTCAACCGCCGCGACCCCGACAGCCAGGGGCTAGAGGCAACTAATATCCACATCAATGAAGACCTGACCACCGATTTTTCGATTCAGGGGCAAATTAATAACGAGCAGGTGCATCTGCCCCAGGCCAGGACGGTATCGCCAGGGTTCTTCCACGTTTACAATGCGCTGACGGCGATCGCGATCGCCAACCTCCTGGGTATAGACGGAGCCACTGCGATCGCCGGGCTCAAAACCTTCAAACCAGCCTTTGGCCGAGGCGAAATCCTCACCCGCCAGCACGGCGATAAACGGGTCAACTACCGCCTACTGCTAGTCAAGAACCCCGCCAGTTTCAGCCTTAGCCTAGAGCTGCTGCGCAACATCCCCGCCCTCAAACTCATTCTCGCCATCAACGACAACACCGCCGACGGCAAAGACGTCTCCTGGCTGTGGGATAGCGAACTAGAACGGCTCAACCGGGCCAATATCGACTGGGTTCTCTGCACTGGCATTCGCGCTAAAGATATGGCCGTGCGGCTAAAGTATGCGCTAGACGTTCCGCCCGGCCCCATCCCCGCCGAGGAATCGATTCGCCAGGTGATTGATTTATCGTTTGAAAAAGCTGGCTCCGGCGACACCGTTTTTGTACTCCCCACCTACACCGCCATGCTCGAATTTCGCAAGCTCATGGGCAAAACTCTAGATGTACTCTAAGGCTTCGCTCCCAACCCCACCCACCTGAGATTCAAACTTCCCC
>QBLT01000261.1 GCA_003249105.1 Leptolyngbya sp. | reverse complement strand
AATGATGGGGTAATGGAGTGATGGGGTGATGGGGTTGTTTGGGATGTAGATGGGTGGGGTTTGAGGGATTAGGCTGGCTTAATTGCGCTTGGGGCGATGGCGATCGAAGTTCCTGAGAATTCTGTGCAGGTTGAAAGTCGTGCGGAGTGGCGAGCGTGGTTGGCGGCAAATCACTCGCGCCCTGAGGGGCTGTGGCTGATCACCTACAAGAAACGGTCGGGGAGGCCCCACGTTTCCTACGATGAGGTGGTGGAAGAGGCGCTGTGCTTTGGCTGGATTGACAGCAAACCGAACAAGCTCGACGGCGATCGCACCATGCTGTGGATGGCCCCGCGCCAGTCCGGTACCGGCTGGTCGGCGCTCAACAAACAACGAATTGCCGCCCTGGGCGAGGCGGGGCTGATTATGCCGCCGGGGCTGGCGAAGATTGAGGCGGCGAAGCAGGATGGGGCGTGGGAGCTGCTGGATGCGATCGAGCGGTTGGAGCTGCCGTCCGATCTGGCGGCGGCTTTTCGGGAGAATGACCTCGCTTGGGCCAATTTCGACGCTTTCCCCCGTTCGGCCAAGCGGGGTATTTTGGAATGGATTGCCAGCACCAAGCGGGCCGAAACGCGGCATCGCCGCATTGCCGAAACGGTAGACTTAGCAGCCCAAAATATTCGCACCAACAGCTGGCCCAAGCGCCCTGGCTAGGGCAGTTGGCGATCGCCCGCCAGCATCTGAGTCGCCGCCTCTGCGGGCAGGGGCCGAGCGAAAAAATATCCCTGGGCCGCCTCACATCCCAGGGTGAGCAGCTGGGTGAGCTGCAACTCGGTCTCGACCCCTTCGGCAATGCAGGTCATGTCCAGGTTGTGGGCCAGGTCAACTATGGCCTGCACAATGCCCTGGCGGTTGGGCTGCATTTGGCTGACGAAGGAGCGATCGATCTTTAGGGTTTGCACCGAAAACTGGCTGAGGTAGCCCAGGGACGAGTAACCAGTGCCAAAGTCGTCGATGCTGAGCTGAATGCCGCGACTGCGCATCGCCGCCAGGGTGCAGGCGATGCTCTCAGACTGCTCTAGCAAAATGCGCTCGGTGATCTCAAACTTGAGCCAGTGACCCGCTACCCCGGTGTCGGCCAAAATCTGATCGATCGTGTGAATAAAGACCGGGTCGCGAAACTGCTGCCCCGACACATTGACGCTGATCTGGAACCCATCCTCTAGGTGGTGGGTGGTGCTCCACTGGCCAATGGTTTCGCACACCTGGCGCAAAATTTGCCCACCGAGGGGTTTAATCAGCCCGGTGTCTTCGGCCAGGTCAATAAACGCACCCGGCAGAATCAGCCCCCGGTCGGGGTGCTGCCACCGGGCCAGGGCCTCGAACCCTAGCAGCGATCGCGTCTCCAGCGACACAATTGGCTGGTAGTGCACCACAAATTGCTGCTGCTGAATGGCCAGGCGCAGATCGTTTTCCAGGTTGAGTCGGGCGAGCGCCTCCTGGTACATCTCCAGGCTAAAAATTTCGTAGCGATTGCGCCCCATCTCCTTGGCGCGATAGAGGGCAATATCTACATCCCTAAAAATGTCGTTGCTGTTGGTGTAGGAGCCATCGCCAATCAAAATGCCAATGCTGACGGAGGTGAAGATAATTTTGCCGTCGAGGGTAATCGGGGTTTCGAGCGTGGCCTGGATGCGATCGGCCACCTGAATGACCTCAGCGGTGTCGGTAATTTTATCCAGAAAAATGACAAACTCGTCGCCGCCCCAGCGCGACACCATATCGATATCGCGAACGCAGCCCTTGAGTAAATTGGCCACGGCTACCAGCAGCTTGTCACCGAGCAGGTGACCCAGGCTGTCGTTGACCGCCTTGAAGCGATCGAGGTCAATCATCAACAGGCCAAAGCGATTGCCGCCATACCAGCTGCACTGCATCAGCTCCAGCTCCAGGCGTTTGGCCAACCAGTCGCGGTTGGGCAAGTGGGTGAGGGCGTCGTGCAGAGCATCGTGGCGCAGCCGCTGTTCGACTTCAACTCGGCGGCTGACATCCCGCGAGCTAGTGACAATGCCCGTCATGGTGCCAGCATCATCTATAACTGGCTTAGCTAGGGTTTCGAGCCAGACGTGACGGCCCGACTGACACCGAAACCGGTAGCAGCTAGGGCTCGATTCGGTCTGCCCCAGCAAAGGCTGAAACTGGAGCTGAATGCAGTGACTGTCGGCGGGATGGCAAAAGTCTTGGAGACGCTTGCCGAGCAGATCGGCGGCACCGTAGCCCAGCAGGGCTTGGGCCGACGGGCTGACGTACAAAAACTCCCCCTGATTGTTGTGCAAGCAAACTAAATCGCTCATGTTGTCGGCAATCAGGCGATAGCGAATTTCGCTGCTGCGCAGATCTTGCTCTGCCTGCTGTCGCACCTGAATTTCGGCAATCAGCGATTGGTTCACCGCCGCCAACTCGGCGGTGCGCTGCTGCACCTGGTGCTCTAGCGATTGGTTAAACTGCTGAAGCTGGAGCTGAGCCTGCCGCAGGCTTAGCTGGGTGTTTACCCGAGCCATCACCTCGGCGGTCTTAAACGGTTTGGAAATATAGTCTACGCCTCCCACTGCAAAGGCTTTGACCTTGTCGAGGGCTTCGTCAAGGGCGCTGATAAAAATTACCGGAATATCGCGGGTGGCGGGATCGGCCTTGAGGGTTTCACAGACGGTGTAGCCGTCGGTATCGGGCAGCATAATGTCGAGCAAAATCAAGTCGATGGGGGTTGAGCGAGCTACGGTGAGGGCCATGGCCCCGGTCAACACACCCCGCGTTTCGTAGGCCTGCTCCCCCAGCTCCCGAGTTAGCAGATGTAGATTGTCGGGAATGTCATCGACGACCAGAATGGTGGGCTTGGGGTTAGGGCTTTCGCTCATCTTCGCGCTGGCAGAGGGACATCAGTTTGTCAAATTGGAAGTTGGCTACCCAGCCCTGCAAAACTTGGCGGTGGGAACCCTGCTCGCTCGGCAGGGCTTCGAGCAGTTGAAACAGGGCTTTTTGGTCGGCCTGGGTGGTGGCCTGGTAGAGGCGATCGCGCCAGTCTTGGGGCATCATAGCTAGGCTACCCGCCGGACAGGAAACCGTTTCAGCGGCAGGGGCTAGGGCCGGAGGCTCGGTATAGACAAACCGCACCCCCAGGTGCTGCACCAGCTTGTCGACAATTACCACCGGCTGAAACGGCTTGCGAATGAAGTCATCGCAGCCCGCCGACAGCACCAGCGATTTTTCTTCATCGAAGACGCTGGCCGTGAGGGCAATGATGGCGGTGGCCTGCCCCTGCATTTGGGCCTTGATTTGGCGGGTGGCCTCGTAGCCATCCATCACCGGCATGCGCATATCCATCCAAATCAGGTGGGGCTGCCAGCTTTGCCACTGGGCGATCGCCTCCTGGCCATTGGCGGCCTCGCGCACCTCAAACCCCAGATCGCTCAAAAATTGCAACAGCAACCGCCGATTGCTGAACTGGTCATCGACCACCAGCAGCCGGTAGGGCGGCTGGTCAGGGGCCAGCCCCGTGGCCTGACGAATGGCAGGGGGCGGCGGCAGCTGGTTGGCGATCGCCACCGGCACCTGTACGGTAAACTGGGACCCCTTGCCAGGCTGGCTTTGCACCGCAATAGTGCCCCCCATGAGCTGAATCAGCTGATCGCAAATGCGCAGCCCCAGGCCCGTGCCTTCGTTGCTGCCCCGCCCCGACTCGGTTTGCGAAAACGCCTGAAACAGCAGCTTTAGCTCCTCAGCGGCAATGCCAAAGCCAGAGTCTATGATCTCAAAGCGCAGCCAGCCGTCCCGCTCAGCAGACCACAGCACCCGCAGCGTTACCTGCCCTATTTCGGTAAATTTGATCGCGTTGTTGAGCAGGTTCATGACTACCTGGCGCAGCTTGCGCTCATCGGCCTGCACAAACGGCGGTAGCTCAGCACCGCGCTCAACGGTGAAACCAATTGATTTAGCCTGGGCTCGCAGGGAGAACAGACTCTCCAGGTTGGCAATAAAATCGGGCAGGCTAAAGGCGGCATCGTTGAGAGTCATGCGACCGGCCTCAATTTTGGCCAGGTCGAGCACGTCGTTAATCAATTCGAGCAGGTGCTCGCCGCTGGATTTGATCAGGTCTAGCTCCGGTTGGTGAGAGACTAGGGCCGGCTGGCGGCGCAGCAGGTCAGAAAAGCCCAAAATCGCGTTGAGGGGGGTGCGCAGCTCGTGGCTCATGTTGGCCAAAAACTCGCTTTTAGCCTGATTAGCCACCTCAGCGGCCTGCTTAGCCTGCTGTAGCTCCTGAAATTTTTGGGTCAGGGTGGTGGCCATCTGCTGGAAGTTTTGCACCAGCGATCGCAGCTCTACCACCGGACTGGTGGGCCACTGAATCGTTCGGCGCTCTTGCACCTGGGTGGGCAGGTTGGTGGTAACCTGGGCCAGTTCAAACAGCGGCTTCACAAGCCGTCGGCTGAGCCAGTGCGCAGTGGCCAGGGCCAGCCCCGTTACCACCATTAGAATAAACAAACTTTTGCTGTGCTGCTGCTGTACCGGTTGAACGTGGGGTTGGGCTAGCGACTCGACAATCAGTTGCCAGCCGGCAATGGCCTGCAGAGGTAACTCTTCTACAAACCGCGAATTACGCCAGCGCACCACATACAGGGGGCTACCGTCGGTCGGCAACCAGTGGTAAACCCCCTCACTGAGAGGCACTACTTCGCCAGTTTGGCGCAGGTCAATGGTGCTGCCCCAGCCCCGCTCAGGGTCTGTGCTCAGCAGCACCTGATGGTTGTGATCGACCAACGTTACCTGAAACCCAAGATCGGCAGCGGTTTCTGCCAGCACGTCTTTTAGGGGAGACAGATCAATTTCGCCCCAGATGCGACCCTGCACCTGACCCTGGTTGAAAATAGGCTGGCTTAGCAGTACGGTGCTGTCTTGAGCCGTGTCGTCTCCCATGCGATCGCGAGACATAGACGGCTTCAGGTCGTTAGCGACCCGGCTGGGGTCAGGCAGCCTGAGCGCATGGGTAGGGCCATGGGCACTATCAGCCTGAGTCACAATCTCATTGGCACCGTTGGTCACGACCAAATGCTGAAAATCTGGAATCAGCGCTTGAATGGTTTGGGCCTGAACCTGCAGATCGCTCTGACTCTGCGGAGACAGGGGAGCCGCCATCGCCGCCTGGGCGGCAATGGCGGCCAAAGCCGTGGTTGCCTGCACATGGCGGTCGTACCAGGCCTCAATGTGACCTGCCAAGGGGTGGGAAAACAGATTGAGGTGAATTTGTTCCTCAGTTACGACCTGGGATACAACCCCGTGGCTATCTTGAGCCATCAAAATCAGCGTCGGGAAAAAAGCCGCAGCCACCAGCAGATTAAACAGAGTTTGCTGAAGCGATAGCGCGCTGGCCGCCTGGGGTCGTCCTATCCAGCGGTGAAGGGGGGTATAGGACAGCAGCAGACTGGCCACTAAGGCGTTAAAGATGCCATTGACCCCCTGCTTAAGTAAAATAATCTGAGCTTGGTGGGGGTCTACCCCTAAAACCAGGTGGTAAAACAACCACACCAGCGGCATGCCGATGAGCACCCAATAAATGGCATTGACCAGCACCAGGTTGCGCCGAGAGTCGCGAGCATAAAAAAACGAGACAAACAAAAACTCAGCGGTAAAGGTGACAATGGCGTAGGGGTGCTTCCAAAGAAAGTAGGTGATGCTAGAGGCCACGATCGCTGCCACAGCACCCCAGCGGATGCCATAGTAGCTGAGCACAAGCCACACAGCGATCGTGCCAAAGAGAAAGTCAATCCGGAAAAAGAATGACCAGCGAAAGTAGTTTCCCAGCACCCCTAAAATCAGCAGAATAATTAACCCGAAGGAACTCCGCCAGGCGATCGCCCTCTGCTGCCGCATCGACCAGTCCCCTGCAACGTTGTTCATAATTTCTGGTTGCTGTGTTATCCACGCCGATCGGCTCTGCATCCATAGTTTGCGCTTAAGGCACGTAGCATTGTGTCATGCTTAGCCTCTGGCCTATCAGCACGGCTATCTCTGCTGTTAAGGTTCCCAGCCCATGATAAAAACCACTTTGGCACCCGAAGCTAGTCAGCCAAGCAGCCAAAGTCAACCGATAATTTCAAGTGAACGCTGTTTGGGTCTAAATACGACATACATCCTTACTTTTCTTAACTTGCTTGCCCAACGCCTAGGCCTACTATGTTAATCAAGTCTTTAAAAGGCATATTTCTCCCCTAGTTGACGACTTTGTAATTGCTCAACTCAGTAGCCAATCAGACTGATGTGAGGTAGGGGCGCGAGAAATGGCCTCAAAGGCAGAGATGCTCTGCCGCCGAGCGGTGTTCACAAGCGAGCGCACTTGGGCGAACAACTCTGCACCCCAGTCGGAGCGAAAGCCATAGGTGACCTTGCGAAAGACCACACTCCAGCGCAGCGCCTGTTCACGTCTAAGAGGATATTTGAAAAGTATCAATTAATACCCGTGTAGAGGAAAGGGCTTCCTAA
>QBLT01000260.1 GCA_003249105.1 Leptolyngbya sp. | reverse complement strand
GGGTTGGTGGGGGGAAGGTACTGGCGGCTATCGGCGATCGAAGCCGGTGATGGAGAAGTTGAAACCATACTTGTGCTCATAGAAACGAAAGAAATGTTCAGACAATCATGCGAGACAGCCGCGACGCTAAACCGGCAGGGTGCCGTGGCCCTATTCCGCCCCAATGTCCAGTGTACAATTAAGGGCTGTGCCGGTTTTCCATAGAACAAACAACTCAAATCATTAGCACCTGTGGGCTATCTTTCTTGCCAGGCTCCGTGCCACGACGACATTGCTGCTCTGGTGGCCCTCGATCAGCTCGCCCTGGGGGGCTTGTGGTCACCGGAGGGCTACGGGCGCGAGATTGATAGCCCCAATAGCTGTCTGCTGATGCTAGTGCATAGACCCCATAGTATCCAGGGGAACCAGGCCGATCTATCGACAGCGTCGATGGCTTCCCTGAAAACGGCTTCAGGTTTAAGGGACGTAGACCCGCAGCCCGGCCCCACATCGGGCCTAGACCACAGCGATGGATCCACTCTCCTGGGTCTGGGCTGCTACTGGGCAATTTTGGATGAGGCTCATATAACAGTATTGGCGATCGATCCCCGCTACCAGCGGCGAGGTTTAGGGAAATGGCTGCTGGTAAACTTGCTGACGGATGCCAATGAGCGTGCCCTCACCCGCGCCACGCTTGAGGTACGCCCCTCTAATAGCCGCGCCTTAGCCCTCTATGAAAGCCTAGGGTTTGAGACGTTAGGACGGCGGCGGCGCTACTACGCCGATGGCGAAGATGCCCTGATTCTGTGGCAAAAATCCCTCAAAACCGCTGAATTTCGCGATCGTCTACAGCAGCAACACAGCGCGGTAAGCGAACGACTGGGGCGGCAAGGATGGCAGATCACGAATAAAAAATTGCCCCTCAACCGAACCTAAAACCGAACCTTTAAAGTTGAGAAAATTTACATTTTTTACAGACTCAACCTATTGACGGTGGGTGATCCCAACTATTTTCTAAGCCGAAAGGAGTAGTTGAAGGAAGCGCGGTAAACCGGCTGTTTAGTAGGGCACAACTGACAAAAATCGCTGTGCTAGAATTTGCCTATCCGGCACGCACCAGGTGATTAATACCATCATGTTTGAACGCTTCACAGAAAAAGCAATCAAGGTCATCATGCTGGCTCAGGAGGAAGCTCGTCGGCTCGGCCACAACTTTGTGGGTACCGAGCAGATTCTCCTGGGGTTAATTGGAGAAGGCACGGGCGTAGCCGCCAAGGTCTTGAAGTCAATGGGCGTCAACCTCAAGGATGCGCGCATTGAAGTTGAAAAGATCATTGGTCGTGGCTCCGGCTTTGTGGCCGTTGAAATTCCCTTTACCCCCCGAGCCAAGCGTGTGCTTGAACTCTCCCTGGAAGAGGCCCGTCAGCTCGGCCACAACTACATTGGCACCGAGCACCTGCTCCTGGGACTGATCCGCGAAGGCGAGGGGGTCGCGGCCCGCGTTCTAGAAAATCTGGGCGTTGACCTGTCTAAGGTGCGCACCCAGGTGATTCGCATGCTGGGTGAAACGGCGGAGGTGTCTGCTGGAAGCAGTGGTGGGCGCACTAAAACCCCCACCCTGGACGAGTTTGGCTCCAACCTGACCCAAATGGCCGCCGACGGTAAGCTCGACCCAGTGGTGGGTCGTCAGAAGGAAATTGAGCGCGTCATTCAAATTTTGGGTCGCCGTACTAAAAATAACCCGGTGCTGATTGGTGAGCCCGGCGTGGGTAAAACCGCGATCGCCGAAGGTCTGGCCCAGCGCATTGGCAATGGTGACGTGCCCGACATCCTCGAAGACCGCCGCGTGGTGACGCTGGATATTGGCCTGCTGGTGGCCGGTACCAAGTACCGAGGCGAGTTCGAAGAGCGCCTGAAGAAAATCATGGATGAGATCCGCACGGCGGGCAACGTCATCCTGGTGATCGACGAAGTCCACACCCTGATTGGGGCGGGGGCTGCCGAGGGGGCGATCGACGCCGCCAACATTCTCAAGCCCGCCCTGGCGCGGGGCGAGCTCCAGTGCATCGGGGCCACCACCCTCGATGAGTACCGCAAGCACATCGAGCGCGACGCCGCCCTCGAGCGCCGCTTTCAGCCGGTGATGGTGGGCGAGCCCAGCGTGGATGAAACCATCGAGATTCTCCACGGTCTACGCGATCGCTACGAGCAGCACCACAAATTGAAGATCGCCGACGAAGCCCTCGAAGCTGCCGCCAAGCTCTCCGATCGCTATATCGCCGATCGATTCCTGCCCGACAAGGCCATCGACCTAATCGACGAGGCGGGTTCCCGCGTGCGCCTGCTCAACTCCCAGCTACCCCCGGCGGCGAAGGAGCTCGATCGCGAGCTGCGCCAGGTGCTAAAGGACAAAGACAACGCTGTGCGTTCCCAAGACTTTGACAAGGCTGGGGAACTGCGCGATCGCGAGATGGAAATCAAGGCCGAGATTCGGGCGATCGCCCAGAACAAGGTCACCGAAGATGCCGGTGGCGAAGACATGCCCGTGGTGGGCGAAGAGGACATCGCCCACATCGTCGCCTCCTGGACTGGGGTGCCGGTGAGCAAGCTTACCGAGTCCGAGTCCGAGAAGCTGCTGCACATGGAAGACACCCTGCACCAGCGCCTGATCGGCCAAGACGAAGCGGTGAAGGCGATCTCCCGCGCCATCCGTCGCGCTCGAGTGGGCCTCAAAAACCCCAACCGACCGATCGCCAGCTTTGTGTTCTCTGGCCCCACCGGGGTTGGTAAAACCGAGCTAGCCAAGTCTCTGGCCGCCTACTTCTTCGGCTCCGAAGACTCCATGATCCGCCTGGATATGTCGGAGTTTATGGAACGCCACACGGTTTCCAAGCTGATCGGCTCGCCTCCGGGCTACGTGGGCTACAACGAGGGCGGCCAGCTGACCGAAGCGGTGCGTCGTCGGCCCTACACCGTGGTGCTGTTCGACGAAATCGAGAAGGCACACCCCGATGTCTTCAACATGCTGCTGCAAATCCTAGAAGACGGTCGCCTGACCGACGCCAAGGGTCGCACGGTCGATTTCAAGAACACCCTGCTGATCATGACCTCTAACATTGGCTCTAAGGTGATCGAGAAGGGTGGCGGTGGCCTCGGCTTCGAGTTTGAGCAAGACCAGGCCGAGTCGCAGTACAACCGCATTCGCTCCCTGGTGAACGAAGAACTCAAGCAGTACTTCCGCCCTGAGTTCCTCAACCGCCTTGACGAGATCATCGTCTTCCGCCAGCTCACCAAGGACGAGGTCAAGGAAATCTCCGACATCCTGCTCAAGGAGGTGTTTGGTCGCTTGACTGAGAAGAACATTCACCTCCAGGTCACCGAGCGCTTCAAAGAGCGCCTGGTGGAAGAGGGCTACAACCCCAGCTATGGGGCAAGGCCGCTGCGTCGGGCGATTATGCGCCTGCTCGAAGACACCCTTGCCGAGGAGATTCTCTCTGGTCGTCTGGGCGATGGCGACACCGCTACCGTCGATGTAGACGACACCGGCAAGGTCACCATCCAGGCCGAACAGCGCCGCGAGCTGATCTCCGCCGAGAGCTAGGCAACGCGTTGGTCTAAGTCATCTGCTGTTGAAAGTGCCGTTCTCCTAGGGGGACGGCATTTTATTGTTTACTTTTGGGGGCATGCGATCGCTGCCCAGAGTCGGTATGCTGACATCACCATTTGACAGGTTTCACCATGGGCGACACCACCAACTGTGAAAAATTGGCCAGCGTCTTTAACCGAGCCAGCCAGCAGGGCAAAAGTGCCTTTTGCAAAATGCTCTGGGGTAACCAGACTGAAACCGTGCAGGCACAGCTTAAACCTCTACTCAGTGCTGAAACCATCGAGGCGCTGCGCGAAGAAGATTAGCGAACGGACTCGCTTGTGTCCGATGGTTCGGGCTAAACCACCGGGTTCGAAGCGGCGGCGTAAACCTTGCCCCTAGGCCTAAAACCGTTCACCGCTGAGCTTTTCCTCCATTTTTGGGCGAGGGGGTTGGGTTTCGTTAGGTCACGGCATCACCCCATCGGTCGTTTCCCTTGCTACAGTCGATAGGCAGATTGAGCACAAGCACAGCAGGAGCACGGCCATGGACCAGTGGCAGCAGGGGGAAACCCTTGATCTGGAAATTACTGACCTGAGCAGCAGCGGGGACGGCATTGGCCGCTGGCAGGAGCGGGTGGTATTTGTGCCTGACACCGTACCCGGCGATCTGGTGCGGGCACGGTTAGTTCAGGCCAAGCCCACCTTTGGTCGGGCTAAGGTGCGGCAGTTGCTGACCCCTTCTCCCGATCGCATTCGAGCGGCCTGCATTGTGGCTGACAAGTGCGGCGGCTGTCAGTGGCAGTCCATCAGCTACCCGGCCCAGCTCGCGGCTAAGCAGCAGCAGGTGCTCGATGCCTTTACGCGCATCGGTGGCTTTGATCAGCCCAACGTGCTGCCGATTTTGGCGTCTGATGCTCCCCTGGGCTACCGCAACAAGGCGACCTATCCCCTGGGGCGATCGCCCGAAGGCCAGGTTAAGGCGGGCTACTTTCGCCAGGGCAGCCACAAGCTGGTCAACCTCAACCAGTGCCCTGTGCAGGACGAGCGCCTGAACCCGCTGCTGGCCGAAGTCAAGCGCGACATTCAGGAGCGGGGCTGGTCGATCTACAGCGAGGGCAAGCACCAGGGCAGACTGCGCCACCTGTCGCTGCGGGTGGGTCGCCGCACCGGGCAGATGCTGCTGACCCTGGTTTCCACAGCGCCCAATCTCAAGGATGTGGAATTGCAGGCCCAGGAATGGCGCGAGCGTTACCCCGACCTCGTCGGCGTGTGCGTCAACCTCAACCCCGAAAAGACCAACGCCATTTTTGGGGCCGAAACCCTCGTAATTGACGGTGTGCCCTACATCGAAGAACTGTTTGCTGGGCTGCGGTTTCGCATTCACGCCACCACGTTCTTTCAGGTCAACACCGAGCAGGCTGAGCAGGTGTTGCAGGTGATTCTAGACGAGCTTCAACTCACCGGCAGCGAAACCATCATTGACGCCTACTGCGGTGTGGGCACCTTGACCCTGCCCCTGGCTCAGCAGGCCAAGCGGGTGATGGGCCTAGAGGTTCAACCCGAAGCCGTAGCTCAGGGCTTGGCCAACGCCGGACTCAACGGCATTGACAATGTCGAATTTCGCGCTGGGGATGTGGGGGCATTGCTGGTCGAGGCTGCTGCCAGCCTCAGCGATCCGCTGGATGTCGTCGTGCTTGATCCGCCCCGAAAGGGCTGCGATCGTCCCGTGCTCGACGCTCTGATCGAACTTCGTCCACCCCGCATCGTCTATATGAGTTGTGATCCTGCCACCCTGGCTCGAGATCTTAAGATTCTGCGTGATGAAGGCGGCTACACCCTGATCAAAGCTCAACCCGCCGACTTCTTTCCCCAGACCCCCCACGTAGAATGCGTCGCATTTCTGGTAGCGTAAAAGCCAGATTGGTTTTACTGCGTTTCTCTCAGCTCCTATGAAGTTCAGCACCATTGCCGACAAAATTCAGATTACCGCTGCCTCTAGTCTGACGGCCAACCCAGGCCACGATCCTGACATTGCTGGGGTTGCAGCCGTCGATCAGGCTGCGGTCGGCCTGCTGAGCTACATCGAGGGAGACAAGTTCGCTACCTTTGTCGGTACTACCCAGGCCGGCGCCCTGATTCTGCCTCAGAACCCCGTGCTGCAGGCCAAGGCTGACGAACGCGGCATCGCCTGGCTCAGCACCCCAGACCCCCGCCTGGCCTTTGCGCGGGCCATTGCGCTGTTCTATCAGCCCTACCAGCCTGCCCCTGGCATTCACCCCACTGCCGTGATTGATCCCACGGCCACCTGTGGCGCAAATGTCTCTATCGGGGCCAACGCGGTAATTCAAGCTGGAGTTCACTTGGGTGCGGGGGTTTGTGTGCACCCCAATGTGGTGGTCTACCCCCAGGTGCGAGTGGGCGATCGCACCGTGCTTCACGCCAACTGCACCATCCACGAGCGCACCCAGATTGGCGCTGACTGCGCCATCCACAGCGGCGCAGTGGTAGGGGCCGAGGGCTTTGGCTTTGTGCCCACCCCCCACGGCTGGGAGAAAATGGAGCAGTCGGGCATTGTCGTGATTGAGGACGGCGTGCGGGTGGGCAGCAACTCCACCATCGATCGCCCTGCTGTGGGTACGACTCGCGTCGGGCGCGGTACCAAGCTCGACAACCTGGTACACATTGCCCACGGCTGCCAGGTGGGCGAGGGGGTGGTGATGGCGGGGCAGGTGGGCATGGCCGGAGGCGTCACCATCGGCAACCGAGTAATATTAGCAGGCCAGGTGGGCATTGCTAACCAGGCCGTGATTGGTGACGGCGCGATCGCCACCGCCAAAGCCGGCATCCACGGCGATGTGGCTCCGGGCGAAATCGTTACCGGCATGCCGGCTCTTCCCCACAAAGTTTTTCTCAAGGCCTCAGCGGTGTACCGTCGTCTGCCCGAAATGTACAAGA
>QBLT01000025.1 GCA_003249105.1 Leptolyngbya sp. | reverse complement strand
GAGTTGGGGAGTGCGGGAGTTGGGGAAGGTGGAGAGGGTGGGTTAGAAGCTAGAGCAGAGAGCCTAAGAGCATGCCAAGGAGAATGACGAAGCCGAGTTGGACGTTTTGCCGAAAGATTTGCCCGTAGAGGGTGAGGGGTGGCTTGTAGCGGCTGAGCAGGTAGGACTGGCGCGACCACACGATTAGCGCAGCGGCTAGCCCCAGCCAGTAGGGGAACGCGAGGAACAGCAGCAGGCCCAGCCAAATCAAGAGCAGCCACGCGCCCAAGAAGCAAAAGCCGATGAATTGGGGGGTGTAGTCGCTGAAGAACAGGGCAGCAGAGTTGACGCCGAGGCGGCGATCGTCGTCGCGATCGGGGATGGCGTAGACGGTATCGAAGCTTAGAGTCCACAGCACCACGGCCAGCCAGAGAATCCACACGGGCAAATCTAAATTATTGGTGACTGCTGCCCAGGGAATCAGCACCGCAAACCCCCAGGCGAGAGACAGCACCAGCTGCGGCACCGGAAACACGCGCTTTGCCAGGGGATAGAACAGGATAAACGGTACCGCCAGCACACAGAGCCAAAAGCTCAGGGCATTGAGGTAGAGCGACAGACCGTAGGCGCAGAGCAGGGACACCAGCAGCACCCCAATGCCCACCTGCACGGACAGATCGCGGGCGGCTAGGGGACGGGTGCGGGTGCGAGCCACGTGGGGGTCAATGTTACGATCCCACAGGTCGTTGACGACGCAGCCAGCGGCACTGGTGGCCAGAGTTCCGAGAATAATCACACCTACCAAAGGCAGGGGCGGGCTACCCTCGGCAGCTAGCACCACCGACCACAGGGCCGGAATCATCAAAATTAGCCGCCCGGTGGGCTTATCCCAGCGCAGCAGACGAATGATGGCATCTAGGGTGGAGGTTTCGGGACGGGTGGAAGGACTCGCCATAGTCGCCAACGATGATTGCATGGGTACATCTTCAGCATAGCGGCCCTTGAGCCTTGCCCAAAGCGCTGGCGGCGGGGCCATGGCCCGGTTAGGGCGATCGCTCTGCACTGTAGATTTGCATGCCCTTAGCAGCCAGAAAATCCAGATTGATCGGCTCTGTTGAAGTCGCTCTGTTGTGCAACAAAGCTGTAAAACCACCAGCACCCAGACCCGACTGTGGCCAAAGGCGATAGCACGGGAAAGCGGCCAGGGGTGAGGCGTGGTCGGCTAAAGCGGGGACTTCTACGGCTTCAAACTGGGGAAACTTTTTGATCAACCACTCCACGACCTGTTCGTTTTCCTCAGGCGAGAAGGTGCAGGTCATGTAGGCCAGGTAGCCACCGCCTGTCACGGCTTGGGCAGCACTCGCCAGAATTCGCTTTTGGCGGCTGGCGTTTTTCTTGATGTTGACGGGGTGAAAACAGCCTAGGGCTTGATCGCCTTTGGCCAGGAGCGACTGGCCGCTACAGGGCGCATCGACTATCACCACTGAGGCAGCGTAAGGGAGCTGTTCGGCAAAGATCTGCGGGTCGAGGTTAAACACCAGCGCGTCCGTCAGCCCGCAGCGTTTGAGGTTAGAGATCAAGATTCTGACTCGCTTGCGGACGACCTCGTTGCACCAGAGATGAGCTGGTGTTAGAGCTCGCCAGGCCAGCAGGCTTTTGCCCCCTGGGGCGGCACAGAGATCGAGAACGGATTCTGTTGGGGCTGCGATGGCCTTTTCAGGCCGGTCTTTGACCATCGCACCAAACACTGCCGCCGAGAACACCGAGGCCATATCCAGGCAGTAGTAGGCTCCGGCCTGGTGAAGAGCATGCTGGCCGGGGCGTTGGTCGCCACTGAGGCGATCGACCCAGGGGGGTTGCCAGGGCAGGGGTGGGGCGATCGGAAAGGGCACCGTCTCTGGCCGCGGCTGCATCCACACAATGGCGCTCGGGAATGGCTGGGGGTTGATGAGAGCCTCTACGAAGGCAGCGCGATCGCCGTCCTCGGCAAATAGCCGACGACTCAGTTTTAGCAGCAGATTAGACGGTTCACCCATAGGGCAGGATTATGCCATACCCTACGGGTGAACCCTAGAGACCCAAAAACGAGCCGCAAGCATTGCCCATTGAGCTGACGCTTCATGTCAAGCAATTGTCAACTCAATTTCTATCTAAAGAATGACTGAGTTTTAAGAGGATAATACTCAGCCTAACTCAATAGTATTCATGGCGACATTAGCTCCTGAGTTCTCAAACGTAGATCTACTCGGCTTGCCATATTCTCAGTCAGTCAACAGGGATACTACCCCTGTTTCAGCTGATCCCTGATCAGTTTACGTTCGTTAAAATTTTAGGAAACGTTCATTCACATAATTGTGACTGTGCTCAACGCAAATACGAAGAAAATATAAAGGGCATTTAGCAATCGCAGGAGCTATATCCTTGTAAGCGCTAGAGGTTTGGGCCTTGCGGTAGATGATCCCCATTTTTTCAAGAGCGAAAATACAGAGGCTATGTACAGCTTTTAGGAAGCCTCTATGAAATCAGCGCAGTGCCGGGTGTCATCTTGTAGCCGCTGCCGTTTTTATGCTCCAGAAGGTCGGCGGGGAGGACAGTGCAGTCAGCTCGGCGTGCCCGTAGAAAGCAAGTGGTCACCGTGTTCCTTAGCTGTGCCGGTGTTCGCACCACCGCTGGTGACGATGAAACCCATGGACTTTTTGCCTCAGCCCTTAGATTTAGGCTTTGCCGAAGTTTCCCTTGGGGTGGCACGATTAGAGGCATCCCTAGAAGCTCCCGCTGGGGTGAGATCTCGAGAAGACGCTCTTCAACCCGCCCCCGCCCGAGTTTGGCGTTAAATTAACCGGGGTTTAGCGTTTGAGGCCGCAAGAAACGGGTGGTTTGAAAAGAGGGCGATCGGTAAATTGGGGATTGTAGTTGACCTGTGGCTGCAAAGCCTATGAATTCTGTGGTGGAACCTGCGACCTACGACGATGAAACCTACAGGCAGATAGCTAAGGCGATCGCATTTCTGCACCAGCACCATCTCGACCAGCCCGATCTAGCCACCGTAGCCCGCCACGTACACCTCAGCGAATACCACTTTCAGCGTTTGTTTACCCGGTGGGCAGGCATTAGCCCGAAGCGGTTTTTGCAAAACCTGACGGTGGACTATGCCAAGGCCAAACTTGCCGAAACCAAAAGCCTGCTGGATTTGACTGGGGAGGTGGGCCTGTCGAGTCCAAGCCGCTTGCACGATCTGTTTGTCAGCCTGGAGGCCATGTCGCCGGGGGAGTTTAAGGCCGGAGGGGTGGGCCTAGAGATTCGCTACGGCATTCACGCTACGCCCTTTGGGCTGTGTTTGCTGGCCAAGACCGCGCGGGGCATCTGCAACCTGCACTTTTTAGAGACACCAGATCAGGCCGTGGCGGAACATCTATTGCAGACGGAGTGGCCTGGGGCAACCCTTGTAGCCGATCAGCCGGGAACTGCGGGAGAGTGTGATTCCCTGAGGGAGCGTTTCGCGAATCGCATTTTTACCGCCAATCCCGATCGCCCCTTAGTGCTGGTGGTCAAAGGCACCAACTTTCAGATTCAGGTGTGGCGAGCGCTTTTGCAGATTCCCCTGGGGGGGCTGATGACATACCAGGGCTTGGCAAAGGCGATCGGTCGGCCAACGGCGGCGCGGGCAGTGGGCAACGCCGTTGGGTGCAATCCGGTGGGTTATCTAATTCCCTGCCACCGGGTGATTCGAGCCTCGGGTGAATGGGGGGGCTATCGCTGGGGTGCAGCGCGCAAGACCCTGCTGCTAGGCTGGGAGGCTGGCCAGACCCAGGCCCTCACCTAGGAGTAGTGGAAACCCATTACCCGATCGATACTCAATCGATAACGGCTGGGAGTTGGTTTTGCTGGACACCGCGCCAACTAAAAAAGCCTAGACTCTGTCAAAAGAAGTCTAGGCTTAGGGCTCTAGGCTAAGCTTTTAGGACGGTGGCCTACTCGGCAGTGTCTCCAGATTCACCGGCGTCGGGGACAGTAGCTACGGGCTCGACGATGCCGTTGGCTTCGGCTTCGGCGGCTTTTTTGCGGTCTTCGCGCTTTTTGCGATCGGCGGCCAGCATGTCTTTCATCACTTCCTGGGCCTGGGCAAATTTCTCAAGGTTGCTGCGGTAGAGTTCGACGTCTTTTTGCAGCTTATCGGTGGAGATATTGAGCTTGCCACCCAAGGTGTTAAACAGCGCTTCGACGGTTTCTTTGTCTTTGAGGTCGTCGCCCGAGGTGACGGCTTCTACTAGGGTGTAGAGACCAATGCCAAAGGGGCGGCTGTACTTAAATTTCTCTTTGTGGGCGATCGCCGCCAGGGTGCCGCGCAGGCCATCGCCACCGTTGCCCAGGTTCTCGAACTGTCCCTTCAGGTCGTCTAGGGACATGCCGCTGACATTAGACTTTACCGCTTCGGCATCGCCGCGATAGTGCTCGGGGGTGCTGTTAATCGAGCGACACAGGGCATTGAAAATAGAAGCTTTGTCACTCTCGGGCTCGTAGCCGACCATGAAGCGATCGAAGGTGGTGACGATGCCGAGGGCGTAGATGGGGTCGTAGGCAAAGTCGGCATTGACCGACAGCAGGTGCATTTCGACCATAAGCTCATCTACCACCCGTCGGTAGATGGAGTTGATGGGGCGAGTGTGGTGGGTGTAAAAGTCGCGCTTAGCGTCAGATACCGTGCGTACGGGTGCGTTGTTCACAGCCTAGGGTTCAGATATTACAGTTCTTATATTGTATTGTCTCGCGGGACTGTGCCTTTGCCAACCTACCCGGCCAAAGCTGGGGATCAACGGCTCTTGAGCTTTTGGCGAACTTTGGCGCTGGTGCGTTGGAGCCAGAGGCGCGCCAGGCGGGCTTTGGTGAGGTCGGGGATGTCGGCGGGGTGCTGGGCTCGATAGTCAAAAAAGTGATTGATTTCAGTCAGAATTACCTTGAGCCGGGGCACCAGGGCATCGGCCCGGTAGGGTTCTAGGTCGGTCGGAGACATCGCTAGGGGATTGGGCGTTTGCAGGGCGGCAAGGATGCGATCGCAGTCATACCCTACTGAATGCACCCCAATTTTGTAGCAGTTAAATCCCGGATCCAAGTAATCCGCCAATGCCCCGTTGACGCTAGTAAACACCTGACAACCGCAGGCCATCGCCTCCATCGGCGGCAGGCCAAACCCCTCGCTCACCCGGCTCAGCGCCCAGTATTCTGCCGAGTCGTAGAGAAAGAGTTTGCTGCGGTTAAACAGAATCGAGAGATCGTCGACAAACCCAGTCAGCGTCACCAGGTTGCAGCGAGACTCCAAGGCTGGGACAAGCTGATTCAGCAGGTAGTTTGACGATTTGCGCACCTGCACCAGCACGTCGATATCCCTGGGCTGCTGCCGGTTGGTGAACTCGGGCGAAATGTGGTTGGGCAAATAGAAAACCAGCCCGTTGGGCCGCTTCTGCCCCCAGTAGCCCATGGAGTTGCGGCTGACGGTGATGATCGGAATATCTCCCGGCAATCTAAACCCGTAGCCGCTGCTGTGGGCGTGGTAGACCACCGGGTAGCCCCGCAACCGCTTCACCAAGCGGGGAATGTGAAAGCCCCAGCTAATGACGAACAGGCAGTTGTCAAGGCTGGGCCGCTGAAGCAGATCATCCAGAAACAGGGTGTCGGGCTCGCGCTGGTCATAGGTGACCACCTCAGCAGAGCAGACCTGCTGGGCTAGCTTGAGGGTCTTGAGCTCGGCAAACAGCCCACCGCAGTGGAAGCGCTTGCCAGTGCCCGGCACCAGGAAATAAAGTTGGCGTGCTGATGATTCCATTATCGGGAGTGTTCACTCACTAGCTGCTTGAATTGCTCACTTTCTCGAATTGGATCGAGAAAGTGAGCAAATAAGATTCCATCATCTACGCTAGATGGCTCTAACCGTATAGCCTCTCGCAGATTTTTGATCGACAAATCTATATTTCCAACCTTTGCATAGTGAAAAGCCCTATTTTGATAAGCTTGTGGCTGGTCAGAACTTATTTCTATTGCTTTATCTAGAGACACCTCGGCTGCATCGTAAAGCCCTAGTTCATCAAGGGAACGACTTCTATTTACCCAAGGATCGTAAAATTCAGGAGCCATTTGAATGGCCTTATCAAAAGACTCTAAAGCTTCTTCATAACGCTTGAGACTATACAAAGTATTGCCCCTAGAATTCCAGCCACTGGCATCTCCAGGGCTTATCTCCAGGGCTTTGTTGTAAGCAAAAAGAGCCTCTTCATACTTTTTCAGCTTTCTCAGAACTCGCCCCTTGCCAATCAAAGCTTCGTGATTTAAGGGCTGAATCTGAATTGCATTATTGTATGAATCAAGTGCCTCTGAGTAACGGCCTCCAGTCAAAAAGCCATCGCCTTGAACAACATAGTCATTTGCTGTTGAAAGTAGCTGAGGCTCTAAAAGCTGTAGAGCCTCAAGCTGACCGACAAGCTCTTTGACTTGCTGCTTTGTCGCAAAGGATACGACTTCCTCTTCTGAAGAAGGTATTATCTTCGCTAGTCTTCGGATAATGATTTCTCGCTGATCCATCAGTTCTTGAAGCTCAATCATTCTTTGTTTGGCGACTTCTAACTGTTGTTTTAGCTCAGTTTCTATATCTGAAACTAAACGATCAAGAATACTGCGTCTTAGCAAAAATAATGCAATTCCTGTAGCTACAGGAATTGCAATCAGTACGGCGACTAGAAGGTTGAGAAGGCTGAGCGTCCAGCCAAATGTATTATTGACTTCAGAGCGCACAATGTCTCGGATTTCAGCCTTCTCCCCAAGAATTCTATCGATTTCTTCCTGCTGCTGCCTCTCTGAATTTAGAGTTGGCGTTTGAGTAGGCGATGGAGTGATAGTTTGATCCTGCTGAGCATTGACTGAATTAGTTATTAAGCAAACTATCAGGAGAGTAATACAGGCTTTGGGAGCAAACTTCATGAGTTTTGAGACAGCACTTGTCAGCAGTATGCTGCAATTCTAAACGGCTTTGATGCGGCTAAATTCGCCCACTTCCCGCAGGGCATCTAAAAACGCGTAGAGGGCGGGGGTGTGCAGGGCGTCCTTGAGAATGGTGGCCCCAATCGGGCGAGAAATTGGGAAGGGCATCGGGACAATCTGCACGTCGGGGGGCACGGGCTCAGCGGCAAGGCGGGGCAAAATGGCGATGCCCAGGCCCTGCTGCACCATCGCTACCATCGACGAGTCGTGGCGAATGCAGTAGGCAATATCTAAAGGATGTTCTTGGGCACCCAGCACGGTGCGAATGCGCAGGCCGCAGCTGCTGTGGCTAGAGCCAATAATCGGCATTTGGCGCATGTCATCGACGCTGAGCTTGCCGCCTTTTGGGCGATAGCCGGGGGGCAGCAGGGCCACATAGTCATCGTCAAAAATGTGCAGGCTTTCGACATCATCATCGACGATGGTTTCGGCGACGCAGAGGTCAACCTCGCCTTTGACCAGCGCCTGCTTGAGCTGGTGGACTTCATCCATTTCGTGGACGCTGATGGCGATCGCAGGATATCTCCGGTGCAGGCGGGCGATCGCCCCCGGCAGCACGTGGGTCGCCACGCTGCGAAAGGAGGCAATGCGCAGGCTGCCCCCCTGGACTCCGCGCGCCTGGTTGGCCTCGCTGCCAATGGTGTCGAGCAGGCCCAGCACGTCGCGGGTGTGGGCGGTAATGCGATCGCCCACCGGGGTCAGCCGCGCCCCGTGACGACCGCGCTGCAAGAGGGTAACGCCTAGCTCATCTTCTAAGGTGGCGATCGCATGGCTGATGGTCGATTGGGTGACATCGAGTTTGAGGGCGGCTTCGCTGAAGTTGCCGCACTCAGCGATCGCCACCAGGGCGCGTAGCTGTGAAAGCTTGATTTTGCTTGGGTTCATAGGGACTTTAAAGCACCTAAACGCCTATTCCAAGGCTAAGGGCAGAGGCTTTAACCGGCCTATCGATTTTTTGCATAGCACCCATTCACGTCATGCTTTGTTACAAACTGACGCCCCAGATACATTGGATACATCAGCAGCGGTAGCGCTTGGGGCTATTTGCCATCAATCCCAGGGTTAGAACCCTAACCGTTGTCCTCAGCCTTTGCATTCTCACCCTTTGCATGTGCGCTCAGCCCTTCTTGGGGCTGACAGAGGCTTTTGGTTAGGCGCATGCGCCCTGCCCGCTGCAATTCCTCCCTAGTCAAGAAATACCATGAACACCACCACTCGTAACTCCAACTCTGAGCTCAACCGGCAGCGGCAGCGCCTTGAAACCCTAGTACAGCCGGTGCAGCGTCCCTCTGGCCTAGGCCGGGCGCTCAGTAGCGTGGGCGATCGCCTGCTAAATTTCTTCACCGGCACCCAAGAGCTGCGCATTTGGCAGAGCACCCGCAACGGTCATCAGGTCTGGTTTGCCCACGACCCAGTAACCAATCGCACGCGCTCATTTTATTCTGAGCAAGACGTGCGCCAATGGCTCGACAACCGCTACTACGAATAGTCGGCCCTATTGCCATCGAGAACCATGATGGAATACCCCGACGCGGAGGCCGAGGCGCGATGTCAGCCCTGCCGCCAACCCTACCAGGGCAGTAAACCCGAGCTTAGGCCGGTTTTGCTGCCCTGGTAGGTATCAACTTTCTACCAACCACCCTCGCCGTTGCGTTGACTGCGCAAGTACTGGCTAAACTGGCTGACGCTCAGGGGGCGGGCAAAGAAGAACCCCTGGCCATACTCACAGCCCAGCTGGGTGAGCGACTCCAGTTGGGGGAAGTGCTCAATGCCTTCGGCGATCACCTGGATATTGAGGTGGGCTGCGAGGTGAATGATGGTCTCGACAATGCCGTACTGCTGCGGGCTGTGGTGAATATTGGCGATGAAGCTGCGATCGATTTTGAGAATATCCACCGGCAGCTGTTGCAGGTAGCCGAGGGAGGAGTAGCCGGTGCCAAAGTCGTCAATGCTGAGACGAATGCCGCGATCGCGCAGGGTTTGAATCATCGGCACCACCTGCTCAGGGTTTTGGATCACTACAGTTTCGGTGATTTCGAGCTTGAGGTTAGCCGGAGGCAGACCGCTGTCGGCGAGGACGCTGTCAACCTGAGCCAAAAAATCGGGCTGGGCAAACTGTAGAGCCGACAGGTTAACGCTAATCACGGCATCGGCATCGATTAGGTTGCGCCGCCGCCAGCGCTGCATCTGGATGCAGGCTTCCCGCAGCACCCAGGCCCCGATCGCTGCCATCATGCCCGTATTTTCGGCAATGGCAATGAAGTCGTTGGGAAACAGCAGCCCCCGGTCGGGGTGCAGCCAGCGCAGCAGGGCTTCACAGCCCATCAGCTGCTGGGTGTCGAGGTTCACAATTGGCTGGTAGTGAAGCTGAAATTCTTGCCGTTCTAGGGCCAGCCTGAGGGCGGTTTCGATCTGCAGCGAGCGGCGCACGTTGAGGTGCATGCCTGGCTCAAAAAGGGCATAGCCCTGGTTGTTGATTTTGGCCTGGTACATGGCGGTATCGGCGTCGCGCAGCAGCTCGTCGGGGTGCTGGTAGTCGGGGCCGCCCATGACAATGCCAATGCTGGTATTAGTGAATAGCTGGTGCTCTTGGATGTGCAGGGCTTCGGTAAATCGCTGGCGAATGCGCTGGGCTACGGCGATCGCATCCCCCGTCTGGTCGAGGGTGGTCAGTAGAATGGTGAACTCGTCGCCGCCAAAGCGGGCCACGACGTCGGTGGGGCGCACGCACTCCTGCACAATGATGGCCACCCGCTTCAACAGCTCATCCCCCACCCAGTGGCCAAAGGAGTCGTTGATCAGCTTGAAGCGATCGCAGTCGAGAAACAGCACCGCGTACAGCCCCGGCTCAGGCAGGCCAAACTGCTCGCCCAGGTGGCTCAAAAACTGGCGGCGGTTGGGTAGGCCGGTGAGTGGGTCGTGCAGCGCCTCGTAGGCTAGCTGATGCTGAGCCAGCTGGCGCTCGGCAATCTGCTCCTGGAGCGATCGATTGAGCTGCTCTAGCTGCCGCGTGCGCACCTCTACCTGGGTTTCTAGGCTGTCGTTGAGCCGCCGCAGTTCGGCTTCTATCTGCTGGCGGTAGGTAATGTCTTCGAGCAGCATAATGGCCCCCTGCGGCCAACCAACCGGGGGATTGGGATTGACGATCAGGGGCTCTAGCCGCAGTTCATACCAGCGATCGCCCCGCTGACGCCGCTCGTATGGTACGGTTTGACCTCGACAGACCTGCTCCCACAGCTGCTGCCAGCCTTCGCCCTCAAACCAGCCGGGGGGCAAAGCCAATGCGAGGCGATCGCCCGCTGTCAACCCTAACCATGCAGTTACTAAAGGATTGGCAAACCACACGGTGCCATCTGCCGCCGCCGCCACCAGCCCCAGGGGCAGACTGCGGGCAATGGCCGCCTGAAACGCCTGCGATCGCCCTAGCTGCTCGGTCAGCTCGACCAGCTGGGTCAGATCTGAGGTGCGATCGCCCTGGGCTCCCAGGTTAGCCTGAGCGATCGCGGCAAGGGGACGTGGCGGCTCGGACAGCAGCACCTCGGGCGAATGGCGCTGTTGTAGTGCCGTCGTCATCTGCCGCAGCCAGTGGGTCTGTCGCAGCCATTGCCGCCCCAGACTCAAGCCGCCCACGGTGCCCAGCAGCAGCCCTGGCCCCACTACCGGCAGCCACAGATTAGCTGCCATCAGCACCAGGGCAGTTCCCCACCAGCCGCCTACCAGGCCGCTCACCAGTGCCCCCTGCCGCCACAAATTCTCCGGCTGCCAGCGTCGCTGGAGCCTCAGGCTTAGGGCCAGGGCCAGGGCGATCGCCCCGACCCAGCCCCCGGTGACCGGCCTCAACCAGCGCTGGTGCATTAGGTTGTCAATGAGCGCGCCGTGCAAATGTACGCCGCTGGCGGGCGGGTCAGCGTCAAAGGGGGTATCCCAGTCATCTAGGCCCAGGGTAGTGGCCCCAATCAACACCACTTTGCCCTCAAATACCTGGGGCGGCACCCGACCCTCCAGCACATCTACAAAGGAGTAGGTCAGCAGCGACCTAGCCGAACCAGGCCAATTGACCCACAGAGGGCGATCGAGGGGCGGCAGGGAGATGGCCTGCTGGGTCAAACTCAGCGCTTCGGCGGTGGCAATGGCCAGGGCGGGCTGTCGGCTCACTATGGGCTCAACGCTGTGGATGTAGCCGCCCTGGTGACGCTGCCAAATGTGACCCGTAGCCAGAGCCGCCTCAGCCAGGGTTGGGGTTGGCCCCAGGGGTCGCCCGTCACGATCCCAGGCGGAGGCCAGGATGACGGCAGGATGAGCGGCGATCGCTTCAGCAAACACCGCGTCGTCAGGGCTAGGCTCACCAAACAGCAGGTCGAACACCACCACTTGGGTTGGCGCTGCTTGCAGCCCTTGCATCAGCTCGGCGTAGCGGCGGCGCGGCCAGGGGAACGCTCCCAACTCATCTAAACTGGGTTCGTCGATGGCAATTAGCACCACCTGGTCGGCCCAGGGCTGCTGCCCCCGCAGCCGAAAGCGCAGACCATACTCGGCCTGCACCAGGGGCATCAGCAGCCCCAGCTCGCTCAAACTCACGACCAGTAGGCTGGCAGTAGCCAAGGTCAGCAGCGATTCTAACCCTCGCTGAACCCGGTTAGAGAAGGTAAATCTCATGGACTTCCTGGCGGCCAAGGGGAGTGATCACTAACACCTCGACTCGCAACCGGGCCGTCGCCACCCGCGTCAGGCGAAATTCACCCTGGCGATCGACCAGTTGGGGGGCACCGTCAACAAACACAGTATTAACTGGGTCAACCCGGCCCGTGAGCGTGACGACGCGGGTACTGTTTTCAAACGATACGGTGCGCTCATACTCCAGACTAGAGTCATCCCGCAGGGGTACTGGCTGGGTAGGGGGCTCACCGGGCCAAATCAGGTTTTGGTAGCCCCCAGGCACCGGTACCGACGCGCCAACGGCGCTGGTTTCAACCGCCCCGGTGAGGG
This sequence comes from Leptolyngbya sp., assembly GCA_003249105.1. Lineage (GTDB taxonomy): Bacteria > Cyanobacteriota > Cyanobacteriia > Phormidesmidales > Phormidesmidaceae > Nodosilinea. The sequence goes on along the minus strand of QBLT01000025.1, from coordinate 17,703 downwards.
TAGCGATGCCGGTTTTGCCGTCGTCTTGCACGCTGACGCCAAACTCAGTGCCCCGCACGCCGCTGATGCCAGCGGGGGTTTCGATCTCAAACTCAGAGCCTTGGTTAGTAAAGCGGCGCAGCTGGGTGCGCACCTGGCCCCGCAACACGTTGAGGTGGGTGATGCGGCCACCATCGGCGGCCATCTCTAGGGTGCGAATGCGTAGCTCGGTACGCTCTGAAACCTGCAAAAAGCCCACGTCGGTGTCCACCTCCAAAACCGCCGCCGATCGCGACCCCGTCCGCAGCCCGTCACCGATCTGATGGAGGCGATCGCCCGCCTGGGCGGGGCTAGTGCTGTTCGAACGCAGCAGCGTCACCTCTCCCTGGAGCTGTCGCAACGACAGCCCTCTATCTACCCGAACGGGCAGTGCTTGAGTGTCAAAGGATACGAATATGACCGCAATAATACTGATTACAGCCAGGCCCAGCTGGCGCCACCACCGAGGACGCGTCTTTAAAGCGGAGGCCATTAGCTGTGATAAATAATTGATCATGTGTATTTTTTACCATGATCTCTCTTTACCTAAGCTGACCAGCGCAGTAATTCGTCAGGCTCCTCGCTCGTTTACAACGGTATTCACTTGGGTTTTTAGGCTCCTGAGAGACTTAAACTTTTATCACAGTTTCGCAACAGTTGCCCGTTTAGACCGTACCGGAATACTGCAAAGCTATCGAAATGCTGTGTAGCAATTATTGAATTTCACCCTTCGATCGCGAGGCTCGACTGACGCAATTTACAGAAGGCTGCCCTGCTGAAGCATTAACCCTGTTTGGGCCGCAGCCACTACCTGGTCATACCAGGCATTGGCTAGCTTTTCAGTGAACTGAGCCGACTGTACCCAGTGCGACACCAGCTGTTCCCGCAGTTGTTCAAACAGTTGAGGATAGTGGGCTTCAATCCATTCGGTCTTAAAGGCTACCCAATTCATCACGATCTGCGGGGTAACTTCGGGGTGAAATTGGAGGCCATAGATATTGCTGCCGATGCGAAAAGCTTGATTTTTGCAAACATCGTTAGTCAGTAGCAGTTTTGCTCCAGCGGGCAGATCAAAGGTGTCGAAGTGCCACTGCATCATCGGCATACCCTCTGGGTAGCCTTGCAGCCAGGGTTCTTCGGTGCCACCGGTGGGGAAAAGAGGCGTGAAGCCCAGTTCTGGCACCTCGTTTTGGTAAACCCGGCTGCCAAAGGCGCGGGCGATCAGCTGGGCCCCCAGACAAATGCCCAACACCGGCTTACCCTGGCTATGAAATTGGCGAATTAGCTCTGTCACCCGCGCCAGGTGAGGAAAGTTGTCATCTTCACAGGCATTCATTGGGCCACCGAGCACAATCATGCCGTCGTAATGGCCGTGGGGCGGAGTTGGGCGCTGGGGCACTAGCCAGGTGTGCAGCCAGGCTCCTTTGACTTCGAGATATCGGCCCAGAATGCCAACGGGGTCTGCTTCGACATGTTGCACAACCAGAATGTCCATGGGTGAGGCCCAGCCTTCGATATAGGTGCTCGAGGTTCAATCTTTTTCAGGCATCGGGCATTAGCCCTACCAAATGCCCCTGGGGAGCATGCCTAACTTGTTATATCAAGTTATCTCAGAATTTTTCGGAATTGGCAAATTAATTTTCTTACGAGTGTGAACGTCGGCTGGATGAGTGGTCTTGTGACGTTGGAAGGGCGATCGCAGCCGCCCTAGTCAAGCACCTGCGATCGCCAACCGCTGAGTCAGAGTTACTGACTCAGCGGTTGGACGCGGACTATTTCGAGTAACCTACCGCAGCGCTATAGCATGCCGGTGGTGCCAGAATCGGTGCGGCGGGTGTCGTTAACACTGCGGCGATCGTCAACTTGTCGATCTGAATCCCGGTTGACCGTAGACTCGATCCGATGCCAGGCATCCTGGGTGGCATGCTTGGCTTTTTCCCAGCCGAGACGACCGTTGTGGCGCTCGTAGTCTTGCCGTAGATGGGGCTCGGCTTGGCTAAAGGTCATGCCCTGGCCCGAGTAGGTGTTATAGCCCTCATAGCCGGTGCGATAGGCAGGGCTGTAGTCGTCGTAGCTGTGATCAGACTCCACGTAGGGCCGATTTTTATAGTTGGTGCGCCAGTAGTCGTCTTCCACAGTGGGGTCGATTTTCTCAGCAACGCCTTTACCCGCTAGCCCACCGGCCACAGCACCCACAGCTGCGCCGACCACGGCACCCACGGGGCCACCCACTGCGCCACCTACGGCGGTGGCCACCGCGCCTACTCCGGCTGCGCCTACTCCAGTGCCAACGGGATGTGCTCCTGGCTGCCCAGTGATGGGATCGGGATTTGTGTCAGGATTGCGATCCAAATTCTTGTCACGTTCCATGGTTTTAAATTCCGTATTAAGAGCTGCGCTAGGCGTAGACTTTTGCTGGTTGCCTCGGCTCTAGCACTGCTTATAAACTACGAACTTTCCCAGTAAAACAAGTCGGTAGAACGGCAGAGATCGATCTGTAAAACCCTATACAACTAGAGGGAGTTAGCACCGTTTTGTCTACCACCTCTGGCGCTGTCTAACGGCTCAAGCTGCCAACGTGAAAAGAACGCCTGCCCACCTCGACCCCGTATCTACAACTACAAAAGCGACTTCGTCAGCCTGTTTTACTAGGCTGAAACGTCCGGAGTCGTTCTATGGTCGGCATGTTGACCCAGACCCAGAGTCTGGTAGAAAGGGCTAAGGCCCTCGGCATCAAGTTTTTTCTAGTGTCCTATACCGATTTGCTGGGGGGCACGCGGGCTAAGCTAGTGCCCGCTGCCCAAATGGCGGCGGTAGAAAAAGACGGCGCGTTTTTCTGCTCCTTTGCGTCGAACCTAGGGCTGGGGCCGGAGGCGGCAGAAATCGCTGTGGTGCCCGATCCCGACTCGCTAATTCAGCTGCCCTGGGAGCCGACGGTGGGCTGGGTTGCCAGCGACGTGTACTTCGAGGGCGACCCCTTCCCCGCCGCGCCCCGGATGATGCTCAACCGGGTGATCAATCAGGCGGCAGCCCTGGGCTACACCCACAAAACCGGGGTCGAAGCCGAATTCTTTCTGCTGCGGCAGACGGAGAAAGGCTACGAAATTGCCGACCCCAAGGACACTGCCGATCGCCCCTGCTACGACCAGCTCAACCTGATGCGGCAGTTTGACCTGATCTCAACCCTGGTCACCTACATGGAAGAGCTGGGCTGGGAGCCCTACCAGTGCGACCATGAAGACGCCAACGGCCAGTTTGAGCTGAACTGGACCTACAGCGATGCGCGAACCACCTGCGATCGCCACGTGTTCTTCAAGTACATGGTCAAAACCCTGGCCGAGCAGCGCGGCTTTGTTGCCACCTTTATGCCCAAGCCCTTTAGCCACATCACCGGCAACGGCGGCCACGTGCACAACAGCCTGTGGCAGGGCGACACCAATGTCTTTGCGGAAGGGGCTGACGCTGGCGGCCTTTCGCCCCTGGGCTATCACTTTTTGGGCGGCGTGCTGGCCCACGGCCAGGGGCTGACGGCTCTCTGTGCCCCCACGGTTAACTCCTACCGCCGCCTGGGGGCCAGCACCACCACCTCCGGCAGCACCTGGAGCCCCCGCTACATTTCCTACGGCGGCAACAACCGCTCCCACCTGATCCGGATTCCCGACAAGGGCCGCTTTGAGTGCCGCATGATCGACGGTGCCGTCAACCTCTACCTCGCCACCGCTGGCATTCTCGCCGCCGGGCTAGAGGGCATCAAGCAGCAGATCGACCCCGGCCAGCGCATCGACGAAAACCTGTTCGCCCGAGGTGACGAGTTCACCAATCTGCAAACCCTGCCCCACAATCTCTACGAGGCGATGGCCGCCCTCAAGCAAGACGCCTTGCTCATGGACATGATGGGCGAACTCGGAGCAAAAACCTTTTTAGAAATGAAGGCGAAGGAATGGAACGCCTTCAACGCCCAAATCACCCTTTGGGAGATGGATCAGTACGTGAATATTTAGAAGTCCTATTCAGGCGAACAGTCGTTCGCCCGGACGAGGGATCGGTGGGATAGCCGAGGTCTACGATTGATTAGGCCAATCGCAAAGAAGGATAGGTTACTTTGCAAAACAGAGGTTTAAACCGATGATCGATCCTTTCCGTGAGGTGAAGGACGACGGAACGTCCTTCTCGTAGGGGTCTGGGGGACCGAAATCCCCCCAGCGGCAGGCCGGGCTTTCTCCACCGATCTCGTGAACGAGCGATCGCTAATAACGCAAGACAACGGTGCATCCGTGCAGCGATGCACCCTACGATTCCTCTTCTCAAGGGCATCATTCTCAATGGCTTCTATCCACACCTACAACTTCCCCACCCGCATTCGCTTCGGGCCAGGAGCACGCCACGAACTCGCCGCCGAACTCACCGCCTTGGGCATTCAGCGAGTCCTGATCGTCACCGACAAAGATGTCGCTCAACTCCCCTGGTTTCCTCAGCTAGAGACTTCTCTAGCGGCTTTCCAAAGCGCTACCTTTAGCGGCGTTTGGGGCAACCCCGTTGTCTCACAGGTCAACGCTGGGGTTGAGGCCTTGAAAGCTCACGGGGCCGACGGCATTGTGGCGATAGGAGGCGGCGCACCGATGGATGTGGCCAAGGCGATCGCCCTCATGGCCCACCACCCCGGCCACCTCTTCGACTACGAAGACGGCAACAGCACCCGCCCGATCGATCAACCGATTCCGCCGATTGTCGCTATCCCCACCACCGCAGGCACCGGCAGCGAGGTGGGCCGCAGCGCCGTGATTTCAGACGACGATACCCACGCTAAAAAGATCGTGTTTGACCCGCAGCTGTTGCCCAAGGTGGTGCTGGCCGATCCAGAACTGCTGCTGGGGCTACCGGCTAAAATCACCGCTGCCACGGGGATGGATGCGCTAACTCACTTGATTGAGGCGTTTTTGGCTAAGGGGTTCAACCCGTTGTGTGATGGCATTGCGCTGGAGGGTATTTACCTGGTGGCGCAGAATTTGAAGGCTTGCGTGGATTTTGCCCAGCGATCGCAGGCTGGAGAAGCCTTTGATGAGGAGACGGCGGCGGCGCACCTGGCGGCTAGGGGAGGCATGCTGAATGCGTCGATGATGGGGGCGATCGCATTTCAAAAGGGGCTTGGCGTCACCCACTCCTGCGCCCACGCGCTGTCTACGGTGTATGACACACACCACGGTTTGGCGAATGGCATTATGCTGCCAGCGGCGATGCGGTTTAACCTGGCGGCGGAGCCGGAGCGGTTTTTGCGGATGGCGCGGGTCGTGAGGCCAGAGGCTACCAAGGGGCAGGAGTTTGTGGAGTGGATTGTGGGGCTATCGGCATCGATTGGGATTCCCACTTCGTTGGAGGCTTTGGGGGTGACGCCCGACGGGCTGGGGCCGCTGGTGGCGGTGGCGATTAAGGATGGCTGTCATCCGTTGAACCCTAAACCTGTTACAGAGAAGGATTTTTACGCTATCTATCAAGATGCGTTTTAACCATCCTGTAGGGTGCATGACGCTCAACGCGAAGCAATGCACCGTCTAAGCAGTTTCTCTGAGGTTGCGGCGCACAATCTGGGTCAATAGCCAGATCTACTGCTGGGGACATTTCGTAGGCTCCAGCCTCCCGGCTCCGCGCGTCCTCCGGCCTACGAGAAGGACGTTCCGTCGTCCTTCACCTCACGGAAAGGACTTACGGCTCATCGGTTTAAACCTTTGTTCTGCCAATTGGCTTGTCCTTCTCTGCGATTGGTCTAGGCAACCGTAGGGTGGGCAATGCCCACCACTCATCTCAGCAACCGTAGGGTGGGCAATGCCCACCATCTACCCCGCGCCGAAACCACCAATTAACGACCTACTCCATCCCCCTCGCTATGGCTGACCTACTCCCGATTATCAATCCCGCTACCGAGGCATTGATTCAAGAAATTCCGGTGGACGACGGAGTCGCTGTTGCCGAAAAATATGCAAGAGCACGGGCGGCTCAGCCAGAGTGGGCGGCGCTGCCTCTGGCCGATCGCATCGCGCCTATTCTGCGCTTTCGGGAGCTGCTGGTGGAGCGGGTGAATGCTTTGGCGGCGTTGCTGACCGCAGAGACGGGTAAGCCGATTACCCAGGCACGCAATGAAATTCTGGCGGTACCCGGACGGGTTGATTTCTTTGTGCAGAATGCCGATCGCGTACTGGAGCCAGAGCGGGTTTACGCTGAGCCAGCCGATGCGCTGCCGGGGATGGGAGCGCTGGAGGAGGTGATCAGCCACGACCCCCTAGGGGTAATCGCCAATATTTCGGCGTGGAACTATCCCTACTTTGTTGGCGGTAACGTGTTTATTCCGGCGCTGCTGATGGGCAATGCGGTGTTGTACAAGCCGTCGGAGTTTGCCACGCTGACCGGGGGGGCGATCGCAGCCCTGCTCCACGAGTCAGGCATTCCAGAGGACATTTTCATCCCCATAATTGGCTTAGGGCTGAGCGGGGCGGCGCTACTGGAGCAACCGATCGACGGCGTGTTCTTTACGGGCTCCTACGCTACGGGGCAGAAGATTGCGATCGCCGCCGCCCCCAAACTCATCCGCACCCAGCTAGAACTGGGCGGCAAAGATCCGGCCTACGTGTGCGCCGATGCCCAGGTAGCGGCGGCAGCAGCAGGTTTGGCCGATGGCGCGTTTTACAACAATGGTCAGAGCTGCTGCGCGGTGGAGCGCATCTATGTACACACCGATGTTTACGACGAGTTTCTGGAAGCCTTTGTGGCAACGGTGCGGGGGTTCAAGCTGGGTGACCCCACCGATCCAGACACTTATCTTGGCCCGGTGAGTCGCAAGCCTCAGCTCAGGATCCTGGCTGAGCAGGTGGCGGATGCTGTGGCTAAGGGGGCCACCCTGCTTTGCGGGGGGCACAGCTTAGATCGCCCCGGCTGGTACTTTTCCCCCACGGTGCTCACCGAGGTAAACCACACCATGACCGTCATGCAGGAAGAAACCTTTGGCCCGGTGATCGGCATTCAGCGCGTTTCTAACGATGCGGAGGCCGTAGCGCTTATGCAGGATACGCCTTACGGATTGACGGCGGCGGTGTATGGGACTGATCGGGAGCGGGCTGCGGGGATTCTGCGCCAGCTTAAAACTGGATCGGTCTATTGGAACTGCTGCGATCGCGTCAGCCCGCGCCTGCCCTGGAGCGGGCGCGGCCAATCTGGCTTGGGCACAACCCTTTCTTTAGAAGGGCTTTACAGCTTTTTGCAGCCGCGCGGCTGGCATTGGCGAAAGAGCTAAGCAAACTTTTGAATTGTAGAGTTTGGATGTTGGACATTGCCTGCCAAGTGCCTAGCCCTTGGCGATATAGACATTGCTCCATTCAAAATCTAAAATCGCCAGGGTTCGGCCCTTGCCCTAGTCAGCGGGCGGCTATCCGCCACAGAGGAAACCAGAGGTTCCGTGGCACCATAAAGCCATCGCGTTCAACCTTGCCCCATGAGTTCGCCAGTTCAGTCTTTCTACACCTGGTACCAAACCACCCTCGAAAATCCCAAATACCGCTGGATTATGGTTGTGGGTACTCTGCTCTATCTGCTCAGCCCCATCGATATTGCCCCCGACTTCATCCCCATCATTGGTTGGATTGATGATGCTGTGGTGGCCTCTATGTTTATTGGTGCTATGTCGCAGATTGTGCTGTCAGGGCTGAACAACAAGCGCTCTGGGCTCCGGGCCGACACTCCCGATGCCGCCCACACCACCGTAGATGTCAACTACGACTAAGGGCGATTGGGCAAAGCCCAATTCCTACCAATGCTTTGACAGAACCCCCTGGTAGGGGCATTGCACTGCAATGCCCCTACGCCAACGCTGGGGTCAGTCTCCAACGATATTTGCCAATCGTTACAAGCCTAAGGGATAGGGCAGTTGTCCCTCCTAAGATTCAAAATCACAACCGTTTGACTGGTTTTACTACACGTTTGAAATTGCTATGCCCGTAAATAAAAATCCTCAGCCGCCGCGATCGCGCCAAATTGCCAACATCGTCCTCTGGGCCGCCACCGGCCTCTTGCTGCTCAACATCGTGTTTTCGGGGTTCTTCGGCAACCAAACGGCCCGCGAACCCTACAGCATGTTCATCCACCGCATCCAAGAGCAAGAGGTGGTGCGCGCTTCCGTGGGGCAAAACGAAATTCGCTACCAGGTCAAAGACCCCACCACGGGCGAACCGGGCGATGTGTATAGCACTACCCCCATCTTTGACCTCCAGCTGCCCCAGCTGCTCGAAGACAACGGCGTTGAGTTTGCCGCCGTGCCGCCGCCCAAGGGCCAGTGGTTTGGCAGCCTGCTGAGCTGGGTGATTCCGCCGCTGATCTTTATTGGGGTTTGGCGATTCTTCCTCGCCCGGGGTGGTGGTGGCCCCCAGGGAGCACTCTCCATTGGCAAGAGTAAAGCCAAGGTCTATGTCGAAGGCGACGCGGGCAAAATTACCTTCGATGACGTGGCCGGGGTTGAAGAAGCCAAGGCTGAACTGGTAGAAGTCGTCGACTTTCTCAAAACCCCCCAGCGCTTTACCGATCTAGGGGCCAAAATTCCTAAGGGCGTGCTGCTAGTTGGCCCCCCCGGAACCGGTAAGACGCTGATGGCCAAGGCCGTCGCGGGTGAGGCCGGGGTGCCCTTCTTTAGCATTTCGGGGTCTGAGTTTGTCGAACTGTTTGTCGGTGTGGGCTCCTCCCGGGTGCGCGACCTGTTTGATCAGGCCAAGAAACAGTCGCCCTGCATCATCTTTATTGATGAGCTGGATGCGATCGGAAAATCGCGCTCATCCAGCAGCTTCTACGGGGGCAATGACGAGCGCGAGCAGACCCTCAACCAGCTGCTCACCGAGATGGATGGCTTCGAGGCCAGCGGCACCACCGTGATTGTGCTTGCCGCCACTAACCGCCCCGAAACCCTTGACCCCGCCCTGCTGCGCCCCGGTCGCTTCGATCGCCAGGTTCTCGTCGATCGCCCCGATCTCAAGGGCCGCGAAGCCATCCTCAAAATCCACGCCAAGGATGTAAAGCTGGCCGACACCGTCGATCTCAAGACTACCGCCACCCGCACCCCAGGTTTTGCTGGGGCCGACCTGGCCAACCTGGTCAACGAAGCCGCCCTGCTAGCCGCCCGTCGCGGCAGCACCATGGTCGAGCAAGAAGACTTTAGTGAAGCGATCGAGCGCGTCGTAGCTGGTCTAGAGAAAAAGAGCCGCGTGCTCAACGACAAAGAGAAGAAAATCGTCGCCTACCACGAGGTTGGCCACGCCCTGGTCGGGGCCATGATGCCCGGCACCGACCAGGTCGAAAAAATCTCCATCGTGCCGCGCGGTATGGCCGCCCTTGGCTACACCCTGCAACTGCCCACCGAAGACCGCTTCCTGCGGGATGAGGTTGAGCTGAAGGGGCAAATTGCTACCCTCCTGGGCGGGCGATCGGCCGAAGAAATTATTTTCGGCAGCATCACTACTGGAGCTTCTAATGACCTCCAGCGGGCCACCGACATAGCCGAGCAGATGGTCACCACCTACGGCATGAGTCAAGTGCTCGGCCCCCTGGCCTACGATCGCGCCCAGCGCAACGCCTTTCTCGACGGCGGCATGCCCAACGCTCGCCGCCCCATCAGCGAAGAGACAGCCAAGGCGATCGACGAAGAGGTAAAAGCTCTGGTCGAAGAAGGTCACCAGCGCGCCCTGGGCATTCTCAAGCAAAATCGGGAATTGCTAGAGACCCTCGCCCAGCAGCTGCTAGAGGCCGAGGTGATCGAAGGCCCGCCCCTGCGCGAACAACTCAAGCAGGTGCAGGAGCCCCAGGCGGTGGGTTAAGGGCTACTGAATAGTTGACACATTGCCCCAACCTGGCTTGCACAGGCTGGGGCAATTTTTGTAAAAGCGCCGCTGCGAGACATGCGATGAACTGGCCCAAGCTAGACCTTCGCCCCTACCAAGCCTCTGCTACAGTATTAATCGCCTCAATCCCTAACTCTCCAGAAAACCTGTGGTTGCCGTTAACGACATCTACCTGCTGCGCAACATCTGGTACCACGCCATGCCCAGCCATGAGCTGAAGGCAGGCAAAATGGTGGCCAAAACCCTGATCAACGAGCCGATCCTGTTTGGTCGCACCGACCAGGGCAAAGCCTTTGCCATCCGCGATATTTGTCCCCATCGGGCCGTGCCCCTGAGCTGCGGTCGTTTCGACGGCACCGAGGTGGAGTGCTGTTACCACGGCTGGCGCTTCAACGAAAACGGCCAGTGCACCGAGATTCCATCGCTGATGCCCGAGCAGCAGATGGATCTGAGCCGTTTTGACGTCAATCGCTACGAGATCAAAGAGGTTCAGGGCAACGTTTGGGTCTACATAGCTGACCCTGCCAACCCCCAGCCCCCTCGCTTCGACGTGCCCCGGGTGCCTGGCTTTAGCGACGACGTGCGGCCCAGCGTCACCTACACCATGCGGTTTCCCTGCTACATTGACCATGCCGTGGTGGGGCTGATGGATCCAGCCCACTCTCCCTTTGTGCACCGCTCCTGGTGGTGGCGCGGAGCCACCCTCAACGACGAAATCAAGTGGTTTGACCCCTCTCCCTACGGGTTTACAATGCGCAAGCACCGCATGGGCGAGAACATGGGCTACGGCTACTGGCTGATTGGCGGCGTGCCCGACAACGAAATTATCTTTTACCTGCCTGGTGTGCGCACCGAAGAAACCACCACCTCAAAACACCGAGTGGTGAACCTGACCACCGTTACTCCCCTCACCGACGATCAAACCGACGTTACCTTTGAGCTGTACTGGGATCTGCCCTGGGGCAATCTGCTCAAGCCGATTTTGCCTCTGATGATTCGCTCCTTTTTGGGCCAAGACCGCGATGTGGTGATCAAGCAGCAAGAGGGGCTCAAGCATGAGACAGTGCTGCGGTTGATCAAAGACTCTGACACCCTAGCCCGATGGTACTATCAGCTTAAAAAAGAGTACCAGCGCTCCCAGACCGAAAACCGCGAGTTTGCTACCCCGGTCAAAACCCAACTGCTTAAGTGGCGGGCCTGATGTCGGATCAATTGCTCTAGGGTAGGGTGGCAACGACGTCAGATTGCCAGGCCTGGGGAACTCCCGGCGCTAGAATCGTCGCTTGGTAGGGAATCAACCCTACGCGATCGCCCCCTAGGCACTGGGCAGCGGCATAGGACAGATCGAGGGAGCGATCGCCGATGTACGGCCCGCGATCGTTAATGCGAACCACCACGCTTTTGCCGTTGAGCTGGTTGCGCACCTTGAGGTAGGTGCCAAAGGGCAAGGTCTTGTGGGCCGCCGTCAGGTCGTGCTGGTTAAACGTTTCACCGGTAGCCGTCTGCCGCCCGTGGAAGTAAGGCCCATACCAAGACGCTGTACCGTTGAACGTCTGGCGAGTTTCACCCAGGCCGTGGGCCGCCATCTGCACCTGGCTGGGCTCCAGGGGGGCTCCCCCAAAGGCCAATCGCAAATTGTTGACCCAGGCGATCGCCTGGAGGGCAGTCTGGCTACGGGGAGATGCAGGGGCTGAATTAGTTTGAGCTGATCCTGCCTCGGGCAGCACAAATACAGTTTTGCCATCGACCTGGGCAGCAGCCAGGGCCTCGCTCAACTTGGGGGTCAGCCCGTTGGGGTTGGCCTCTAGCTCAGGCACCGCCTGGCGAATTTGGCGGGCCACCTGATCCGCCGCCGGGCGGGACTGCACCTGACCAATTGCCACATTCTTAACTCGAATGGTAAACCCTTTAGGAGAGGCGTTTGCGTTTGTCGGTGCTAGCTTGCCACAGGCTGCAGGGGTAGAGCTAACTTGGGTTACCCCGCTGCTCAGGTGGGTGTTTGTGCCCTGGCCGACTACAGCCACGGCGGCAGTAGCCCGCCAAAGGTGCCAATCCACAGCCGCCGACTGCGGCCAACCCAGTTGGGGAAACAGCTGTAGGGGCCCATGGATAGTCCCTTGCAGATGCAAGGGAGAGTAGGGCGAAGCGCTTAGATCTACCGTGGGCGAACGCTGTAAGGGAGCCGCTGCGTTGGCATTAACCGTTTGCAGCGCTAGAGGGCCAGATGAAGGATTTAGATAATGCGGTAGAAATGCAGCCCAGAAAAGTCCAAATAACGTCATTTATGCGTGTGCAGAAAGCGACGCCCCAGCCCTCGCCGATTTCACCTCAAGGTGAAGTCAGCCGCAAGCTTGGGCCACGGGCAAATAAACAGCCACCTAGGTGTTGCGCTTGCTCAGCAACTAAGGGGAAAAACAGGTTTTTAAGGCATAAAAGGTCTAATCGCAAAGTCGCGACTAGGTTTTTAGCCTATCACCTAAAATTTGTATCTGCAATCACACTCCCGAAGCGTTCTTTAGGCTATGCAAAAGTCTCACTACGGGTAGACGATGATTTCTCTGTAGATGGAGGAAAGATTTTATGCTCAGCGCTAAGGGCGACAGACAATTCTGCGATCGCTGCCAAGCCTGTGCAGAATAGGTCAACCCAGTAAAATAATGCCGTTGAGGTGCGACTCCAGGACGGATTGCCGCGCAAATCGCACTCCCATCCTCACTAACAGCGTTTTCTGCTTGCGACTAAGCCCAGGAGCTTCCCAAAGTAGCAGCCCCATCAAAATGACGCCAACAGAGGGAGTCAGACGGGGCTGGAGACGCAGTTAGGAGGTATCTTGCGTCAAGCATATCCGCAGAATGGCTGAGCAGGACCTTCCCTTAACAAGTTTTTAAGGCTCCATCGGGGAGCGATCGCCAGAAATGGCAAACAACGGGATCTGCTGCCTCAGTTTAAGGGCTGAACCAGCCCAGATCGACTGAGCTTTACTCCTCCATAAAGCTTCCGTAAAAGCTCGACCTACCAAGTATCGAATATAACCTTGGCCGTGAAGAATCGCACTATGCCCTCGCAGCGTAGAGCGCTCGTTAAATCAGCTTTCGCCAGCGGAGAGCAGGGGTTCTGTCACTATCCTAGGGTCAATTCTAGCTATGAAGGCAACGCTGATTCGAGTCTTTATTTGGCCCAGTGGTGCTGCACTACTCGTGGGATTCAGCATGTTAAGTTTGCTACTGCTTCACTGGCCCGATGCTGAGGCTGATCAGCAGGCCAGCGGCAACCGAGACGAGTTTCCGGGCCAGCGGCGGGGGGGTGGCACCCACTGGGTTAACGACCGAGACAATGACACTATGGCTTAAAGTCCGTGGCTCGGCAGGCCCAATGGCTCTACTGGGGGTATGCGGAGGCAATCTGGCCGCCAAAGACTTCCGGATAGCGCCGATTATTTTCTGTATATCTCAGTATTCAGGGAATTATGGGTCAATGCCTGCCATTGCCACTCCTACCGTTGTCGGTTTAATCCATGGTGCATTTTCGGGTCTGGCCGTTTAGGCAGCAGTTCCAACAGTGGGCCTCGCAGTTTTCTAAACCCATCAATTTCGGTAGTCGAGCTGTGCTAGTTTCTAGTCTGCTCGCCCTCACCATTGTGTCTGCGGGCAAGCGGCTACAGCTGTTTGAATCCCTGGAAACCTCTAGCTTTGACCTGCTGACCCGGCTGCTGGTTCAGCAGGCTTCAGATCCGCGGTTGCTGATTGTAGAGGTGACCGAGGCCGATCTGGCCGCCTACGGTTGGCCCCTGTCTGACCAGGTGGTGGCCGATATTATTGCCGAGGTGAAGCGCCACGATCCGGCAGTGGTGGGGCTCGATCTATACCGCAATACTCCCCAAGACATGCCAGGCCAAGCGGCCCTGGCCCAAGCCTTTGCCGATTCTCCAAACGTGATTGGCATTTTTAATGTGGGCAAGCAGGGCAATGGCGTTGAGGTGCCCGCTCCCGCTGCCTGGCCCACCGACCAGGTAGGGTTTAACGACTTGGCCATCGACCCCGACGGCGTGCTGCGCCGCAACCTGTTATACGTAGCGGCCCCCGACAATCCGGCCTACTCGTTTCCGCTGCGGGTGGTGTTGGCCTACCACTCTGACCTGGAGTTTCAAGTTGACCGCGGCAGCGATCTGCTGCGCATTGGCGAGGCTGAATTTCCGGCCCTGCTGGCTCAGGACGGCGGCTATGCCAGCATCGATGACCGGGGCTTTCAGGTGCTGATGAAGTACCGCACCCCCTATGAGCCGGCCCCTACTCTAACCATTACCCAGGTGCTGGCTGGGGCGGTGCCCCCCGACTGGGTGCGAGGCAAGATCGTGCTGATCGGCTCCACCGCCTCCAGCCTGAAGGATGAATTTTATACGCCCTTTAGCCACGAGCATTCGGCCCGATTTGTGATGGCTGGGGTGGAGGTACACGCCCAGAGCATTAGCCAGCTGCTCGATGCGATCGCAGGCGCCCCCGCCCTCTACCGCTTTTTACCCCAGTGGGGCGAGTTTTTCTGGCTGCTGGGCTGGACTTTGGTGGCTGGGGTCATGGGCTGGCGAGTGCGCCGTCCCAGCCTGCTGCTGTTGGGCAGCGGGGTCATGGTCTTGGGCATTTGGGGTCTGAGCGCGCTGGCCCTAGCCCAGATGCTGTGGGTACCGACGGTAGAACCCGTGGCGGCCTTTTTGCTGGCCCTGGGGCTGGTGCTCACCCAAAAGGTGTTGTACCGCAGCAGCTATGACCAGCTCACCCTGCTGCCGGGGCGCGACATGTTTTTGCTGCAAGTGCAGCGGGCGTTGAGCCAAAAGCCTGCGACGGCGGTGACGGTGGTGTTTCTCGACATCGATCGCTTTAAGCTGATCAACCAGTCCTTTGGGCACATTGTGGGCGATCGCGTGCTGCAAACCTTGGGCCAGCGGCTGCGGCAGTTTTTGCCCGCCTCGGCCCAGTTGTCGCGGGTGGGGGGCGACGAGTTTGCTTTTCTGCTGCCGGTGCACGACCAGCCCACCGTAGACCAGTGGCTCAACCGTCTGCAAACCGAGCTGTCAGAGCCGTTTGCGATCGCGCGACGGCGGCTCTCGGTGACCAGCTCCATGGGGGTAGCTATGGCCCATGGCGAACATCCGCCCGTGCCCCACGATCTGCTGCGCGACGCCCACACCGCCATGTATCGGGCCAAGGCCCTAAACGAGTACCGCTATGAAGTGTTTGCCAGCACCATGCACGAAGAGGCGGTGCGCCGCCTAGAGCTCGAAAGCCATTTGCTCAGCGCCTTTGAGAACAACGAATTTTTGCTCCACTACCAGCCGATTGTGTGTCTACAGAGCGGTTGCATTACCGGCTTTGAAGCCCTGGTGCGGTGGTATCGCCCTGGGGAGGGCTTTGTGTCGCCGGGGCAGTTTATTAAGGTGACTGAGGAAACTGGGTTGATTGTGCACCTGGGTCAGTGGATTTTTCGGGCCGCCTGTGCTCAGCTCAAGGACTGGCAGCAGCAGTTTCCCAACCATCCCTTGACTATGAGCATTAACCTATCGCGGCGGCAACTCCACCAGGTTGACCTGGTGGAGCAGTTTGGGTCCTGTCTGCATGAGCTTAATCTGGCGGGCAGGCAAGTGCAGCTCGAAATTACCGAAAGTATGATCATGCGGGACGTGGATGGGGCGACAGAGCTGATGCACCAGCTGAAGCAGTTGGGGCTAAAGCTGGCGATCGATGACTTTGGCACCGGCTATTCGTCGCTTAGCTACCTGCATCGTTTCCCCACCGATACCCTAAAAATTGACCAGTCCTTTGTGGGTCGGATGGACAAAAGCGGTGACGATCGCGAGATTGTGCACACCATTATCGCCCTGGGCCAAAAGCTGAACATGGATCTGGTAGCCGAAGGCATTGAGACCGAAACCCAGCTCAACCGCCTGCGAACCATGGGCTGCCGCCGCGGTCAGGGCTACCTGTTTTCTCAGCCCCTAGGCCGTGAGGCGGCTACGGCACTGTTGGCTAACCCCTGGCCCTGGCTCACCGCTAGTACCCCAGACGAAGCCCAAAAGGCTTGAAAACAGGCGGTGTTTGGTCATCGTTACATAACACTATGTTTTGTGCAGAAGTAATAGGATGTTGGGGTAGGCTTTTGTGCTTCAGGGCACAGTTATAGAGAGCCTTAGTTTTAGAGGTTGGCGGTCAAGCTGCGCTCGTTTTGAGAGCTAATACACTCTATGAGCTAACTAGTCTGGGTTGTCGAGCTTTAGACCCAGCTGGGCTACCCGCGATTCCCCAAGGAATTGCTGCGCCGATCGCGGGGGTGACGCCGCGATCAGCGGTAGCTGTGGTGACAGAAACGACCGAAAGCCCTACCGCCGACCTCAGTGACCAACAGGAGGTCAAACCATGCCCATTGCCAGTATTAACCCCGCCACCGGAGCGGTGCTCAAACAGTTTGAGCCCTTGCGCGAGGCCGACCTTGAGTACAATCTTGCCCTAGCTGCCCAGACCTTTATTACCTACCGTCAGACATCCTTCGAGCAGCGCGCCGGGTGGCTGCGCCAGGCTGCCCAGGTGCTCGACGACAACAAGGCCGCCTACGCCAAAATCATGGCCCTGGAGATGGGCAAGCCCCTGGCGGGGGCGATCGCCGAAGTCGAAAAAAGTGCCCTGGTCTGCCGCTACTACGCCGACCACGGGGCCGAGTTTTTGGCCGACGAGCCCGTCACCACCGACGCCAGCCGCAGCTTTGTGCGCTACCAGCCCCTCGGCCCGGTGTTGGCGGTAATGCCGTGGAATTTTCCCTTTTGGCAGGTGTTTCGCTTTGCCGCTCCGGCGCTGATGGCGGGCAATGTGGGGCTGCTCAAGCATGCCTCGAACGTGCCCCAGTGCGCCCTGGCGATCGAAGAAGTTTTTCAGAAGGCGGGGCTGCCTGAGGGGGCGTTTCAGACTCTGCTGATTGGGGGCGATCGCATCGCCAAACTCGTCACCGACGATCGCATTAAGGCCGCCACCCTCACCGGCAGCGAACCTGCTGGAGCCAGTCTGGCCGCTGCCTGCGGTCAGCAGATCAAAAAAACCGTGCTGGAGCTGGGCGGCAGCGACCCGTTTATTGTCATGCCCAGTGCCGATTTGGAGGCGGCGATCGCCACCGCCGCCACCGCCCGCATGCTCAACACCGGCCAGTCCTGCATTGCCGCCAAGCGGTTTATCGTCCATGAGGCGATCGCCGAGCGCTTTGAACAGGGCATGACCGAAAAATTTGCCGCCCTCAAAGTAGGCAACCCCCTCGACGAGGGCGTCACCGTTGGTCCCCTGGCCACCCCCGACATTGCCACCGAGCTTGAGCAGCAGGTCAACGCCTGCCTAGCAGCGGGAGGCACCGCCCTGATTGGCGGCGATGTCGCGGCGCTGAAAGCTCAACTGCCCGCCGATTTTCAAGGCGGCAACTGGTTTCCGCCCACCATTCTCGCCGCTTTGCCGCCCGGCACCCCCGCCGACCAGGAGGAGTTCTTTGGCCCGGTGGCTCTAGTGTTTCGCGTGGGCAGTTTAGAGGAGGCGATCGCGCGGGCCAACGACATTCCCTTTGGCCTCGGGGCCAGCGCCTGGAGCCAGGATCCCGCCGAGCAGGAACAGCTGATGGCCGAGCTAGAGGCTGGGGCAGTCTTCATTAATGGCCTGGTCAAATCTGATCCGCGTCTGCCCTTTGGCGGCATTAAGCGATCGGGCTACGGGCGCGAGCTGGGCCGCCACGGCATCCACGAGTTCGTCAACATCAAAACCGTCTGGGTTAAGTAGCCACCCCATAACCCCATCAC
>QBLT01000259.1 GCA_003249105.1 Leptolyngbya sp. | reverse complement strand
AACTGTTCACTGGGCTTCGGGGGTAACTCCATGCAGGCTCTCCTGATTCACTGCTACACAGGCTAGCATGGCGAAAATCGGTAATTTAATTCTCGGAAATCACCTAATAACGGTTGTCGCTACCGTTGCGGTGCTCAAGGAAAGCACGGCCTCCAATACCTGCTCTACGTGGTTTATCGGGCCAAGGTGGCGTGGTCACAGGTGCATCGCCATTACCGCTACCGCTTCGGCATTGAGACCAGCTATCGCATCAAAAATCAGGCCCGCATCCGCTCTACGACCAAGAATCCTGTGCTGCGGCTACTTTACGTCGCCCTGGCCTTTATCCTGGTCAATCTCTGGGTTTACCTGCTGTGGCAGGCGGTCAGTGCAACCCGACGAGGCGGGCGACGGGTCTTTCGAGAGCGTTTCCCGCTCAAGACCATGCTGTCCTTTATTCGCCAGGCGGTTGAGCGACATTTCCCCCTCGTCTGGGCTGTAGATCTACCTATGGCAGCATGACTTTTCGATCTACTGAGTCTGATTGGCTACTGAGTTGAGCAATTACAATCAAACATTCAAAACTCAAAATTCAAAACTATCTCCCCATCTCCCTCATCTTCCCCATTACTCCTACCGGCTCAAAGCTGGCACCGACATCCCCCGCATAAAAATATCGGTGACCGAGATCACCCCCAGCAGATGCCCATCTTGGACCACAGGGGCACGCTGTGTGCCGGTGTCAGACAACACCTGGGAAGCTTCCTGAACGGTGAGGTGAGGGGCCAGAGAAATGCAGGGCTGGCGCATGATGTCTTGCACCAGCACCTTTGCTGGATCGTGGCCCCGCGCCACCACGGTATAGACAATATCGCGCTCGGTGACCATGCCAAAGGGCATGTCTTGGCTGCGGTGCTCGACGAGCAGCGATCGAATCTGTCGCCGCTGCATCAGATCAATGGCCTCGGCGACGGTGGCACCGCTGGCGATGGTGGTGACGTTAGGGGTCATGATATCGGCCACAGTCAGCATGGGACTCTCCAGGAAACAGTAGGGTAAGGGGCTACAACCGCGCACTACAGGAGCCTGCGCGCCACGGGCAGGCCTCTGTCTGAACCCATAAACCGGCTGAGAAGTTCCGGCCTGAAAGATCAAAAATTTGGCTGCTGGGGAAGCTTCCTTAGCGCTGCGATTCGGTTTGCAGCGATCTCTCCTATGGTGACCTCTACAGCTGGGATCACGGGCTGTATTTGTAGCTTTTCTTTAGATTGCAAAGCCTGGCAGTTACAGATCGTTAGAGTTTTGGCTTAAAGGGCAGCGGGTGGCGCGGCTGCCCGCGCTGGCGGCGGCGGTGTAGGCAGGTGAGCGCGCCCCCCGTGATGGGCACCAGAGGCATCATGGCGAGCCAAAAGGCGGGGGGCGGCGGGTCGGGCTGCGCCACCACCAGGGGGCTAAAAGTGACTAGATTGGCGGTCAGGAGCGGCGGCGGTAGGGCGATCGCCCGGTGAGCGACCTCCAGGGCAAGCCAGGTCTGAGGGCCAACTATGCCATCGACGATTAGGCCTTGCTGCGCCTGGAGCGATCGCACCGCAGCGGCAGTATCGGTGCCGTAGTGACCGTCGACCACGCCGTCAAAAAGCCCTACATTCGCCAAATCCGTTTGGAGCTGATTAACCAACGGGCCACTATCTTTGGTTCGCAGCAAGACAGCGCGAGCATTTGCGCTCGGGTTAGACGGGGCTGGCTGAGCGAGGCCCGCCAGAGGAGTGAGGCCTCCCAGGGCCAGCAGGCCGGCTAACAGCAGCCGGTGAGCGGGGTGCAGCGTTGCAGTCCATCGAGCGATCATGGTTGTCACTCCCCAGAAAATGCCCATAGCCACAGAGGCAGGGTGAACAGCAAACTGGCCGAACTCAGCCCTACGCAGGTGACCGACAGATCGCGATCGAGGTCGTAGGCCTCGGCCAGCACCAGGTTAGAAAAGGCGCAGGGCATGCCCGCCTGCAAAATCATCACCAGTCGGGGCGGGCCGTCTATGCCCAGGGCAGTGAGGCCCAACCCCACGGCCAGGGGCAGCACCAGCATCTTAATCGCCACGGCTACGGTAGCCCGGTGCAGGTGCTGCCACGAGCTAAGCTGCTGAATGCGCAGCCCCATCAGCATCAGCGACAGCACCACAATGGCCCAGGCAAATTGATAGAGGCCCAGATCGAGCCAGGCGGGCAGGGCGATCGCCTTCAACCCCAGGCCCAAGCCAAAGGCCAGAATAATCGGATTTTGCACTACAGCCCGTAGCCTGGTTGACCATTGCTGCCGCCAGGGCAGGGACGGGATGCAACGTTGCCCCCCCATTTCGGAAGCCAAAATTGCCCCAAGTCCGTAGGAGCCCAGCAGCGTTCCCAGGGCATCGTAGAACAGTGCCCAGCCAAATACACCCACCCCTAGCTGGGGCAGCAGCAGCACCACAGGGTAGCCAATGTAGCCGGTGTTGCCCAGCATAGCTGCCAGGGAAAAGCTGCCCTGGGTGGGCCGAGCCCAGGGCTCTTGGTCGGCGCGAATCCACAGGCGGCTGCACAGCAGCCCCAGTAAAATGGCGGCCCAGGCCACCACCGGAGCCAGGTACAGGTTGCCCGACAGGTCAGCGCGGCGCATAAACCCCACAATGCTGATGGGAATACCCAGCCAAAACAAAAATCGCCCCAGACGCAGGGGCACCTGCTGATACAACCCGTGGTATGAATCGCGGTGGGGAGTAACGCGGTACAGCAACGCTCCCAGGCCAACCCCAGCGCAGATTCCTGTCCCAATCGGCCCGTACAGGCGCATCAATACCTCAAGCGGTGGCAAAACAGCAGCCCTCCCATACCCTGCACTGCGATTGTGACAGGCGAGGCCAGAGTTTGGTGTCAGCCCGACGAGAAGTTGTAACCGCATTGCCGTCAAGCGCCATAATGGGTAGAGCTTTGCCGGAAGCGAATGACCATGCCTCCCACTGACGATATTCCCCAAGCGGCCCGCGATGTCCCCCTCGATGCTGCGGCCGTAGCGCAGCACCCCTGGCTGCGGCGCACTCGTGGGCTGCAGCGCTATCTGAGTTTGGCCCTGCTAGCCCTGGCGGCCGGCGGGTTGGTGGCCTGGTACCAGACCAACGGGTTTTCTGCCACCGAATTTGGGCGACCCTTTGAAACGATGATCAACCGCTCCGTTGCCAGTGCGGGCGGGGCAGAATCCCCCGGTGGCGGCGAATCTTCCCAGGAGCAGGAGAATCGCGACGTCGCTGTACAGCTGGCCCCCTCCAGCCGCACCCTGCTCAACCACCGCGCCTACGATGAAGCCCCCACCGAAGAGCTGGTCACGCTGAATGCCAATGCCGCGATTCGCCTGCGCGCCGCTGCGGCTAGCCAGTACGAGGCCATGGCCCAGGCCGCCAGTCGCGAAGGGGTGAGCCTGGTGCCGCTGTCGGGCTTTCGCTCCCAGGCGGAGCAGGAGCAGATTTTCTTTAGCCTCAAGGCCGATCGCGGCCAAAATGCTCAAACTCGCGCCGAGGTTAGCGCCCCACCGGGCTACAGCGAGCACCACACTGGCTATGCCATCGATATCGGCGATGGCAATCGGGCGGGAACTAACCTCAACACCGACTTTGTCGATACCCGTGCCTACCAGTGGATGGAAACCAACGCCGTTCGCTACGGCTACGAGCTATCTTTCCCGCCAGACAATTTTCAGGGGGTGGCCTTTGAGCCGTGGCACTGGCGGTTTGTGGGCGATCGCACCAGCCTGGAGACCTTCTACAGCGAGTAGTCAAACCACTCACGGGCTGCTATTGATGCGCTTGGGCCTGGTAGTCTCTGTATTTTGGTCGGCCCCTACCCCGGGGTAAGGGCCAGTGTGTAACCCTCGTCAGTTCGCCAAAGACGTTGTATTTGCCTGTCCTAACCACAGTGGCGATGACTATAGCTCAAGTCCCTGAACCTAGGACTCGGCATCTGGTCTACATGGATGAGTCGGGGATGGAGAGCGCGACACATACGGATATGGCTGTGCCCCGGCAGGTGAGCGGTGTTATGACCTGAAATCCGGACAACGTAGTAGGCGCGTCAATCTGATCGCCGGATATCGGGGGCAGCAACTCATCGCTCCGTTTACCGTTGAAGGGGCCTGTAACCGTGCCGTCTTTAAACCTGGCTGGAGACTTGTTTGATGCCAGAACTGTGCCCCAGCGACTGGGTCGTCCTGGACAAGGCCACCTTTCACCATGGCGGAGCAACACCACAAGGCCCTTACCCTAAACTTGCCAGATTCAGGAAACGATGCAAAAGCTGGATAGCTCAACGATTCATGCCTCAATTGAGCAATGCCGAGAGAGCGATTTTTTGGGGCTTCAATGGTTACTTCAGGCCTTCTCTGGCCTGCTGAGTAGGGTCAACCGAACCTTGCAGTACAGAAATCGCCGCTTGTGAAATTTGTCATCTCGGTCAAAAATTGCCCTTAAGTAACCCATAGCTAAACCACCACCGAACCGCCATGACGACGATTCTGGAACAGGGTAATATCTCGATCCATACCGAGAATATTTTTCCGATTATCAAAAAAGCGCTCTACTCTGAGCACGAGATTTTTCTGCGCGAGCTAGTCTCTAACGCCGTCGACGCCATCAAGAAGCTCTCCATGGTGGCGCGATCGGGCGAATACTCTGGCGACATTAGCGCCCCCGAAATCGAAATCAAGTTCGACAAAGACAAAAAGACCCTCAGCATCGCCGACACCGGCATCGGCATGACCGCCGACGAGATCAAAAAGTACATCAACCAGGTGGCCTTCTCCAGCGCCGAAGAGTTCATCACCAAGTACAAAGACAGCGCCGCCGCCGACCCGATCATCGGCCACTTTGGCCTGGGTTTCTACTCGGCGTTCATGGTAGCCAGCACCGTCGAAATCGACACCCTCTCCTACCAAGAGGGGGCCGAAGCGGTGCACTGGAGCTGTGATGGCACCACCCAATTTGAGCTCAGCGCCTCCGAGCGCAACACCGTGGGCACCACCATTACCCTCACCCTGATGGAGGGCGAAGAAGAATACTTAGAGCCCGCCCGCATTCGGCAGTTGATTAAGACCTACTGCGACTTCATGCCGGTGCCGATCAAGATCGAGGGTGAGGTCGTCAACAAGCATGAAGCCCCCTGGAAGCAGTCACCCAGCAGCCTCACCGATGAAGACTACCTGGAGTTCTACCGCTACCTCTACCCCTTCCAGGAAGACCCACTGCTGTGGATTCACCTCAACACCGACTACCCCTTTGTGGTCAACGGCATTCTCTACTTCCCCAAGCTCAAGCCCGATATCGACATCACCAAGAGCAGCATTAAGCTCTACTGCAACCAGGTCTTCGTCACCGACAACTGCGAAGAGGTGGTGCCCCGCTTTCTGCTGCCCCTGCGCGGCGTGATCGACAGCACCGACATTCCGTTGAACGTAAGCCGGAGCTTCTTGCAGGGCGATCGCACCGTGCGCCGCATTGCCGACTACATCGCCAAAAAAGTCGGCGACAGCCTCAAGGCGCTGTACCGCGACGACCCCGCCAAATACATCGCCAGCTGGCAAGACCTGGGCAACTTCGTCAAGTTCGGCTCCCTCAACGACGACAAGTTCAAAGAGCAGGTCAAAGACATCCTGATCTTCCGCACCACCGCTAAGCTGGGCGAGGCTGAGGAAGCCCCCAAAGTGGAAGTGCAAACCGACGAGGGCGACGCCTGGTCGGAAGTGGCTGACAACAAACCCGCCACCGACGCCAAGGGCAACTTCTACACCACCCTGAGAGAGTACTTGGAGCGTAATAAGGAAAAGCACGAAAACCGCGTTTTCTACGCCACCGACGAAGTCTCTCAGGCCACCTACATCGAGCTGTTCAAGAGCCAGGGCCTCGAAGTGTTGTCCATGGATTCGTTCATCGACACCCACTTTATTCCCACCCTGGAGCGCGAATATTCCGACGTGAAATTCGTTCGCGTTGATGCGGATCTCGACGACACCCTGCTCGACAAAGAAAAACAGAGCGAAATCGTTGACCCGGCCACCAACAAAACCCGCGACGACGAAATCAAGGAGATGTTTGAGCAGGCGATTAACCGCCCCCGCGTCAACGTCAAACCCCAGGCGCTGAAGGGTGAAGGCGCACCGCCAGCCATGGTGCTGCTGCCCGAAGAAGCCCGCCGCATGCAAGAAACCATGGCGATGATTCAGCAGCAGGAGATGCAGTTCCCCGATGACCACGTGCTGATGGTGAACACGGCGCACCCGCTGATTCAAAACCTGCTGGGGCTGAGCCAGAGCACGATTATTGGGGCCGATGGCGGCAGCTCCCCGGCGGGCGACCTGGCCAAGATGATCTGCAACCAGGTCTACGATACGGCACTGATGGCCCAAAAGGGCTTTGATGCCAATGGCATGAAGACCTTTGTGGAGCGATCGAACACGCTGCTAACCAAGCTCACTGAGCGGTAGAAAGTTAGAGGATATTTGAAAAGTATCAATTAATACCCGTGTAGAGGAAAGGGCTTCCTAA
>QBLT01000258.1 GCA_003249105.1 Leptolyngbya sp. | reverse complement strand
GGGTTGAGGTGCAGCAGGGGCGGGGCAACGGTGGTCATAGGCAGCTCAGGAATCGCTACGGGAAAACCAGACAGAACTCATGAACCGATCGGCCCAGGCCCGATACCCAAGATTGGTGGCATCATACGGCTATAGCCTGGCCCAGGGCTGTTAGCAAACGCTCATTTTCAGAGGTGGTGCGCACCGCCACCCGAAAGTAGTCTGCCCCCAGCTCAGGAAAACTCATACAGTCGCGGATCAGCACGCGGTGGCTGCGCAGCAGTTTCTCTTGCAGTATCGGGGCAGGAATGGTGGTTTTGACCAATAGAAAGTTGGCGGTTCCTGCCAAGGGCCGCAGCCCAGGCATGGCCTGCAAGCCTTCGAACAGGGCGGTACGGACGGGGGGCAACCAATCCCAGGTGCGGGTTTGAAAGGGTTCATCCTGCACCGCCGCGATCGCCGCTGCCGCCGCCAGGGCATTCACCGGCCAGGGGTCGCGCCAGCGCTGCCAGCGGTGCAGCCGGTCGGGGTGGCCCAGGGCGTAGCCAATGCGCAGGCCCGGCAGGGTATAAAACTTGGTCAGCGACCTGAGCACCACCAAATTTGGGTAGCGATCGAGTTCGCCAATTAGCGACTGCTGCTGATCGGGCAGCACAAAGTCCATAAAGGCTTCATCCACAATCACGGTGTCAGCGCGATCGAGCAGCGGCTTGAGGCTGTCGATGCTAAACAGACGGCCGGTGGGATTGTGGGGATTGTTAATTAAAATGCCTGCCGCCTCGACCTCTGGCCAGGCGATCGCGTTTAGAAGGGAGCCGTCCCCCGTCATCTCCCCCAGGGAAAGCGGCCAGGGCTGAATCGGCACTCCAAAGGCAGCTAAGGCCCGCCCATAGTCGCCAAAGGCTGGAGTTAGCAGGTGGCAACCCACCGCCGCGCCCTCGGCCAGATCTCGAGCGGCCCAGGTGAGCAGCTCAGCCGCCCCATTGCCCGGCAGCACCCAGTCGGCGGGCACCTGGTGATAATCGGCCAGGGCACAGCGTAGGGCAGCGTAGTCGGGGTCGGGGTAGTGGCACAGCTGCCCCAGGGCCTCGGCCATCGCTAGAGTCACTGACTCAGGCGGCCCCAGGGGGTTAATGCTGGCCGAAAAGTCTACCAGAGAATCGGGGGAACAGTTGGCGATCGCAGCCGCCCAGGCCAGGTTTCCCCCGTGAACGGGTCGAATTGAAGCTGTGGGAGCAGAGGGTATGAAGGTCAAGGGAGTGGTTACTTGGCCACTTTCTCTTTGAACAGTTTGCCAGCGGAAAACGCCGGTACCTTGGTGGCCGGAATCACCATGGTGTCGCCGGTTTTGGGGTTGCGCCCTTCCCGCTCTTTGCGTTCGCGGCGCTCAAAGGAGCCAAACCCTACGAGGGTGACTTTTTCGCCTGTGGCAACGGCTTCCATAATGGCGTCAATGGTGGCCGTAATCACCGAGTCCACGTCTTTTTTGGTCATAGACTTATCGCCGGCAGAGGCTTTCTCAGCCACCTTATCAACGAGTTCAGCTTTGTTCATAACTGTCTCCTATGGGCAAAGAACACTGGGGTAGCAGCCGCAATCTGACGATAGACCTAGAGCACGTACAACGGCCCCGGCAGCCAAAACGGCTGAAACCCCTGTCAATCCAGAATTTCACTGCCCCATTCTAAGGGCATCCCTAGAAAAGTGGATCGCCAAAACCTTTAATTTATGTGGATTCCAGGGTTTTTTAAGAAATTTAAACAGCCCAACGCCCCAGATCCCTGCTGTCAGGTGACCCAGGGCGTTGGGCAAAGACCTTATCTGTCAAAGGATACAGAGGTTTGGCGCAGGCCTAGGCGGCGGGGCTACCCGACCAGTTAACCCAGTCCTGGGGCTTGAGAAAAACGTCGTACAGCCGGGCCTCAGGGCTCTCAGGCGCGGGGGTGTAGCCGTACTCCCAGCGCACCAGCGGGGGCAGCGACATCAAAATCGACTCGGTGCGCCCGTTGGTTTGCAGGCCAAAGATGGTGCCCCGGTCGTACACCAGGTTGAACTCCACGTAGCGGCCCCGGCGGTAGAGCTGAAACTGCCGCTGGTGCTCGCTGTACTCCGTAGCGTGGCGGCGCTCAACGATGGGCACGTAGGCGGGCAGAAAGGCGTTGCCGCAGTCGCGGGAAAAATTGAATAAATCGTCCCAGCTGCGGGGGGGCAGTTCGCCAATGCCCTGGCTGGTCTGGTCGGCGGCTTTGCCCCCGTCAGGGCCGCGGTAGAGCATGCCCTGACCATCTTGGTAGTCGAAGAAAATGCCGCCCACGCCCCGGGTTTCACCCCGGTGCTTGAGGTAAAAATACTCGTCGCACCAGGGCTTAAATACCTGGTAGTAGTTGGGATTGTGGCGATCGCAGGTCTGCTTTAGCGTCTGGTGGAAGTGCACCACATCGTCGTCGAAGGGGTAGTAGGGGGTGAGGTCGATGCCGCCGCCAAACCACCACACTGGCCCCGCTTCAAAGTAGCGATAGTTGAGGTGCACCGTCGGAATAAACGGGTTGCGGGGGTGCAGCACCATGGAGGTGCCGGTGGCGTAGAAGCGGTGGCCCGCCGCCTCGGGGCGCTGCACCAAAATCGACGGCGGCAGGTGGTCGCCCCACACTTCAGAAAAGTTAACGCCGCCCTGCTCAAAAATGT
Organism: Leptolyngbya sp.; assembly: GCA_003249105.1. GTDB lineage: Bacteria > Cyanobacteriota > Cyanobacteriia > Phormidesmidales > Phormidesmidaceae > Nodosilinea. Next base: position 3,882 of record QBLT01000258.1, on the reverse strand, counting down.
TGCCCTGCTTGATCACGCGCGATCGCCCGCCGCCGCCCTCGGGCCGCTCCCAGGCGTCTTGCTGAAACTGGGCACCGCCATCGAGGGCCTCTAGCTTTTGACAAATGCTGTCTTGCAGCTGCTTCAGCATGGCGCTGACGCGATCGCGGGAATCTGCCGGGGGTGCGGCGGTGGCAGCAGCGGGCTTAGATACAGGGGTGGTGGTCATGGGCGTGGAGAAAACAATATGTTATGTCGGCACCGGGTCGAATATGTCACACTGTGGAATGGCCTATGCAGGGGCTTGCGGATCCAATTTTTCTCCCGCCACCTGCATTTCGCCCGGTGGCACTCTAGGCAATTTGGCCTCAGGCAACACCATTTACGGTACCCAGTTTTCACACGCTACCGTGAAACCCGATCCAACACCAAGCTCATCCGCCAGGTTGAGAAAAATGTTTAGAAACGCAACGTTCTGTAACGACAGCTCGGCCTAGCCCAGCCTTTTTTGCCCCCTGTAACGCCCATGATCGATTTGCCAGCCGTCTTAACCCGCTATGGTCTCCAGGTAGCATCCTGGCCGGCTAGAGATGGAGGGCGCGGCCATGTTTAGCGTCGAGCGTTTCCCCCGCCCGTTTTTGACCCTGCTACACCTGATCCATCGCTGGGTGCAGGTGCAGCAGCAGCTGGAAAAGTCTTACCTAGCTGTGAGCACCGCCTCGGTCGAGACCCTTTGGCAGACAATCATGAACCTGGCCGATGTCTCGTGGCACCCGCTGCTGACCAGCACCAACGCACCCCAGGGGCTCAAGCCTAAACCGGGGCTGATCTACCGGGCGTTCACCAAAATTTGCCCCATTCCAGTGAAAATTTTTGTAGAACGGGTGCAGCCCCATGAGCTGATCAGCGTGCGGGTGCTGCCGATTCCTGGGTTGGAAGAGCGGGTCACCTACCACCTCAAATCCACCGTGCGGGGTACTCAGATTTCCTACTCGGTCACCCTGCGGGGGTGGCTGTCGCCCCTGGCCTGGTCCCTACTGCGTCCCTACGCCGCCAAGGTGGCCTCAGCCCTGGCCGAGGCTGCCGAGCACCCCGATCTGCTCAGTGGGCCAAACTCCCGCTTTCAAGTTTGGTAGCACTGCTTCCCCTAGGCACTTGTGCTCAAGGGGGGACGGGGCAGCTTAAGATAGGGGGTGGTCTGTTCAATCTCGCAACGGGCGAGATGAGCAGTGGTGGGCGGTGCCCACCCTACGGATTGCCAACTGTTTTTAAAGGTTGGTAATTCACAGCCGTCGATTGTCAATGCCGTCCATTCTTTAACTTGCTGGCCACGCCCTCAACTCCATGAGCCCAACCCTCTCCGAAGCTTCTGTATTAGACGTGCTGCGCCCGGTGCAAGACCCGGAGCTGCAAAAAAGTTTGGTAGATCTCAATATGATCCGCAATGTGGCGATCGCCGATGGCACCGTCAGCTTCACCCTGGTGCTGACCACCCCCGCCTGCCCCCTGCGGGAGTTCATCGTGGAAGACTGCCAGAAGGCCGTGCGATCGCTGCCGGGGGTGGAGACGGTCAAGGTAGATGTCACCGCCGAGACGCCCCAGCAAAAGGCCCTGCCCGATCGCACCGGCATTGGCGGCGTCAAAAATATCATTGCGGTTTCCAGCGGCAAGGGCGGCGTGGGCAAAAGCACCGTGGCCGTCAACCTGGCCGTTTCCCTGGCCCAGATGGGCTCAAAGGTTGGGCTGATCGACGCCGATATCTACGGCCCCAACGCGCCGATTATGATGGGCCTGACCGAGGCCCAGGTGGTGGTCAAGCAGGGGGAAGTGCTAGAGCCCGCTTTTAACCACGGCGTCAAAATGGTGTCGATGGGCTTTTTAATCGATCGCGACCAGCCGGTGATCTGGCGCGGCCCCATGCTCAACGGCATTATTCGCCAGTTTCTCTACCAGGTGGAGTGGGGCGAGCTAGATTACCTAATCGTCGATTTGCCCCCCGGCACGGGCGACGCCCAGCTCACCCTGGCCCAGGCGGTGCCTATGGCCGGGGCCGTGATTGTCTCTACCCCTCAGTCGGTGGCGGTTTCCGACGCCCGCCGGGGGCTGAAGATGTTCCAGCAGCTCCAGGTGCCGGTGCTGGGCATTGTCGAAAACATGAGCGTGTTTATTCCCCCCGACGCGCCGGAGAAGCGCTACGACATCTTTGGCTCCGGCGGCGGCGAACTGCTGTCTAAAGAGCTGGGCCTGCCGGTGCTGGGCTGCATTCCCCTAGAGATGGCGGTGCGCGAGGGCGGCGATGCGGGCATTCCCATTGTGGTGCAGCACCCCGACTCGGAGAGCGCCAAGGCCCTGCGGGCGATGGCCCAGCAGGTGGCGGCTCGGGTATCGGTGGCGGCGTTGGCATCTTAGGGTGGAGGTAAGGGTGTCGGGTGCAAGGTGTTCCCCTCCAACGTGAAGTCGATACCTTGCACCTTCTACCGCTTGTTCTTGTCATAATCAATGGGGCGAACTGGTAGGCGACGGCAATGTTTTTAACCGATGCGCAGAAGCAGTGGCGATCGCTGGCGGCGGGCTGGCAGGGCGTTGACTGGGTGCTGATGGCGCTGCCCGTGGCGCTCACCGCTTTAGGGGCGGTGGTGATTCACAGTATTCAGCGCAATACCGACGACGGCAACTATGGCTTAAACCATGCCGTTCTGGGGTTGATTGGTCTGGGCGTTGCTCTGTGGGTGGCCCGCAGTCGCTACGAACACCTGCTCAACTGGCAGTGGATTATCTATGGCATCGTCAATCTGCTGCTGGTGGCGGTGATGTTTATCGGCACCGTCGGCGGCGGTGCCCAGAGCTGGATTGCCGTCGGCGGTTTCTACGTGCAGCCGTCAGAGTTTGCCAAACTGAGCATCATTATTACCCTGGCGGCGATGCTCAGTCGCCGCGATGCCTCTACCCTCTGGGGGGTCGGTAGTGCGATCGCCGTCATTATCTTGCCCTGGTTGCTGGTCTTCATTCAGCCCGACCTCGGCACGTCGCTCGTGTTTGGAGCCATTACCCTGGCGATGCTCTACTGGGCCAACTGCAACCCCGGCTGGCTGGTGCTGTTTATCTCGCCCCTGGTGGCGGCGATTATGTTTCACATGCTGCTGCCTGGCTGGCTAGTGTGGAGCCTGGCCATGGGGCTGATTGCCTGGTTTACGCTGCCCTGGCGCTGGTTTAGCACCGTGGTGGCCACAGCGGTCAATCTGGTGTCGGGCAAACTGGGCGATGTGGCTTGGGGTCTTTTAGAAGACTATCAAAAAGACCGTCTGGTGCTGTTTCTCGACCCCGATAAAGATCCGCTAGGGGGTGGCTATCACCTGATTCAGTCGCGCATTGCCATTGGGGCGGGCAAGTTCTGGGGCCAGGGGCTAGGCAACGGCACCCAAACCCAGCTCAACTTTATTCCTGAGCAGCACACCGACTTTATTTTTTCGGCGGTGGGCGAAGAGTGGGGCTTTGTGGGGTCGATGGTGGTAATTTTGGCCTACTGGCTGATCTGCTTTCGCCTGGTGATTATTGCCCAAAATGCTAAGGATGACTTTGGCTCGCTGCTGGTGATTGGCGTGCTGGCGATGATTGTGTTTCAGGTGGTGGTCAACATCGGCATGACGATGGGCCTGGCACCGATTACAGGGATTCCGCTGCCGTGGCTGAGCTACGGGCGATCGGCCCTGCTGACGAATTTTATTGCTCTGGGCATGGTGGAGTCGGTAGCGAACTTTCGCCATCGGCTGAAGTTTACGGACTAGGGCGATCGCATGAGTGCTCATTATCCTGTTTGTCAAGCTCACCGTGCTAAATAGGGCTTGCTGAAAAGTCTCCAAAGTCAGTCAGGAAGGGTGATTCGGCGCGGTTAAGAGCTGCTAA
>QBLT01000257.1 GCA_003249105.1 Leptolyngbya sp. | reverse complement strand
GGCCCATGGTCTGGGCGAACAGCAGCATGGAGGGGTCGATAATCACGCCCTCGAATCAGGATCAAGAAGAGCCCCAGGACAACACAGAAGATCAAGACAAGGACGACGAAGAGGACGATACCCCCGACGAGGACGACAGCCCCCCCAGCATTCCGGAGGAGTTTGTCTTCGACCCCGAGGGCGTGATTATCGACCCCTCCATGCTGCTGTTCGCCCAGACCATGGGCCGCCAGGGCAAGTCGGGCAACGCCAACCTAATTTTTTCTGAAGAGCGGGGCCGCTATATCAAACCCTTCTTGCCCCAGGGGCCGGTGCGCCGCATTGCGGTGGATGCCACCCTGCGGGCCGCTGCCCCCTACCAAAAAGCCCGCCGCGATCGCGAGCCCGGTCGCCGGGTGATTGTCGAACAGGGGGATATTCGCGCCAAGCGCCTGGCCCGCAAGGCCGGTTCGCTGATTATTTTTGTGGTCGATGCCTCGGGCTCCATGGCGCTAAATCGCATGCAGAGTGCCAAGGGGGCGGTGCTGGAGCTGCTCACCGAAGCCTACCAAAACCGCGACCAGGTGGCGCTGATTCCCTTTCGGGGCGAGCAGGCCGAGGTGCTGCTGCCCCCAACCCGCTCGATCGCCATGGCGCGGCGGCGGCTCGAGCGCATGCCCTGCGGTGGCGGCTCACCATTGGCCCACGGCCTTACCCAGGCGGTGCGGGTGGGCATCAACGCTCAGCAGTCGGGGGATGTGGGCAGTGTAGTGATTGTGGCAATTACCGACGGTCGGGGCAACGTGCCCCTGTCGCGCTCCCTGGGTGACCAACCTGAACCGGATGCCCCCAAGCCCGACATCAAGCAGGAGCTGCTGGAGATCGCCGGGCGGATTCGCGGCGTGGGCTATCAACTGCTGATTATTGACACCGAGCGCAAGTTTGTCTCGACGGGATTTGGTAAAGAGCTAGCCAAGACCGCCGGAGGCCGCTACTACCAGTTGCCCAAGGCCACTGACCAGGCCATTGCCTCCATGGCCCGAGGGGCGATCGCCGATATGAAGACTGGGTAAATCGTTCGACTTCCAGCCTCTATTTAGCGCATCTTGGGGTCTAGACGGGCAATATGTAAGGTATGAATCTCTAGGGGTTGGTCCCCGCCCTAGAGCCGCTATCCCCAATATGCACCGCCGCGAGTCGCCATGGAACGTCGAGTGTCATCGCTATCCCAGGGGCAACGCCTGCTAGCTGCCATCATGATCACCGATGCAGTAGGCTTTAGCACCCGCATGTCAACCGACGAGGAATGCACTCTGCGGTTGATCGATCGCGACCTGACGCTGATTGGCGACATCTGTCGAGAATTTGGCGGCACCGTGCTCAAATCAACCGGCGATGGTCTGCTGATCTACTTTCTCAGCGCTGTCGAGGCGGTTTCCTGCGGATTAGAGATGCAGCGGCGGCTGGTCGAACTGGCCGAGGGTCTAGCGCCCAGCCAGTATCTCGATCACCGCATTGGCGTACACCTGGGCGATATCTTGGTCAGCGAGCAAGATGTCATGGGCAACGGGGTCAACATCACCGCCCGGCTGCAAACCTATGCCAAACCTCGGGGTCTGTGCGTCTCGCGCACCATCTACGATGTGGTCAAGGCGCGGCTCAATCTTCACGCGACCTTCTTAGGCCCCCTGCAACTCAAGAATATCGAGGAGCCGGTACCCGCCTACCAGCTGGCGCTCCACGCTGAAGATACCGAGCCTGGCCCCCAGGGATCTGAAGATCACACCTGCACCCTGCCCATGACCACGGAGGCGCTGCTTGCCAACGCCCTGCACCACCTGAGTACCCATACCCACAGTCTGCGCATTAAAAAACTGGTGTTTGCCACCTATCAACAGGCCTGGGAAAACGACCCGGTGGTGCTGGATCAGTTTGACCTCAGGTCGCTGCTGCTGTCGCTGCGCGATCGCTGCGCGACCCTGACTGATTTTGAAGATCAGCTAAAGCGAGTGGTGGCCGGGCTCAACCGCCAAGACCTCTACGGTGAAATTGCCGAAACTATTGTTAAGCAGCTTCAGCCCTGGTACGGGCGATCGCTGTTCCAAAACCCTGAGACTACCTCCGAAGACTTCACCCAGCTCACCGTGCGTTCTCTAGAAGAGCGCTGCCAAGCCATTGCCGACCAGTTTGACCACAGCCCCGAGGCCCTGCGACTGCGTAAGCTGCTGCACTGTCTCTGTTACGGCGGCTGGGAGAACGACCCCAGCCGTCTGAGTGAGGCCTACCTGCCGGGGCTGATTCAGCAGACCCTGACCCTGGCACCTAAGCCCCAAGATCTGCGCTATCGGTTGAGCCGCATCGTCAAGTATCTCAATCGACGCCAGCAGTACACCCGCCTGGCCAACCAGATCATGGTGGGGTTCCAACCCCTCTACCAAACCCAGCCTGAAGCCCTAGCCGAGGCCACGGTTCTAGCGGAATCTACGGTTTTGGCCGAACCCACGGTTTTAGCCGAATCCACCGTCCTAGCCGATCCCTCTGGCCCCTCCAGTCCGATCGCCGAAGTCTACACCACCCTTGCCAGCGGTGGCTACGACCAGCCAGCGGATTTGACCACCCTCCACGGCACCCTCTCTAACCCCCTGGGTGGTGGGTCTGAGCTGGGCGGCCCAAGACGCGATCGCTCGTCCCTATTTGATCTGCGGGGCGATATTATTCAGTACGCCAATCCGCTGCGGGCTAAAATTTTGCTGTACTCCTGTCTCTACGGCCCCTTCGGCTATACAACCCAAGACTGGTCTAACCTCAGCCATCGCACCCTCGACGATTTACTGCAGCAAACCTTCACATACTGTCCCACCTACGCCGATTTAGACAGTAAGCTATCCATTATTGCCCACTGTCTAGGCCGGGTCGGCGACGGGGTGCAGGTGGCCAGTGCCATTACCCAGGCGATGCGCGCCTACTATCCCCAAGACCCCAACGGTCTGTTAGAGCCGGCAGAGGCGGTAGCCCAAGGCTCAGTGACCCATCTTGAAGTTGTCTCTGAGTCGTCTCACCCTGGCGATCGCTCCGCTGTAGCGGCCCCTGTATCCGCCCGCTTTTCTGCCTAAGCCCCCTGGTCTTCGATATGAATGCCCGCGAACTGCTCGACGCCTATGCCCGTGGCGATATGGACTTTAAGGGTAAGACCCTGGTGGGCATCGACCTCGCTGGTGCTGATCTAATTGGGGCAAATATGGTGCAGGCAGATCTCGAAAACGCCAACCTCATGCTGGCGTTTTTGACGCGGGTACGCTTTCGCCAGGCCAATTTGTCGCGGGCGCGGCTGGGGGGAGCCAACCTCAACCAGGCCGATCTATCGGCCGCGATGCTGCGCGATGCCGACCTGCACGGTGCCAGTTTGCAAGGGGCTGATCTGCGCAGCGCCAACATGACCCTGGCTGATCTGCTCGATGCTAATCTCACCGGGGCTGACCTGCGCAACGCCGACCTCAGCGGTGCTAACCTCACTGGGGCCTGCCTGCGCGGGGCCAATCTGCGTCAAGAAAATCGCAAGTATGCCACCAATCTGCGGGGGGCTAAGCTGCATCTGGCCGACCTGCGGGGCACCAATCTGTCAGGGGCAGATTTGGCCTACGTTGATCTCAGCGGTGCCAATCTCAGTGAGGCGGTGCTGCGCGATGCCAACCTCAAGGGAGCTAACTTGCAGGGGGCACTGCTGTGCAATGCCAACCTCAGCGATGTTAACCTCAGCCACAGCTGTCTTGAGTCTGCCGATCTCACCCAGTGCCGGTTGCCCCGCAGCAATCTCAGCCAGGCTAACCTGAACCGCGTCAGTGCTAAGGGGGGCGACTTTACTGAAACCACTATGGCCCTGGCTCAGATGGATGACTGCAATCTAGCCGGCGCGCGTTTTAGTCGCGCTGACCTGTCTCGGGTGAGTCTGCGCCGCTCTATTCTCACTAAAGCTCTGCTAGTTGAAGCCTATTTAGGCCGGGCCGATCTCACCGATGCTGACCTGAGCGAAGCGATTTTAGAGCGGGCCGAAATTAGCAGCACCACCCTAGTCAACGTCACGCTAGCGAGGACTACCATGCCTGATGGCAGTGTTCATAAGTGACTGAAGCGGTTTTTTCCTAACTAGAATTACTGCGCTAACCGCGCGTCACATCTGGGTTTCAGCTGTTACTGCGATCGCCATGGGGATTAAGTTTTGAGGTTTAATCAATCCAAGTTTTGGCAGCAAGTTCAGAGTTTAATGCAGCGCGGACGCCAGGGCTGGACTAAGGCTCAGTCCTCTCTCTGGAATCTCATGCTGGATGCAGCAGCCTGGGCCGAGGGTATGACTGCCCCAATGCGGCGCTCTGTAACAGCAGGTGACCTAACCACGCTACGGCAGGATCTACTGGACGAATCGCGGTTGAGCTGGCACTACCTGGTGTTAGTAGTGGGAGCATGCATTATTGCGACCTTGGGATTGCTTTCCAATAGTGCGGCTGTCATCATTGGAGCGATGCTAATTGCGCCGCTGATGCTGCCCATTCGTGGCGCTGCCTTTGGCATTCTGGAGGCCGATCGCCCCCTGATTCGGGCTAGCCTTCTGGCCTTGACTATAGGCTCCTTGTTGTCGGTGATTATTGCCGCTGTGCTAGGGGCAATAACCGGTGTAGCCCAGTTTGGCAGCGAGGTGATGGCTCGCACCCAGCCTACGCTGCTCGACTTGGGCATTGCGATTACAGCGGGGGCGCTGGCGGGGGTGGCCAAAATTGAGCCCAAGGTAGCGGGTACTGTGGCGGGCACAGCGATCGCCGTGGCCCTGATGCCTCCTATCTGCGTTGTTGGTCTGTGGCTGGGTAGAGGTAACCTGGAGCTAAGTTTGGGCGCTCTGCTGCTCTACATCACGAACCTGTTTGGCATTACTCTGGCTTGCATGGTGGCTTTTGTGGTGTTTGGCTACTCCATGGCTCGTCGTGCTCGCCGCCCCCTCAGCATTACCCTACTGTTCACGACGTTGCTGGTGATTCCCCTAGGCGCTACAACCCTGCGGCTGTTCCAGCAAAACCAGCTAGAAGCAAGTGTGAAAAGTGCTCTGCTCGATCGCACCCTCACCTTTCAGCGGGTCACCCTGGTGGATATGGATGCCAACTGGCTGACTAAGCCACCCGAAATATCGCTCACGGTACGGGCCTCAGAACCGATATCGCCTAACCAGGTTGAGCTACTGGAGCAGTTTTTGGCGCGCGAACTGGGCCGTTCCTACAGGCTGACATTTTTGGTGAACCAGCTAGACGCCATTACGAGCGACCCCGATTTAAGGGATGCAGACCCGTAAAGCTCAATAGTCTAGTTCTTCTTCGTACTCGGTGACTTTTTTCTTTTGGGGAATATTGAGGGGTTTGGCCTCGTAGGGCGCGCCCTCGTCTTCCTCGGTCCAGATATCTTCGGTGACGTCTTGGAAGTCGGCGTCGTAGGCTTTGTAGCTGCTCTGGTCATCTAGGGTGGCGGCCTGGTAGCGCTCCGCAGGCTGTTGGGCTTGGAGGGGGGCTTCAACCCGCTGGGGCTCACCCCAGTCGTCATCGCTCCAGCGCTCTTCGGTGGTAGCCGGACGGGCCTTGCTAAATTCGGCGGGCACCTGAACCCCTGAGGGCAGCTGGTTGGCGGTCGACACCGGCATGATGTATTCGCTGTCGTCGTTGCGATCCCAGGGGGCGCTGCCGATGCCCAGGCGCTCTAGCAGGCCCACGCTGAGCTGCACCATTTTTTCTTCAGCGCCTTCGAAAACAATCAGGCGATCGGGGCCGCTGCTGACGACTTCGTCGATGGAAAGCTCGTAGGTGCTAATCACTTGATCGGGAATTTGGGGTAGCCCAAAGGAGGCAATCACAATGGTTTCGAGCCGTCCGGTGGTGACGTCGAACTTAAAGCCGCGCACTCGGCCCAGGGGTTCTCCAGTTTCGGTGATAACTTCGCAGTTGACCAGCGTGCTGTAGGGGGCCACGCTCATTTCGTCGTCTAGAACGGCTTCGTCATCTACCAGGATGACATCACCAATCTGGCGAATGTTGGTGAGCGCCATGACCTGCTGGGTGCTCGACACCAGCCCAGACATAATATTTTCGCGCAGGCCAATGGCCACGACTTCTCGCTGGTCTACATCAACCCAAACCTGGCTGACAATTCCCAGCCGCTGGCCAGAGTTGCGGGTGATTACCTGGGTACCCAAGAAGTCGGAGCGAAGACGATACTTGTCTAAGGTCATGTTTAATCCATCTCGTGGACCGAGACAACAGAACGCTAGTAGAGGCCTGGCGTTTGATAAACCGCGTTACCTGGGGCAAATCGGCATCTTAACCTGAATAGCTATCTTAACTAGAATCGTCTAATTCTACAGGAGGGAAGACCGAACTACCAGACAACTGAGGCCGTTGGGAAGTTTTATAGAAACGTGGTGAAAACGAAGTCTTTAGCCGACATTCCGCAGGTTGACGAAATGGATATTTGAGGCGGTTGGGGTAAGCTCAGGGCACGCATTGGGATCGCGCATTGAAGATAGAGAATCTGGATCACTT
>QBLT01000256.1 GCA_003249105.1 Leptolyngbya sp. | reverse complement strand
TATATAGCAGTTCTCACTCGTATAAAGTATAGGTCAGTTGCTCAAGCCTATTAATTTTAATGGCTTCCCAAATTGAGTTGTACCTTATCCGTTCTGGAACCGCTATAAATACTTCCTATGGCTCAGTTGTTGGGTGCTGCGCTTTTAGTCGGATCGGGGGCGATCGCCCTAGTGGCATGGCAGCGGTGGGCTAAGCAACGGCGCTTTAAGTCGCTGCGATCGCTGCCCTCGCCGCCTCAGCACTGGCTGCTGGGCAATATTCCCCAACTGCTGGGGGCGGTCAAAAATCGGCAGCTCTTCCAGATCTTGTTTGACTGGTCTAAGGAATTTGGCCCCAAATATGTCTACTGGGTTGGCTATCCGGTGCTGGTGCTCAGCCAGCCCAAGCTGATTGACAGCACCATTGTGCAGGGCACCCGCGACGGTAGCCTGGTGCGCACCGGCCAGTCGCAGCGCGCCTGGAACGACCTGATGGGGCCGATCATGATTGGCCAAGATGGGGCCGAGTGGCAGTGGCGACGCAAGGCCTGGAACCCAGAATTTAGCTCTGGCGGCGTCAGTCAATACTTTGCCCTGGTCGATCGGGCCTGTCATCAGACCGTGACCCAGCTGCAAGCCACCCCGCCGGGGGAACCGGTGCCAATGGATCCACTATTTGTGGAGCTGACCATGCGGGTGATTGCGGCGCTGGTGCTGGGCATTCCCATCGCCCCTAGCCAGCCCAGCCCCGAAGGCCCGCCCCTGGAGATTGAGCCGACCTACGACGCCATGGCGGTCTTGACCTACCGGTTTCTGCGCATGGCCGTCGGCGAAAAGGCCTGGAAAAAATATCTACCCACCCAGGCGAGCCGAGACTACTGGGCGGCTCGCAATTACCTCGAAACCTTTTTGCGATCGCGCCTCGACCTGGCCCTAGCGCTGCGCGACGGTGACCCCGCCGCCCTAGAGAAAGCCAGCCCGCTATTTCAACAGTCGATGCTGGTCAAAATTGCCGCCAAAGAACCCCACTACACCCGTGCCACCCTGCTGCCCGAAATTGTCGAAATGCTGATTGCCGGTACCGACACCACCGCCCACACCCTGTCCTTTGCCGTAGGCGAACTGGCCCTCAACCCCTCGGTGTTTCAGCAGGCCCAGGCGACCGTCGATCGCGTTTTTAACGAGCAAGACACCATGACCCTAGCCAGCTTCAAGCAGCTCAGCTACCTGCAAGGGGTCGTCAAAGAAACCCTGCGGCTCTATTCCGTGGCGTCGGGGACAACCTCGCTGCAAGCAACCCGCAACATCGTCATCAATGGCGTTGCATTGCCCGCCGGAGCGCGCGTGTTTTGGTCAACTATCGGGGCCGGGCGCGATCCTGAAACCTACCCCCAGCCCGACAAGTTTTTGCCCGATCGCTGGCTTACTGAAGACCGCCAAACTCCGGCCCCGCCGATGATTGATTTTGGCTCTGGCCCCCACCGCTGCCTGGGCGAACACCTAGCCATGCTGGAGTCAACCCTGATGCTGGCCTATCTGCTACGGCACTTCGACTGGGAATTGGTGAACGGGCGATCGTCGGTAGAAAATCTGAAACAGAATTTGCTGATCTACCCCGTCGATAGAATGCCGGTCTACCTGCACCCCCGTAGCCGGCAGGCGACACCACAGAGATCCAAACTGTAGGAGCAAAGGACTTTCACTCCCAGAGATTAGCGGTAGCCAAGCAGAATTAAGGCTTAAGTATTCCCGTCCTGAAATGGGACGGCACCAACCACGTTGACGAAGACAGACATCGAGAAGTTCATAGTTGATGGATATGTTCAGGTAGAGCAGGCGTTTTAGCACGAACTGGCAGATACCTGTTGAGCCATGCTCTGGGCCAATACGGGGTGCGATCCTGGCGATCGCACCACCTGGCAAAAGCCCGTTGTTTGGCTCGGCGACTACACCCAAGCCCCCTTTGTTTAGGCCGCCAATGGGCCAAAGCTGCACGCTATTTTTGACCAACTCGCTGGGCCAGGGTAGTGGAAACCCAGATTTAGCGTCGGTTCTTTCCCCATCCGCTTTCCCGCGAGGGAAGACACTGGAGATACCGGCTGGCATATAGACGCCAGTTTCCCTGGGGAAGACTCAGATGCCAACGACTTTTTGTCGTGGCGCATCAACATTCATTCGCGGGGTCGGGCGCTGTTGATGCTGTTTCTCTTTTCAACTGTGGGTGAGTTAGATGCACCCACGCGGATTCGAGTGGGCTCCCATCAAGCAGTGGCCCGCCTTCTCGCGCCTGCTGGAGCAAAAGGCCTGACGGCCCTAGAGTTGAGTAACCTGCTAACTGCCACCGACAATTGCCCAGAGATAGCTGCAACAGGGGAGGCCGGAACCGTGTATCTCTGCCACCCGTTTTTGGTGCACGCAGCGCAGATAAATCGTGGTTCTCAACCTCGCTTTATGGCGCAACCGCCGTTGTTTGGGCACTGGTCTACTAGACGGCGATGAGTAAAATGGATTGTAGTGTAACCACCTCAGTCTCATGGATTGTCCACACTGTCAGAGCCAACAGGTCGTGAAAAATGGGCGAGAGTCGCTGGTTTACGTATGGAGAACACCGCTATGCCAAGGCATAGTGGGACTTGGCTAACGTTTATCTGACGCTCTGGGAGTCTCCCAATCGGTATCGCACCCGAAACGTCTGGCGGCATGGACTTGAAGGGGCGATGAAAATCAAAGGGTCTCAAGGTCTGCGGCGGGTTGTCTGGGTGCTCAGTACAGGGACAAAAGATGTAGCGCTTGATTGAATTTAGCGCGTCATAGGGAGAGATCGCAGAAGGTGCGCGTTCCAATAACGCCATCCGCTCGTCACTGCTGCTGTTGCCGCGCTTGTCGAGCAGCGTCCACAGGAGGGGAAAGGCCACTCCTTTGTGGACAATGCCCAACATTAGGCTATTGAAATGGACACTGCCGAAGCTCTAATTCGGGCGGTCTAAGCTCAACGTCTAGGGCTGGGGGATCTGACTCCGACTCACTACAGCTCGCGCAATGGCCTCAAAATCCACGGCAAAGCTTCGGGAAAAGCGGGTCAGACGTTTGTGGCTGGAGGCACTCTGTACCCGATTGGCAAAGACGGAGGCGAGTTTGTCGAGGTTGACCGTTTCCACCCGAAACACGGCCACCAGGAAAAGAGCCACAGAGGTCAGTTGGGCTCCATGCCACGGCAGATGGGGTTGTAGTGCCGCTTGAATTCGGGTAATTTCGTTCATCAGGGGGGCGATGATAAGGGGTGTGGTAATTCCTAGCTCACCTCCTCTCCCCTCATTTGGTCAAATGCCCGTCAGCCTTAGCTGTCGGCTCTCTCTGTCATTTTTGGTCCCAGTACCTGTCACTATATTTAATTCTGTTCATCCACTTAACAGGGTTGCTTGGGGTGTTGGTTGCTGCCAAGCAGAGTGGTTTGATTACAGAACTGAAGCCACTACTGGATGCGTTAATCAGTCAGGTTAAGTTTCGGGTTCATCCTGATTTGTACCGCCAAATTCTGCGAGATGTTGGTGAAGCTTGATATCACACAGGAAGCCAAGCCTTGACCTGCAATGGCCAAAAATACTACTGACAGCTCAATTGTCCCAGCCTTTTTACCCAGCTTTCTGAAGCTAGCGGCAGCCAACATTATCTCGAACCTGATGGTTCCCCTAGCGGGCCTTGTCGATACGGCCTTTCTCGGCCATTTAGACGACATTAGTCACCTGGGCGGGGTGGCCTTGGCCACGGTAATTTTTAACGTGGTCTACTGGAGCTTCGGCTTTTTGCGCATGGGCACCACGGGCACTACAGCCCAGGCGCGGGGGCGGGGCGATGTCGCAGAACTTTGGCTGATTTTGCTGCGGAACGGGGCGATCGCCCTCAGCTTTGGCCTACTCATCCTGCTGCTGCAAACCCCCATTTGCAACCTGGGTTTTGCCCTGCTCAGCGCCGAACCGGCAGTCAGAGCGGCGGGTATAGCCTTCTACAATGCCCGCATCTGGGATGCCCCAGCGGTGCTGATGAATCTCGTGCTGATGGGCTGGTTTTTAGGCCGCGAACAGGGCCGTCGGGTGATTGTGCTGTCGCTAGTGGGCAACGGCAGCAACGTAGTATTCAACACTATTTTTATTAATCTGCTGGGCTGGGCCAGCGCTGGGGCTGGGTTGGGCACCGCCCTCAGCCAGTACGTCACTCTGGCGGTGGGGCTGAGCCTGCTGGCTAGGGAAGGCGGTCTGCAAAAGCTCTGGGCAGTGGTGCCCCAGGGGTGGAATTTGCAGGCGATTAAAGGGCTCTTTTTGCTGAATCGCGACATTTTGGTGCGCACTTTCGCCCTGGTGCTCAGCTTTGCGCTATTTACCAACTTCAGCTCGGCCCTGGGCAGAGAAACCCTAGCGGCAAATACACTGCTGCTGCAAGTGGTGACGCTGTCGGCCTACTTTATTGACGGCATCGCCTTTGCTACGGAAAGCTTTGCGGGCCGCTACTACGGCAGCGGCGATGGCCCCCTGGGGTCGGTCTTTGACCATCGCACCCACCTGCGTCAGCTATTAACCCTGGGAGGATTCACCAGCGTTGCCCTGGGGCTATCCTTTGCCCTGGCTTTTGTGCTGTTTCCAGCGCCGCTGTTTGGTCTGCTGACGGGTCACCAAGCAGTGATCGCGATCGTCAAAACCTACGTAGGGTGGTTGATTCCTATTTTGGGATTGGGGGCGATCGCCTACATGCTCGACGGCTATTTTCTCGGCCTTACCGCGGGCACAATTCTCCGCAATGCCACCGTGCTGGCGGCGGGGGTTGGATTTTTGCCCCTGGCCCTGCTGGCTCAGGCTCTCGGCAGCGCGCACCTGCTGTGGCTGGCCCTGGTGGGGTTGATGGCCGCCCGCGCCCTCACCCTACTCTGGGCGGTGCCCAAATCTCTGACTTGACCACCGCCTGCATTGCTACTCTTTTATTGCCACTGGCGGGTTTATCCTCGATTGGCCACCGAGGTGCGCTGGCTGAGAATGGCTTGGTGGGCCTGCTCCCAGTGGTGGGCGGCAATGCGAATTTGACTGGGATCGGCCAGGCCCTGGGCACGGTATTCGCGCACGGCTTCGAGGGCCGCCTGGTTGCTGAGCAGGGCCAGGTCGGCCCCATTCCAACCGTCGGTGAGGCTGGCCCAGTGGCTGAGATCGACGGACTCCAAGGGGCGATCGCCGTTGTGCACCTGCAAAATTGCCAGCCGCCCCGCCGCGTCGGGCAGGCCGATTTCGAGCTGGAGGTCAATGCGTCCGGCGCGCAGAATTGCGGGGTCGAGGGCGCTGGGGCGGTTGGTTGCCCCAATCAGCAGCACGTTGGTGCAGCCCTGGAGGCCATCGAGTTCAGTGAGCAGCTGACCGACAACGCGATCGCTCACCCCAGAGTCGCCCTGGTACTGCCCTCGTGCGGGCACCAGGGTGTCGATCTCATCGATGAACACGACGCAGGGGGCGGCCTGGCGAGCCTTGGCAAAGAGTTCGCGCACGGCCTGCTCAGCGGCACCAACCCAGCGGCTCAGCAGCTCTGGCCCGTTGACGGCGATAAAATTGGCGCGGGCCTGGGCGGCGACGGCCTTGGCCAGCAGGGTTTTGCCGGTGCCGGGAGGCCCCCAGAGCAGTAGTCCGCGCGGCGCTTTGGCCCCGGTTTGGGCGTAGAGTTCGGGGTAGAGCAGTGCGCCCTCGACCGATTCTTGCAGGGTTTGTTTGACGGATTCTAGGCCGCCGATGTCTTCCCAGGCGATCGCGGGCGACTCCACCTCCACCGATCGCAGCACCGAGGGCTTGATTTCTTTAATGGCCTGGAGAAAGTCGGCGTGCACCAGGGTCATGGTGTCGGGTACGGGGCCGCTGAGGTTGGGCACCTGGCGGCGCAGGGCAAAGTAGGCGGCCTTTTGGCACAGGGCCTTGAGGTCGGCCCCCACCAGCCCAACGGCCAAATCGGCGATCGCATCTAAATCCACGTCCTCCAGCGGCATGTCGCGGGTTTGAATTTGCAGAATCTCGAACCGCCCCTGGCGATCGGGCACCCGGAACTGCACCTCGCGGTCAAAGCGTCCGGGGCGGCGCAGGGCCGGGTCCAGGTGGTCGGGCCGGTTGGTGGCCGCCAGCACGATCACGCCCTTGGTCTGGGCAAAGCCATCCATCAGACCTAGCAGGGTGGCGACCAGGCGCTTTTCGACTTCGCCTTCAACCTTGCTGCGATCGGGGGCCAGGCTGTCGATTTCGTCGATAAACACCAGGCAGGGGGCCGCTTTTTTGGCCTTCTCAAAAATGGCCCGCAGGCGCTGCTCGGCCTCGCCGTAGTATTTGCCCATCACCTCGGGGCCGACGATCGCAATGTAGTTGACCCCCAGGTCTTCGGCCAGCGATCGCGCCGTCAGGGTTTTGCCGGTGCCGGGGGGGCCAACCAGCAGCACGCCCCGCGTGGGCTCTAGCCCCAGTTTGGCCAGCACGTCGGGTCGCTTGAGGGGAATTTCCACCAGTTCGCGCAGCTCTTGCAGGGTGGCGGAGAGGCCGCCGACATCGCCCATGGTGGGGT
>QBLT01000255.1 GCA_003249105.1 Leptolyngbya sp. | reverse complement strand
TGGCTTTAACCATCTCCTTCTGCTTAGGCTGGCTTGGGCCAATCACCGCTTTGATAACCTCTTTCCCTCGGTGCCGAGGCTGCTGACTGACCCTTCCCCTAACCTTTAGATACGCCCTCTTTGATCTTTCGTGAATAATCCAGGCTAGAGCGATCGCTCCAGGACGTATTCTTTTTGCCGCCTACCCTACCCACCCATCTAGAAGGCGACACGCTGGAAACCGTCACCTGGTTCCGCGACGAAATGGCCAACTAGTGTGGGCCGTAGAACACATGGTGCAGGGAGCCTCCCGGCCAGCCCATGGAGCGCCAGATGGAGCCCCCCACTCCCACCGCCCGCCAGCAACTCGACGCCGCCGAGAACACCGCCGAGCTGATCTACCGTCTAGATGCCCCCCGTGGCCGACCAGTAGCTGCCCTTTGTGCCCCTGCCCACCGGCCAGATCGCCACCATTGCCCTCGAACGCCGCACCCTGCTGCGCACCGACCTCAGCCACTCTGTAGAAGATGAACCCGCCCTGCGCCTGCATGAAGAAGACGTGCCCCGCGAGGGCGTACAGGTAACGCGATCGTTCCAATACACCCGCTGGCTCGACGGCCAGCGCTACCTCGGAGTGAGGCGGTGCAAACGCTTTGGCCGGGGCGAAGGGTCGAGCGGCCTGCGCTTTGATGCCAGCCTCTACACAGCCGAATACACCGCCCCCATGGCCCAGCAGCAGCCCCTCAGCGATCGGCATCTGTATAGTGGCTAAGCAAGTAGGGGCGGGGCACTGATACCCTGCGGGACATGAGCGCCGAGGGCAGCTACGTTACTATCTATTCATGCTACGAATTACTCAACGCACCGCCATTCCCCTCAGTGAGATTGAGCTGAGCGCCGTCCGCTCCCAGGGGGCTGGGGGGCAAAACGTGAATAAGGTTGCTACCGCCATTCACCTGCGGTTTGACATCAATGCGTCCTCGCTTTCGCCCCTCTACAAAGAACGCCTGCTCAACCTCAACGACAGCCGCATCACCAAAGAGGGCATTGTCATCATCAAAGCCCAGCAGCATCGCACCCAAGAGCAAAACCGAGCAGACGCCCTCGATCGCCTCAAGGTTTTAGTTCAAAGCGTCACCATCACGCCTAAAAAGCGCAAATCCACCAAACCCTCCAAAACTGCCAAGCGAAAGCGCCTCGACAGCAAAGCCAAGCGCGGCCAGATCAAATCTCTACGGGGTAATGTGCGCGACTGAAATACCTCTGTTGCCCTTCAATGGCGAGCAAAAATCTTTCTGCTAACCCGTGCCCAGTCTGACAAACCCTGCTAATGTGAATGTCTGAAATCTGCCAACCGGTGAAGACATCGCCAGTGCTAGCACCCTTTGAACTACTGTGGGCTCTGATTGGGCTGGTTCTCACCATTGTGGCCACCTGGATGGAAGCTTTTACCCTAAACGCTCCCTGGACCTGGGGGCAATCTGGCATGGCGCTGCTGTCGCTAGGGGTGAGCTTTCAGGTGGGGGCCGTGCTGCTGACCGGCTGCGTGGGAGGCAAAAACGCGGCGGCGCTGTCGCAGATTGCCTACCTGGTGCTGGGGCTGGCCCTGTTTCGGGTGTTTGAGTTTCCGGTGTTTACCCAGGGGGGCGGGCTGAGCTACGTGCGCGAGCCGGGCTTTGGCTATCTGATTGGCTTTGTGCCCGCTGGGTGGGTGTGCGGCTACCTGGCCTTTCAAAACCCACCCAAGCTGGAGACCTTGGCACTGAGCTGCCTCAGCGGGTTGGGCATCATCCACGGGCTGGGCATTATTTACCTGACTCTTGCATCCCTGCTAGGCTGGTTGCAGACCGTCTCAGCCTCCTACTGGGAGCTGCTGGTGGCCTACTCTATTTTGCCGCTGCCGGGCCATCTGGTGGTAGTGTGTGCGGTGGCAGTGCTGTCGCTGGTGCTGCGGCAGCTGTTGTTTTACTAGGCCCATGAGATTGCGCAATCGTTGGTTTTGGATCGCCGCTGGGGTTGGGCTAGCCCTCGATCAGCTGACTAAGTTTTGGGTGGCTCAAGCCTTTGAACTCACCACCCCGCCCGACTCACTGCCCATCTGGCCAGGGGTGTTTTACTTTACCTATGTCACCAACAGCGGCGCGGCCTTTAGCCTATTCAGCGACAACGGCGAATGGCTCAAGTGGCTGTCGATGGCGGTCAGTTTGGGCCTCATTGTCTTGGGTTTAAAGGCTCGATTGCCCAACCGCTGGGAGCAGGTGGGCTACGGGTTTATTCTCAGTGGGGCACTGGGCAACGGCATCGATCGCCTGCTGTCTGGCGAAGTCATTGACTTCTTAGACTTTCGGCTGATTCGCTTCCCGATTTTTAACGTGGCCGACGTGTGCATCAACATCGGCATTGTCTGCCTGCTGGTGGCGGCGCTGAGGGAACCGCCGAAGCGGGGAGAGGCATAGAGAGAGGGTGATGTGAGTGAGAGAGTGATGTGGGTGAGTGGGTGACACCTACTCACTTACCCACCCACCCACTCTCTCATCTATTCCCCAGCTACTGGCACCGCTTTCACCTTCCAGATCTCGCGGGCGTAGTCGGCGATCGTGCGATCGGCAGAGAATTTGCCAATGCGAGCGGTGTTGAGAATAGCCATCCGAACCCAGCGATCGCGGTCTTCGTAGGTGCGGCTGACATGCTCCTGGCACTGCACGTAGGCGGCAAAGTCAGCCATCACCATGTAGGGGTCATCCACCAGCAGCGAGTCGAGAATGGGCAAGAACAGGTCAGGGTTCTCCGGGGAGAACAGCCCTGAGGCAATCACATCGAGGGTGCGCTTCAGCTCGGGGTTGGTGTCGTAGTAGTACCAGGGGTTGTGGCCTACGGCCTTGCAGGCTGCTACCTGCTCGGTAGTGAGTCCAAACAGGAAGAAGTTGTCGGCTCCCACCTCTTCGCGAATTTCGACGTTAGCGCCGTCGAGGGTGCCAATGGTGAGCGCCCCGTTGAGGGCAAACTTCATGTTGCCGGTGCCTGAGGCCTCCATACCAGCGGTCGAGATTTGCTCTGACAGGTCAGAGGCCGGGAACAGTCTCTGGGCCTGGGAGACGTTGTAGTTGGGCAAAAACACCACTTTCAGCCGCCCATTGACGCTTGGGTCGTTGTTGACCACATCGGCCACGGCGTTGATCAGCTTCACCACCAGCTTGGCCATGGCGTAGCCGGGGGCCGCCTTACCGCCAAAGATCACCGTGCGCGGCACGACATGGTCCCCAGGGTTTTGCACCATGCGGTTGTAGAGGGTAATCACGTGCAGCACGTTCATCAGCTGCCGCTTGTACTCGTGGATGCGCTTGATCTGCACATCAAACATTGAGTCAGGATTGACCTCTATGCCCACAGCGTCGTGGATATAGCGGGATAGCGCCCACTTGTTTTCTTGCTTGATGGCCTGCCAGGCATGGCGGAAGGCCTCGTCGTCGAGGTGCGCTTCTAGCTGCTTGAGGTCGTCGAGGTTCGTGATCCAGCTGTCGCCGATGGTTTCAGAGATCAGCTGCGCCAGGCGAGGGTTGCACTGCAATAGCCAGCGGCGAGGGGTAATGCCGTTAGTCTTGTTGCTGAATTTGTCGGGCCACAGCTCGTAGAAATCTTGCAGCACCTCCTGCTTGAGCAGCTCGGTGTGCAGGGCGGCGACGCCGTTGATGGCGTGGCTGCCGACGCAGGCTAGGTTGGCCATCCGCACCCGGCGCTCGCCACCTTCTTCAATGAGAGAAAGGCGCTCGAGGCGATCGGGGTCGTTGGGATAGCGCAGCTTGACCTGGGCCAGGAAGCGGTGGTTGATTTCATAGATGATTTCGAGGTGGCGGGGCAGCAGCTTGCCAAACAAATCTACTGACCACTTCTCTAGAGCCTCGGGCATCAGGGTGTGGTTGGTATAGCCAAAGGTGCGCTGGGTGATTTGCCAGGCGGCGGCCCAGTCAAAGCTGTACTCGTCGATCAGCAGGCGCATGAGTTCGGCAACACCGATGGCCGGGTGGGTGTCGTTGAGCTGAATGGCAGAAAACTCGGCTAGGTTTTCGAGAGTGCTGTGGTCGCGTAGGTGCAGACGAATGATGTCTTGCAGCGAGCAGGCCACAAAGAAATACTGCTGTTGCAGCCGCAGCTCTTTGCCCTGGCGGGTCTCGTCGTTGGGGTAGAGCACCTTGGTGATGTTCTCAGACATCATCTTGTTGGCCACAGCCCCAAAATAGTCGCCCGCGTTAAAGGCATCGAGGTCAAAGGCTTCGCCCGCCTCGGCCTTCCACAGCCGCAGCAGGTTGACGTTCTCAGTGCCGTAGCCGGGCACCGGCACATCGTGGGGAATGCCAATTACGGTCTGAGCCGGGATCCATCGCACCTGATAGTCGTCGTCACCATCTTTTTTATAGACCTCGGTGTGACCGCCAAACTTGATTTCGACCCGGTAGTCGGGGCGGGCGATTTCCCAGGGGTTGCCGTAGCTGAGCCATTTGTCGGGCGCTTCGACCTGGTGCCCCTGGCGAATCAGCTGGGTAAAGATGCCAAATTCGTAGCGAATGCCGTAGCCCACCGCTGGCAGGTTGAGGGTGGTGAGTGAATCCATAAAGCAGGCGGCGAGGCGACCCAACCCACCGTTGCCCAGGCCAGGCTCAGCCTCACGCTCTAACAGTTCGTCGAGGTCGAGGCCGCAATCGGCTAGGGCATGGCGCATGGTGTCGTAGAGGCCCAGGTTGATCAGGCCATTGCCGAGCTGCCGCCCCATCAAAAATTCGGCCGACATGTAGTAGACCGTCTTCGCCCGCTCTTGAACGTAGGTTTTGGCGGTGCGAATACGCTTTTGCAAGAGCTGGTTACGTACGCTGTGGGCCAGCGCTGTGTAGTAGTCATGGGCGTTGGCAAACTGCTCGTCTTTGCCCTGTACCCAGTACAGGTTGTTGACCAACGCCTGCTGAATTTGAATCACCTGCGCTTCAGCATCGAGCGCAACACCTGCCGAGTCTAGCGACAGCGGCACCTCTGTCGTTGTACTTGATTCGGGCAGACGAATAGATTGCTTAGCCATAAGAACCCTTAATACTGTAGTAATCACACAAGAATTCGCTGGCAGCCCGCAGGCTCGAAGCAGATGCCGCGATGGTCATAGATTGCCCTGTGGGGCGATCGCATTACCCAAGACAAATGACCGAGGGCAAACCACCATTCACGTTGACAACTTGGTCTCAATAACTTGAGACATTTACACCAACAAATCCAGACATGGATTGGTTCACTCACCGGCACTGGGGCAACGAATTGCCCCTCACCTTGACGGGAGTGAACTCATTTTAACTGGCCGCGAATAAAACTCTGCCGCCTAACCAAACCCCAAAAGTGGTGGGCGAAAGAAAAAAGCCCGCCGTCCGCCACAAAAGATTCCCAAATCGGCCGCACAACTCTCGAACGACTAGGGCAGCGATCGCTCCGATACCGCCAAATACAGCGATCGCAGAGTCCTTAAAAGAATGTTAAGGACAACATTATGAGCAGGTGATTTAGAACTATTAAGTTAAGTGTATTAGTGCGTCAGAGAGCCTATTTCGCCGCCGCAAAACTTTGAATCCCTCTCCCCGTGGTCGTTTTGCGCGTAAAGAAAACGTCATGAAGAATTCTAAATATTGCTAGAAGCCACTTAATATTGCTTAACAGCATACCTCTCTTACCCCTAGGAGCGCCGTCGGCTAGTGTGCAGCATGCTTGTGATTATCTTAATTAATTTATTGACAAAGTGAATTTTAGATTAACGGTCTAACAACTAGTGTCAGCGTTTTTAGATAATAAATACGGATTCATTTAAGATGCAGCCTGCCTCGAAATCTGCGGTCAGCAGCGTGACTTTACGCAAGCAACACAAACAGCTATTCCAACACAGAGGAAAGGGGCGTTCCCTTGCCTTTCTAGTCGAGTCAGACGTAGGGATAGGCTGGTTTTAGCGTTTGGGTTGATGGCTACTTGGTGCCAAAGAGGCGATCGCCCGCATCCCCCAGCCCTGGCAAAATATAACCCCGCTCATCCAGTTTTTCATCCATGGCAGCGGCGTATAGCGGCACATCGGGGTGCTCGCGGTGAAAGTGGGCCACGCCCTCGGGGGCGGCGAGCAGGCAGAGAAAGCGCAGCGATCGCGGCTTCGCCTGCTTCAGCGGGTACAGTGCTGCCACTGCCGTATTGCCGGTGGCGATCATGGGGTCAACGACCAGCACGTCGCGATCGCTCAAATCCTCCGGCACTTTGAAAAAGTACTCAATCACCCGCAGGGTTTGGGGATCGCGGTAGAGGCCAATGTGCCCCACCCGCGCCGAGGGCATGAGTTCTAAAATGCCGTCGAGAATGCCCTGCCCCGCCCGCATGATCGAAACGACGACTAGCTTTTTCTCCGGAGCCAGCACCGGGGCTTCCATTGTGGCCATGGGCGTTTGAATGGTTTCTAGCTTCAGCGGCAGATCGCGCGTCACTTCGTAGGCCATCAACAGGCTAATTTCCTTGAGCAGCGTGCGAAACTTCGCCGTGCTGGTCTCGGCCCGCCGCATGAGGGTGAGTTTGTGC
>QBLT01000254.1 GCA_003249105.1 Leptolyngbya sp. | reverse complement strand
CTCCCAATCCCCCACCCCCCGGATCCTCTTGGCCGACGACAACGCCGACATGCTCGACTACGTCGAGCGGCTACTGAGCCCGCAGTACACCGCCGAGGCGGTCAGGGATGGTCGAGCCGCGATCGCCGCCATTTGCCAGCAGCGCCCCGATCTGGTGCTGACGGATGTGATGATGCCCGAGATCGATGGCTTTGAGCTGCTACGGCAGCTGCGGGCCGATGTTCAAACCCAGGAGCTGCCAATTATTTTGCTGTCGGCCCGAGCCGGGGAAGAGTCGCGCATCGAGGGCCTAGCCGCCGGGGCCGATGACTACTTGGTTAAGCCGTTCTCGGCGCGGGAGCTGTTGGCCAAAGTGGAGGCAGCCCTCAAGCTGGCCCAGCTGCGGCAGGCGGCCAAGACCACCCTGCAACGGAGCGAAGAGCGATCGCGGCTGGCGGTGCGGGTGGCGCAGCTAGGCACCTGGCGCTACGACCTGCGCACTGAGCTGGTCGATTTAGACGAGCGCATGCAGGAAATTTGGGGGGTGTCAGCGACGCCGCTGCCGATCCTCCAGGTCAGGGGGCGAATTCACCCCGGCGATCGCGATCGGGTGAGCAGCGCTGTCAACGCAGCCCTAGAGCCATCATCGACGGGCACCTACGAGATCGACTACCGCATCGTGTGGGACGATGGCACCGAGCGCTGGACTATGGTCAGTGGCCAGGCCCTGTTTGCCGGAGAAGGCGAATCGCGGCGGGCGGTTGAGCTGCTGGGCACCGCCCTCGACATCACCGAGCGCAAGCAGACCGAACTGCTGCTGGCAGAGCAAAAACGCCTGCTCGAACTGATTGCCTCGGGACACCCCCTAGAGGCTTGTCTAACCGCCGTCTGCCGTGCAGTAGCGCAGCTAAATCCCTTGATTCGGGCTGGTGTGCTGCTCAGCGATGCGAACCAGCAGCAGTTTGTGAGGGCAATTACCCCCGACTTCCCGCCGTCCTTTGGGGCCGCCATTGAAGACTTGCCCATCAACGACCTCCGCATTGGCACCTGTGCGGAGGCGGTTGCCTGCGGGGAACCAGTCACCTGCACCGACGTGGCCACCGACGATCGCTGGTCGTCTGCCTGGCGCGCTCTGTGCCTGGCCCACGGCATTCGAGCCTGCCACTCTACCCCGCTGTTAGACCTCAAGGGGCTGTCGGTGGGGGCACTCATGCTCTGTTTTGACCAGGCTCGACCGCCCACCCCTTGGGAATATCAGCTGGCCAACTTTGGTGCCCAGGTGGCCCGCATTGCCGTTGAGCGCGATCGCGCCACCCTGGCCCTGCGCGACAGTGAGTACCGCTATCGCACGCTGTTTGAGTCAATGGATCAGGGCTTTTGTGCCTGCGAGATGCTGTTTGACGACAACGGCGAACCCACAGACTACCGCTTTTTAGAAATCAACCCGGCCTTTGAAACCCTGACGGGGCTGCAAGGGGCGGTTGGCAAAACGGCGCGAGAACTGGTGCCAAATCTGGAAGACTTCTGGGTTGAAACCTATGGCCGAGTGGTGCTGACCAGGGAACCCCATCGGTTTGAGCATCAATCAGCGGCCCTAGGCCTTTGGTTCGATGTCAACGCCTTTGCCGTCGGTGAACCCCAGAGCCATCGGTTTGCCATTCTGTTTGCCGACATCAGCGATCGCAGAATTTTAAAGCGAGAACGGGAACGCTTTCTCGCCGTAAGTTCAGATCTACAGGTAATTACCAGCACTAACGGCTATTTTCAGTGGGTTAGCCCCGCCTTTGAACGCATTCTCGGCTGGGCTCCCGAGGAGATGCTGTCTCATCCTTGGACTGAGTTTGTTCACCCCAATGACGTGGCCGAGTCTCTACAGGAAGCCGACCATGGGTTTTCTGGCCACGAAACCATGGCTTTTGAGAACCGGTATCGACACAAAGACGGCTCCTACCGCTGGTTTCTGTGGAGTGCCCAGCCCTACCCCGAGGAACAGGTGCTCTATGGGGCGGCCATTGATATCACCGAGCGCAAACGGATGGAATTCAACCTGCGGGAGAGTGAGGAACGCTTCCGCAGTATGGCCGACAATGCACCCGTCATGGTTTGGGTGACCGATTCGACCGGCTACTGCACCTACCTGAGCCAAAGCTGGTATGACTTTACTGGCCAAACTGAGGCAACCGGCTTGGGATTTGGTTGGCTAGAGGCTGTCCACCCAGACGACCAAGCATCTTCTAACCAGACATTTATAGATGCCAATGAGCACCGAACTGACTTTCGGCTAGAGTATCGCCTGCGGGCTAAAGACGGCACCTATCGCTGGGCAATCGACGCCGCTAGCCCCTGGTTTGACGGCGATGGCCAGTTCAAGGGCTACATCGGCTCGGTGCTTGACATTAGCGATCGCAAACAAATAGAAGAAACCCTGCGGCAGCGCGAAACCGAGCTGCGGCTCGTGACCAATGCGGTGCCGGCGCTGATTGCCTTTGTCGATGCTGACCAGCGCTACCGCTTTAACAACCGGGGCTACGAAGACTGGTTTAACCAATCTGCCAACGACCTTTACGGCAGGCACATTCGCGAGGTGGTGGGCGACACCGCCTACGAAACTATTCGCCCCTACGTGGAGCAGGTGCTAGCTGGGCAGCAGGTCACCTTTGAACGGTCGATTCCCTTTAAAGATGGCAGCCTCCGCTACCTGAGCGCCACCTACGTGCCCCGCGTCAGTGACCAGGGCGTTGTAGAAGGGTTTGTGGCGCTGATCAACGATCTCAGCGATCGCCGTCAGGCCGAAGAAGCCTTGATGCAAAGCGAAGCGCGCTACCGCTACCTGGTTGAGTCGATTCCGCAACTGGTGTGGACGGCCAATGCCGAGGGGGTTCTGATCGATGCCAACCAGCGCTGGTGTGACTTCACTGGGCTCACCCTAGAGCAGGTCGAGACGGCAGGCTGGCGAGCCATCGTGCATCCTGACGACATTCCCCTGCTCAGCCAAAACTGGGCGATCGCCCAGCAGCAGGGAGGCAACTACCAGGCCCAAGGCCGCATGCGCCGAGCCGATGGCGTCTATCGCTGGCACCTGCATCAGGCAGTACCGCTCAAGACTAAACAGGGGCAAATTCTCAAATGGTTTGGCACCGCCACCGACATTGAAGACCAAAAACAGCTAGAGCAGCAGCGCAGTCAGCTGCTCCAGCAGGAGCAGGCCGCCCGCGCCGCCGCCGAAGCCGCCAGCCGCACCAAAGATGAGTTTTTAGCAGTGGTTTCCCACGAGCTCAGGTCGCCCCTCAACCCCATTCTCGGCTGGGCCACCCTGCTTAAAAACGGCACCCTAGACGAAATTAAGACCAAACAGGCGCTCTCGGTGATTGAGCGCAACGCCAAGCTGCAAACCGAACTAATTGATGACCTGCTCGACGTGTCGCGCATGCTGCGGGGCAAGCTCCAAATTGCCGCTAGCCCGGTCAATTTGGCCACCACCATCCGGGCGGCGATCGAAACCGTACGCCTGGCGGCAGACGCCAAATCCATTCGCCTCGAGGCCCACCTGGAGACCGACGCTGGCCTGGTTTCAGGCGATGCCACTCGCCTCCAGCAGGTGGTGTGGAACCTGCTGTCCAACGCCGTTAAGTTTACCCCCGCCGCCGGGCAGATCGATGTGCGTCTGGTGCGGGGCAACGCCAACCAGGCCCAAATCATCGTTCAGGATACCGGCAAGGGCATTGTGCCTGAGTTTTTGCCGCTGATTTTTGACTACTTTCGCCAGGCCGACAGCGCCACGACCCGCCAGTTTGGGGGGCTAGGGTTGGGGCTGGCGATCGTGCGCCACCTGGTCGAGCTGCACGGCGGCACCATTCAGGCGGCCAGCCCGGGCGAAGGCATGGGAGCAACGTTCACTGTCAGTCTGCCGACGTTGGCCCATCAGCCCCTGGCCCAGCCAGACCTACCCCCCCAGCAGCCCTCGCTGGGCTTACCGGGCACCCAAGTCCTAGTGGTTGATGATGACGATGACACGCGCACCTTCGTCACCTTTCTGCTCGAACAGGCGGGGGCTCGCGTTGTCGCCGCCGCCTCGGCTGCTGAGGGTTTAGCCGCCCTCCGGCAGGCTCAACCCCAGGTTTTAGTCAGCGACATCGGCATGCCGGACATGGATGGCTACATGCTGATACAACAGATCAGAGCGTTACCGGCGGATCAGGGCGGACAGATCCCTGCGATCGCGCTAACGGCCTATGTCCGGGAGACTGACCAAGAGCAGTCCCTCGCTGCTGGGTTTCAGCGGCACATTGCCAAACCGGTGGAACCTGCCACCCTACTGCGGGCGATCGCCGAGCTGCTCCAGTCTTAAATCTCTTCCTTGCCCTGCCGCTAAATTGCCTCTTCCACCCGTTTGAGGGCAACAATTACCGTCGTCAGCCACAGCACACCAATGATGGTCCCCACGATCACATCGCTGGGCCAGTGGGCACCCAGCACCAGCCGTGAGCTGACAATCATACCAATCCAAAAAACTACGCCGAGGATGATCAGCAGCCTTTCCACCCAGCTACCGGAGGCTCGGCACCACAGGTAGGCCAGCAGCCCGTAGACCGTAATCACCACCACCGCATGCCCCGACGGAAACGAATGCAGGCCCGAGGCCGCCACGCCACCGGCCACCAGATCGGGTCGCTCTCGGCTCCAGTAGCCCCAGCCAATCCACACCAGGGCAAATTGCAGCCCGTAGGCGGCCATCATGGTGGCGGCCAGTAGCGGGCGCGATCGCGCTACCATCACCCCCACAAATCCCCCAACGACGGGCAGCATGCCGAGCAAATTACCCGGCGATTCCCACGTGATCGATCGCGAAAAACTCAGCGGCAGACTCTCAGCTAGTACCGGCAACAGCCGCGCATCCCAATCCTGTAGGCCCTGGTCGACGTGCCCCTTAACCCAGAGGGTGAGCGCAAAGGCGACCAACGCGCAGAGCCCCAGCCCAACGGCCAGCGTGCCAGCCCACCGCCGCCATACCGCTTGAGGCACCTTGCGGCAGTCTTGCCAAAAGCGATACCAACCCCGTCTAAAGGTGTGAGCCGTTACCCAACGTGCCATGCCGCGTTCCACTAACCGATAGCCACAACCAGGAGCCGGAGGCGTGTGGTGGCACCTCTATTCGTCGGCCATGCTTTGAGGATGCAGCCAACCCGCTAAGAAGATCTCAAGAAAAGAAGATCCCTGCTTTATTGGGCAACTGTAGCCACTGTAGGGTGGGCACTGCCCACCATTAGTTTTCCAGAAGTCGCCTAAGAGAGTTGCAACTAAATATAGCGCTAGACAGTTCGCTACGAACGTTGCTGCCAATAGCCAAAACTGGGGCGGCGAACTGGTGTATAGCTATCGCCTATGGGTGACTGAAAGCGTCCTAACCTCAATGGTGACGGCTATACCTAACCAGAATTTCATTGCGGCTGATCTAAAGGGTTAAGGTCACAGCCTTGGAAAGATATTTTTTAGTTGGCATCCTCTAAGGCGATATGCGGCGATAGCGAGCCTGCACCTCAAGATGAATGCCGTAGGCGATCAGGCCAAGGGCAACAATCCCCATTAGCCAGGCACCGTGGGGCTGTTGTTGAATCGCCTGGAGCGCGCTTTCAGTGGTGCCCGCCTGGCTGGCATCGGCCGCCCGAGCCGCCTGAATAAAGAAATAGCCAATAATCACGGCAACAACGCCCTTAGCAGCATAGCCAAATCGGCCAATGCGAATGATCCACCTCTCGGTGTTAGCGCTCACTTGAGACAACTTAAGCTTGCGGCGAAACTCGTTAGAGTAGGCCCGATAAAACGAATAAAACCCGTAGGCTACACTGGCTACGCCAACGGCGGCCACCAGCCACCGACCAAAGGGTTGAGAGAGCAATGTGGCCGTCTGCTCTTCACTGCCATCCCCGCCGCCCGACGAGCCGCCAAACACCAACTTTAGTGCCGAGAAGGCCAAGCCACTGTAGATTAGCCCGCTAGCCGCGTAGGCGAGGCGTCTGCCAATGGCGGCAGCTCCACGGTCTTGGTGTTCGGGGTCTTTGATCGCCTGCACAAACTGCCAGAGCACATAGCCCAACAGCCCAAGGGCGACCAAAAACAGCATGAGCTTGCCAAAGGGTTGAGATGCGATCGCCTGAAAAGCGCCCTCGGTGCCTGTGATTCTTCCACCCCAGTCAAAGGCAGCCATAACGGCCAGCAGTCCAACAATCATGTAGACAATTCCCTTGGCAGCATAACCAAACCGCGCTAGGCGTTCGATCCACTTTTCAGGCTGTTGTCCTTGCGGGGTTAATTCTTGAATATTCATGGGCATTACCTATACGGTTGCTTTCTACCTCTAGACAAAACCGCCAAGGGAGGGACTTCTGTGCAGTTCGACAAGGACTTCGGTTATCAGCTCAAACGTGCTCTGCTGAAGGTAATAGATTTATATCCGTTAAATCAGCCTGAACCATCCTTCCCACGCTAGAGTTCTCAACGGTTATCCCTCTACCTTTCGATATCGTCGGATACTGCTCAACTCAGTCAAGCGCCTAGTAGAGAAACAGTAATTAGTCACAGCGATAAGGGAGGCTTAATGAGAAAGCCTCCAGAGCTCCAGG
>QBLT01000253.1 GCA_003249105.1 Leptolyngbya sp. | reverse complement strand
CCCTCCTCAACTACACCCCCGCCGCCGCCTCCATCTACAGCCCCCAGCCCTACGACCAAGACAACTCGTTCTTGATCGTGGGGGAACGGCTGAATGCCAGCGGCTCGAAAAAATGCCGCGAGATGCTGAACGCGGAGGACTGGGATGGGCTGGTCGCCCTGGCCAGGGAGCAGGTGAAAGAGGGTGCCCACGTCCTCGACGTGAACGTGGACTACGTGGGCCGAGACGGCGAGCGCGACATGCACGAGCTGGTGTCGCGGCTGGTCACCAACGTCACCCTGCCGCTGATGCTCGACTCCACCGAGTGGCAAAAGATGGAGGCGGGCCTCAAAGTAGCGGGGGGCAAATGCATCCTCAACTCCACCAACTACGAGGACGGCGACGATCGCTTCTTTAAGGTGCTGGAGCTGGCGAAAAAGTACGGCGCAGGCATTGTCGTCGGCACCATCGACGAAGACGGCATGGCCCGCAGTGCCGAGAAGAAGTTCCAGATTGCCCAGCGGGCCTACCGCGACGCACTGGAGTACGGCATTCCCGCCCACGAGATCTTCTTTGACACCTTAGCGCTGCCGATCTCGACGGGCATTGAAGAAGACCGGGTGAACGGGCGCGAAACCATTGAGTCGATTCGGCTGATCCGCGAAAATCTGCCAGGCTGCCACATCATGCTGGGGGTGTCGAATGTCTCCTTTGGCCTCAGCCCGGTAGCCCGCGTTACCCTCAACTCGGTGTTTTTGCACGAGGCCATGCAGGTGGGGCTGGATGGGGCGATCGTCAGCGCCGCCAAGATTTTGCCTTTGGCCAAAATTGACCCCGACCACCAAAAGGTCTGCCGCGACCTGATCTACGATCGCCGCGAGTTTGACGGCGACATTGTCTCCTACGACCCGCTGACCAAGCTCACCACCCTGTTTGAGGGCAAGAGCCTGAAGAAAAAGGAGGCGATCGCCAAAGACCTGCCCATCGACGAGCAGCTCAAGCAGCACATCATCGACGGCGAGCGCATCGGCCTCGACGACGCCCTGGCTAAGGCGCTCGAAACCTATCCGCCGCTAGAAATCATCAACACCTTTTTGCTCGACGGCATGAAGGTGGTGGGCGAACTGTTTGGCTCGGGGCAAATGCAGCTGCCCTTTGTGCTGCAATCGGCCCAGACCATGAAAGCCGCCGTGGCGTATCTGGAACCCTACATGGAAAAAGCCGACAGCGACGGCTCCGGCAAGGGCACCTTCATCATTGCCACGGTCAAGGGCGATGTCCACGACATTGGCAAAAACCTGGTCGATATCATTCTGTCGAACAACGGCTACAAGGTGGTCAACCTGGGCATCAAACAGCCCGTGGAGGCGATCATCCAAGCGTACAGAGAACATAATGCCGACTGCATTGCCATGAGCGGCCTGCTGGTCAAATCCACCGCCTTTATGAAAGACAACCTGGAGACCTTCAATCAGGAGGGCATCACTGTCCCCGTTATTCTCGGCGGTGCGGCGCTGACCCCCAAATTTGTCCACGAAGACTGCCAGAACACCTACAACGGCAAGGTCGTCTACGGCAAAGACGCCTTCTCTGACCTGCACTTTATGGACAAGCTGATGCCTGCGAAGGCGGCGGGGAATTGGGATGATTTGAGCGGGTTTTTGGATGAAGCGGGGACTGAAGAGGTGAAGAGTGAAAAGGTGAAGAGTGAAGAGAATCCCCCTTCATCCCTTCACCCCCCTATCCCTTCACATTCCCTCGACACGACGCGCTCCGACGCCGTCGACCCCGCTATCGCCCGCCCAACGCCGCCTTTCTGGGGTACTCGGGTGCTGACCCCAGCGGATATTTCGTTGGAAGAGGTGTTTGGCTACCTCGACTTGCAGGCGCTGTTTGTCGGCCAGTGGCAGTTTCGCAAACCCCAGGAGCAGTCTCGCGAAGAATACGATGCCTTCCTCCAAGAAACGGTGCAGCCGATTTTGGCTACCTGGAAAGCACGCATTCTGGCCGAAAATCTGCTGCATCCCTCTATTGTTTACGGCTACTTCCCCTGTCTGGCCGAAGGAAACTCCCTACACATCTACGATCCGTCTGTGATGGATGCACCCATCCACTCATCCACCCATCCACCCATCCACCCTGAACCCATCGCCACCTTCACGTTCCCGCGCCAAAAATCCCTGCGGCGGCTGTGCATTGCCGATTTCTTCTTGCCCAAAGAAATAGCAAAACCGGGTGAGTTCGACGTGTTCCCCATGCAGGCGGTAACGGTGGGCGAAGTGGCTACGGAGTTTGCCCAGACGCTCTTTAAGGCCGACCAGTACACCGACTACCTCTACTACTATGGTCTGTCGGTGCAGACGGCGGAGGCCCTGGCGGAGTGGGGTCACGCCCGCATTCGCCGCGAGCTGGGCTTTGGCGATGCGGAGCCTGAGACGTTGCGGGAGGTGCTGCAACAGCGCTATCAGGGGTCGCGCTATAGCTTTGGCTACCCGGCCTGCCCCAATATGGCTGACCAGCCGGTGCAGCTGGAGTTGCTCAAGGCTGAGCAGATTGGCCTGACCATTGACGAGAGCGAGCAGCTACACCCAGAACAGTCAACCACGGCGATCGTGGCCTACCACCCAGCGGCCAAATACTTCAGCGCCTAGGGGCAAGGGGAGCAGGCCCGAGCTACACCTGATCGGGATCAATGCCCTGGGCGCGCAGCAGCTCCGCCAGGCGATCAGCCCGCTGACGTTCGGCCTCAGCTTGTTCTGCGCTCCACAACAGTAGATTGCCGTCGGCATCCCACCAGCGGAGCCAGCTTAGGTTTTGGGCCAGGCGTTCGCCGTACCAAACGCCTAAAAACAGCCCTAGCGGCTCAATCCAGAAGCGTCCTGTGGCATCCGGCGGTTGCAGCTCATAGCGCCCATTTTGCAGATGGCGTACTTCTAATCTGGCCCGTTGAGGGGCGTAGATAACGTAGGTCGGCACCTGCAAGATTTGCTCGTAAAAGTAGAGCTTGCCGTAGGGCACAATTGAACGAATTGATAGCTCACCATTATCATCGGCGGAGAGAAACTCCATCACCACCGCTACCGGGTCGCCTTCTAGCCGAGGGGTGTAGCTGCGGCGCACCATGCCCTCAGGTACTGGATTTACCCGTGGCACGTAAAACCAGTCGGGTGCTTTGACGACGGTTTCCCCATCCACTCCGGCCACCAGGCCAAAGTTGGAGCCAATTAACATTTCAGGTCGAATGCGCTGAGCGGCCCCTAGAGCGTCGGTGAGGGCAGCGGCCAGGGGCGGTTGCTGAATATTTTCCACCGGGTCGTCGATCAGATGAAAGTCGTCGGGCAGAGGGGGCCAGGTGATCGTTGGGCTAGTGCGGGGCTGTGCTTGAACCATCGCCAGCTATCCTTAAAATTGACCAGCGTGAAGGGCATTGGTATGTCTATTGCGCTGATTTGTCTCTCAGTCTAGCCTGGCAGCACGGATAACTGTGTATGGCCGTTTGTGGACACAGCTTGGGCGATCGCCGCTGCCCAAGTTGCCGCTGTGCTCACCCACCGGGGCGATCGCCCAGCCCGTTACCGAGGGGTAAACCCGTTGTTTACCAGCGGCGGTAGTCCCTCCGCAAACAACGCCATCGCTGGACTGAACTCTGCCTCTAAGTTGGTTTCTAAATTGGTGGCGATCGCCTCTTCGCTGTCATTGTCCATAGGCATAATCTGGGCCGACTCTAACCCGCCAAAATCGAATAGGTTGGGGTCGGCTAGCTGCGAGGGAGCCACATTTTGCAGGCTGCGAAACAGGGTTTCGGTGCGACCCGGCCACTGTTTTTCCCAGGTTTGCAGCATCTCTTTAATCTGTGCCCTTTGCAGATTGGCCTGCGACCCGCACAGGGTACAGGGAATGATCGGAAACTCGCGGTAGCGGGCATAGCGGGCAATGTCGACCTCGGGGCAGTAGGCCAGGGGCCGAATGACGATGTGGCGGCGATCGTCGGTGAGCAGCTTGGGGGGCATGGCCTTGAGCCTGCCGCCGTGGAACATATTCAAGAATAGAGTTTCGATCATGTCGTCGCGGTGGTGGCCCAGGGCAATTTTGGTGGCCCCTTCTTCGGCGGCGACCCGGTAGAGAATGCCCCGGCGCAGGCGCGAGCACAGGCTGCACATGGTCTTGCCTTCGGGAATCACGCGCTTGACGGTGCTGTAGGTATCTTGCTCGACAATGCGGTAGGGCACACCGATCGCCTCAAAATACTCGGGCAGTACCTCAGTAGGAAAACCCGGCTGCTTTTGATCGAGATTCACCGCCAGCAGGTCGAAGTGAACCGGGGCGCTGCGCTGGAGGTGGCGCAGAATATCGAGCAGGGTGTGGGAGTCTTTGCCGCCCGAGACGCAGACCATGACGCGATCGCCCTCATGGATCATGCCGTAGTCGGCGATCGCTTGACCGACGCGCGATCGCAAAAACCCCTGGAGCTTTTTAAAGCTGTTGGAAGTGGGCTGCTGGGGGGCGGCCATGGCGGGGTCTCCTGGGTCGGGCGGCTACAACACTGAGTCCTTATTTTAGGGTGCTTGGGTTAATCGCTGGCCACACCAGCGTGGCGGTGTTGTCGATCGCCTGGGGGTTGCCGTCGCTATCCACCGAGTTGAAGTGGGCCAGCCGTTCCTGCACATCGGGCGGCAGGTGCGAAAAGTCGATCTGGGTGTCGCCTGCGGCAATGCTGGCCCAAAAGGTTTTGAGGGTGGGGGCGATCGCAGCCGCCTCGTGCTCCGCCAGGCCCACGGGCGGGCTAATCAAAAATTTGGTCATAAACCCCTCAGCGCGATCGCACATCCACTGGTGCGACATGGCCTGTAAGTCATCCCAGGGGTGCACGGCGGTGAGACGGCGCGATCGCACTGCCATCTGCAACTCGCCATCCCCATGCTCAATCTCCACAATCCGGTAGGGGTGGGGATAGCTGACCAGCGACCCGGTCAGCACCTCGCACAGGTCGCCCCGCCGCGCCACATCCTGCACATGCAGGTGGCCGGTGAACATCAGCCGCACCCCCGCCGCCTCTAGCCGAGTGATAATCTCGTCAGCATTGCTCACCATGTACCGCTGGCCCAGGGGGCTGTTTGACTGGCCCGGCAGGTGCTCCAGCACGTTGTGGTGCAGCATGACGAGGATCAGGTCGTCGGCAAATTCTGCCAGGGTCGCCTCTAGCCAGTCGAGCTGAGCTTCATCCACATAGCCCACCCGCACCTGCTCGCCGTTGGGCTCAAAGGCGTTGGAGTTGAGCGCCACCAGCCGCACACCCGGCAAAATTTCCTGCTGATAGTGAAGGGTCTTGCCGTCGCTGTAGCCAAAATCTTGGTACAGCCGAGGGAAGTCGTGCAGGCCAATGGCGCGATCGCTCGCATTTCGCGCAATTACGTCGTGGTTGCCCGGCACCACGTAGGCGGGGAAGGGCAGTCGCTTCAGCCGGTCTATGAGCCAATGGTGGTTGACCCATTCGCCGTGCTGGGTGAGGTCACCGGGCAGCAGCAAGAAGTCTAAATCTAGCGTTTCTAAATGGTCAAAAATCTGCTCAATACCCGGAATGCTAACTTCCACTAAATGAAAGCGATTGGGGCCACTGTAGATCGTCTCAGGTCGAGCAATGTGAGGGTCGCTGACGATCGCGAAGCGAAAACGCTGTCCCATGGAATTAAAACGTTGATTTTTATGCATGTCCCTAACAGCCTAGCCCCTAGCCGCTAGATTCGGGAACGTTCAAACGCTCAACTGTTTGAACGTTTGTTTGAAAATGGCATGATAGAAGGCTGTGGTTTATCGAGGTCTAGGCTGTGGCAGTTGTTCGGGTGCGTCAGCACGTTAACCCCCTAAGCGGAAAATACCAGGCCCCGGTTGACGCTCCCAACTGGAGCGAGGCTTTTGCCAACCCCCAACAGCCGCTGCACATCGACATTGGCTGCGGCAAGGGCGTGTTTGTGCTGCAAATGGCCCAGCTTCAGCCCGAGTGGAATTTTTTGGGCCTCGAAATTCGCAAGCCCGTAGTCGAATCAGCCCAAAAACGCCAGCAGGAGGCGGGGCTGAGCAATCTGCATTTTATGTACTGCAACGTCAATATCTCTCTGCGATCGCTGCTGGAGAGCTGGGGCGACCAGAACCCGTTGCAGCAGGTGTCGATTCAGTTTCCTGACCCGTGGTTTAAGAAGCGCCACCAAAAGCGGCGGGTGCTGCAACCCGAGCTGGTGAGCACCCTGGCGGAGTTTTTGCCGTCTGGCGGGCGGCTGGTGGTGCAGTCGGATGTGGCAGAGGTGGCGGTGGATATGTGCGATCGCATTGCCGAAAACCCCCACTTTCTGCGCCAGGGCGAAGGCTGGCTGCCCGAGAGCCCCTTCCCGACCCAGACCGATCGCGAGCGGGTCACCCTAGAGCAAGGCTTGCCTGTTCACCGCGCGATCTTTACGCGGGCTTAGCCCTGCCCGCAGGCCAGAGTGTAGAATGGCCAAAGACCTGGGGTTGTAGCTCAGCAGGATAGAGCGGCCGCCTCCTAAGCGGCAGGTCGTGGGTTCGAATCCCGCCAGCCCTGTTTTTATCTCGATTGCTGAACAGAGGTTTTGTTCGCAATGCTGTACGTTCCGGAATTATTTGTCATCGTTCCGGAATTGTAACTGCTCAACTAGTACCTGAAGGCATAAATAAGTCTACTGGTCATGAGGTCAAGGGTTTACCGGTGTAATTCCACTTGAAGGGCTTAGCCAAGGTGCGATTAAAGTAGTCTACGAAGGCGAGAATCTTGGCTTTGAGGTCAGCCTGACTGGTGAA
>QBLT01000252.1 GCA_003249105.1 Leptolyngbya sp. | reverse complement strand
GTGGGGAAGTGCAAAGTTCAAAAAGGGGACAGTCCTGCATTTTGAACTTTGAACTTTGCATTTTGAACCTTGAACTTTGAACTCTGCCCATCACTAAGCGATGGTTAGCGCTCCTTGAGCTAACGGGTCTTCGCAATAGTCCGCCAGGTGAGGACTCCGATAGCCGTCTTCGCGCCAGAGAATAGGAAAAAAGCTCTCGTCCATTTCGGTGTGGCCGACCCGCTTATAGCGACCGTAGATGTAGCCCTGGGGGTTGGTGGGGTGAAACTGGGCGCTGGCGGGGATGGTGTGCAACCCAATGCTGCGGAACATGCCCTCGGTGCGGGTGGTGGGGCCGAGGCCGTGCCAGGTGCGCCCGTGGTGAAAGGCGCAGCCCCCGGCGGGCACATCGACGACGACCAGCTCCGGTTCAGGAACGCCTGCATTTTCGGCAGCTTGCAGCATGGCCCAGCGATAGTCCTTGGTGGGGGCGTGGAATTCGCCCTCAACGTAAGAGATCGGCCATTTGTGGGAGCCTTTGGCATAGACCAGGGTGCCGTCGGCAGCGGTGGCGTTATCTAGCGCCACCCAGCAGGTCATCATTTCGGCGGGCACTAGGTAGTCGATGTAGACGCCGTCCTGGTGCATGGCGATCGCCTGGGCACCGGGGGGCTTCATCCACAGGCTGTCTTGGCCAATGCGAGCGCCATCCCATCCCGCCAAGGTGGCGCTGAGACGGCCAATTTCTGACGAGAGAACGAGGCTGGCGATGGTGCGATCGCTCTTCCAGCCGTTGCAGATCTCGCGGGTGATGTCGGGTAGGCTCATGCGGGGCCGCCAGTGCCACTCGTCGGGGTAAATGCCGGTCTCAAACTCGCCGTGGAACATGGGCTCCAGGCGATCGGCTAGGCGCTGGGCAAAGTCGGCGGGCAGAAAGCTCTCCAGCATGAGAAAGCCGTCATTCTGGAATTGCTGAATCTGCGCTGGGGAGAGCTGAATCGGTTGATAGTCCATTGCAAACAGGGTCTCTGGGTGCAGGAAACACAGGGAGCGGCGAGGTCTAGGGAATGTTGAGCAACAGGAACCTGGGATGGCGAGCAGTGCCCACCCTACAGATAGCGACGTAGGTTGGCTAGAGCGCTAGCGAAACCCAACAGAGCTAGACCCTGCGTTGGGTTTCACCCAACCTACGGGAGTGAATTTGGCTCGACTTAGTTGACAAATCGGGGGGTGCCCTATGTACTTGTCATAATAAGTTCTCTCTCCAAAGATTATGTGTCCCCCGTTACCCACAACCGAATCTCTCACCAGCCTCACCGTCGAGCCGGGCGTTTTGCACATTGCTGCCAGCGACTTCGACGCCCGCCCGATGAGCTTTCTCACCGCCGATGGCAAGCGCACTGGCTACGAGCCTGAGCTGGCTCGCCACCTCTGTCAGCAGCTTGGGCTAACCCCTGTGTGGCACAACCTGCCTATGTTTGAGTTTTATACCTGCCTGGCCACCGGAAAGTATGACGTGGTGTGGTTTAACCAGGCCATTACTCCCGATCGCCAACAAGTGGTCGATTTTACCCAGCCCTACGGCCTATTTGATGAAGCGGTGCTAGTTAAAAAAGGCAGCGGTATTGCCGCTGTTGCAGACCTGGCGGGCAGGCGGGTCGGCGGACTGGCCGACAGCACCAACATTGCCCTGGTCGAAGGTTTCCCCGGCGCGATCGCAGTACCCTACCCTGGTAGTGATAAGGTGCTGCCCGAAATGCTGGCGGCCCTTCGCGCTGGGGAGATCGACGCGCTGATTGACGACGAGCTGGTGCTGGTGGTTGCCGCTGAGGAAGATGCCTCGCTGGAGCTTGCCTTTACGCTGCCAACGCGGGTGCCCTTTGCGATCGCCACGCCTAAAAGTAACCCCACCCTAAATGCAACGCTCAATGCCGCGATCGCCGCTGCCCTGGCCGATGGCACCATGGCCAAACTCTGGACCGAGTGGATTCCCTGGAAGCCGTTTCCCTTTGCCTAATCTGGGCGAAACCACGGACTTACACAGCCGTTCCACCAACTATCCCACCCAGTCTCTACTCCAGCGACTCGCGATACCGCGCCAGCAGCGGCTGCAAAAAGTCGTAGCCATCGACGCCAACCACGGCAAGAAACTGGCGTCGGTGGTCGGCGAGAATGCTCTCAAAGGTCTCTGGCCCCAGTTGCCCGTAGAGAATGCTGAGCAGAGCCGCGGGCTGCCGCCATTCTGGGGAGTCGATCTGGTGGTGCAGATACATGCCCAGGCAGCCGGTGAGCACCGCTTGTTCGAGGTTGCCGTCGCCTTGGTAGGCAGCGGCGAGGTTAGCGAAGTTGGAGGCCATCAGAAAGCGATCGCCGATCGCCTGGGCCACCTGGAGCCCCTGCTGAAGAGACTCGATCGCATCCCGATATTGCCCGAGCTTGAGCTGGGCGATGCCGAGGCTGTTGGCGCAGAGGGCCTGGCTGGGGCGATCGCCCACCTGCTCCGACAGCGCCAGCCCCTGCTCTAGGTAGCTGAGCACGGTTTCGTACTGCTCGGCCTCCAGCAGTTGAGATTGGCCCTGGGCGACCTGACTGTAGCCCACGTTGGCTAGGGCGTTGGCCTGACCAATGCGATCGCCGCTCTGGCGGGCCAAAATCAGCGCCCGCTGGCTGTGGCCCTGGGCGGCGTCAAAGTCTTGCTGGGCAACAGAGGTGCGGCTGAGATGGTTGAGGCTGGCAATTTCACAGGGCACATCCTGGGCCTCACGGGCCACCTCCAGAGCCTGCTGGTGAAAGCGCTGGGCCTGAGTGTAGTTGCCCAGCGCCCGCTGCGAATAGCCCAGCAGGGTGAGAATGCGGGCTTTTACCGCAGTGTTGGGCACAGCTTGCAGGGGTTGATCCAGGTATTCCAGCAGGGCGCGAAGGGGCTCCCCGGAGAGGGCGGTAAACAGGCCGCCGTAGAGCGGAAAATAGCTCTGGTTGGCAAATTGCCGCAGCCCCTGAAGCGCCAGCTGAAACGAGCCCATCGACAGAAGGCGCTGGCCCTGCTGACCCAGGCGGTCAGAGATCTGGCCCCACACCACAGCAAAGGTGAGAAAGGTCGCGATCGACAGCCGCTTGCCGGATTGGGGGTCGTAGGGTTGGCGATCGAACCAGTTCACCAGGGCTAGCTGAAGGCGCTGCAAAACCACCCCCCAGGCAATCCAGTCGGCCACGGCCAGGGGAGCGGTGACGCCAGCGCCAGTGACCGTCTGATGCTGGGCTAGATCAACAAACAGGCGTTTTAGCGCCAGGTTATTCACAATTTTGCCCCAGTACTGCCACGGGCCAGACTGCTCGCCAGGCTCACTAAAGCCCAGCTGCTGGCCCTGGGCATAGATCCACCCCACTACGTCGCCTTCGAGCTGCTGCCAAGCGGCTAGCCCTTGGTCAAGCCCATCGGCCAGGGTAGCCAGGGCAGGGGCAGTCTCGGCTGCTGAGACCGCTTCGGACGGCACAGGAGCCTGCT
The DNA here is from genome assembly GCA_003249105.1 of Leptolyngbya sp. Lineage (GTDB taxonomy): Bacteria > Cyanobacteriota > Cyanobacteriia > Phormidesmidales > Phormidesmidaceae > Nodosilinea. Next base: position 3,340 of record QBLT01000252.1, on the reverse strand, counting down.
TGAGCGCCCGCACCAGCTGCCCCAGCTGTTCTCGAGAGAGGGGCTGATCGCGGTTGGGGTCAAGGGCGGCGAGAAGGCGAGACAGCCGGTCTTCGGGCGGCGCGTTGAGAATTTCGGCTTCTACGCCGGTCAGCACCGCCGTGGCTTGGTTGTCAGCCTGCCAGCGCTCCCATTCACCCTGAATAGTGCGGAGGGCACGCTGTTGACGCAGGGCTTTGGCCTGCTTAAATTCGTCACTGCCGGGGGCCAGGTCAGGCTCTAGAGCCGCTAGAGTCGTAGCCAAGGCCCGCTCAAACAGTTCGCCACCGCCCGGCTCGATGCCCGCTTGCAGCATGCGGTAGACCTGCTGTTTTGACTGAATTTTGCCCTTGAGGGTAGCGGCCACTATGTCATCAATGAGTGCCTGGTAGGGTTGAGCCATAGATCGCCATGCCGTTAAAACTGTGGAGGAGCCGTTGCCCAAGTGTGCCACAGATTTTTCTGAGATTCAGCCCGCTAGCAGCGGAGTAACGTGGCAGGTGAAGTTTGAGCTAGGACAACCCAAAACGCCAAAGATTCAAGCCCATCGAACATTTTTTCATTTTTTACCCTTCTATTTTCGTTCTTTTGCTGTGGGGTCAAAGCCCAGCGAAATCCCAGGGTAAGGTAGCCTGGGGAAAGCGCATTCAATTCCCTTAACGCTATGGGCGGGGTTCCATGGAGCACGACCCACGCTGGGGTGCATCGGCTGCTCAAAGTTCGTCCGCTCTTGCCCCAGGGGGCGACCGGGTTATTGGCAGTGTCAGGCGGGCAAGATTCGGTGTGCCTGCTCAAGCTGCTGGTCGATCTGCGGCCCAAGTGGGGCTGGCAGCTGCGGGCGGTGCACTGCGATCACCGCTGGCGACCCGACTCGGCGGCCAACGCTGATTTTGTGCGGCAGCTGTGTGAAGAGTGGGGCATCCCCTGTGAGGTGGTTACCGCCGATGCCGACTACGCCACCGAGGCCAAGGCGCGGCATTGGCGGTATCGGGTCTTTGAAGAGTTGGCCAGTCGAGAACACTGTACCCATGTAGTGACGGGGCATACAGCGAGCGATCGCACCGAAACCCTGCTCTACAACCTGCTGAGGGGCAGCGGTACCGATGGCTGCCAGGCCTTGGCCTGGCAGCGGCCCCTATCTAAAGCCAGCCCCATTACCGTGGTGCGCCCCCTGCTCGGGCTAACCCGCCAGCAGACCGCAGAGTTTTGTCGCCAGTTTGACCTATCTATCTGGCCCGATGCCACCAACCAGGACACCGGCTATGCCCGCAACCGCATTCGCCTAGAGCTGTTGCCCTACCTGCAACAGCACTTTAACCCTGGGGTAGACGTAACCCTGGCCCACACAGCGGAGCTGCTCACCGCTGAGGTCGAGCTGTTAGAGGCGATGGCAGGCGAGTTATATGGGGCATCGGTCCTATCCCCGGCTGAGGATGGCGAAGCGTGGAAAGTTCAGCGATCGCCCCTCAAGACCGCACCCCTGGCCCTCCAGCGGCGGGTGCTGCGGCGGGTGCTCCAGCAGATAGCCCCAGCCCAAATCAGCTTTGAGCATGTGGAGAAGCTCGTCGCCTTGCTCGTCGCCCCCCAGGGCAGCCAGAGCGATCCCTTCCCCGGTGGGCTGGTTGCGGTGGTGGACGGCGACTGGCTGGTGCTGACGCCACTGACGGTTCCGTAGGGCCGCAGCATGGCATGGTGGAGGTTTTAGAATGGCAGTAGCTCTATGAATCTGTTCGCGTGGGCCAGCCTATGACCTTACCCCCCGCTCTACGCTATCGCCTGGTACGCCTGCAATCTTTGGGGCGATCGCTCAATCGCCCGACGGTGTGGGGCGGCATTGGCCTGCTGGGGCTGCTAGCTGTGGCCGTGCCCCAGTACTGGCGCAACCCCGAGTGGCGTAGTCAGTACAACCCCGCCGTTGACAGTGCCGCCGTTGCCCCCAACACCAACGTGGGCAACTTATCGAGCGACGATTTGGCCGACCTGACCGAAATCGACAATTTAGCTGTGTTGCTTGACCAGATGCAGCCGACTACGGCTGCTGCTTTAGGGGAGGAGGCGGTGCGATCGCCCGACACCGACCCGCTAGCGTTGTCCACCGTTACAGAAGACCAGCAGGCCCCCGCTAGCCCCTTTGCCAACTATTTAGAGCGCAGCCGCTTTCGGTTCAGCCCCTCGGCCAGCGGCAGCGAAGCCAATCCAGATGCCACCCGATCGATTGGCCCTTTGTCAGCCGACCCCACAACGCGCACTGGCGAGGGCGCACCGCAACTCAGCGCCCTACAACAGGCGCTCAACCAGCGGTTCGGAGCCAACAACGCAGCCTCTCCCGCCGAAGCAACATCCGCAGAGCGCACTTCAGCAGCCGAGGCCACCTCTACCGACAATCTGACGCCCACCCCCTGGATGGTCGAAGGCAGCTTACCGGGTGTAGACCAGCGGTTTATTCGCACCACCCCACAGATGTCGCCACCGCCGGGCACGACAGGTTATACATTGCCGCCAACGCTAGCGCCTAGCCCAGCAGCAGTCGCTCCAGCGGCTCCAGTTGCCCCAGCCGCGCTTAACCTAAACCTTGGGGCTCCCGCCGCCGCTCCCTCAGCGGGGGTGACGGCGCAACCGCCATCTGGTATCTCCAGCAATACTCCTATCACAGCTCCCCAGCCAGAACCCGCCCCCTTTTCAGCCCCAAGGCCACCCGGCGTTTACACCGGCAACGGCTATATCAACACGTTCTCAGACCCAAGCGGGCCAGCAAATTAGCGTTGTAGGTTGCGGTCGAGAAACGCTGGCGTAGCTTTGCCGAAGGCAATCAACCCACTCCCTTTCATGCTGAAGGCGATCGACATGACTCAAAAAGAAAAAGAGGATGACCACACGACTTGGAAGGTTAGCCAAAAAGGAGCCCTTTGGAAGCGAAGTTATGGAGTCTAGGCAGGCATCAGCACCTCCAATACGTTAGCGACAGATTGCCCCTGGTCGAAGCAGACTTTGGCCAACTGCAAGAGCGGTTCTAGAGCTTCGCGGGCGAGACCATAGCGATATTGACCCAGGCTGGGCTGGGCGTCATCAGCCCAGTTGAATCGTTGCGAGGTTTTACCCGCTAGGGGAGCTTGGTAGAGCAGCGACTGCGCCAGGCAACTTAAGCAGAAGTGGCGTTTGACCGCTTCCTCGTTGCGCAGCTGAGAGACTGATCAGGATTTTGTGTAAGCGGTCTAGAATCCCGATATTTCAGGAGACCGCAGCATGGTACGTAAGAAGAAAGAACTGAACTGCATCGACGATATGCTGGATAACCTCTTGGCCGACTGCCAAGGACCAGAGG
>QBLT01000251.1 GCA_003249105.1 Leptolyngbya sp. | reverse complement strand
GAGCGCTTGCCCGAGTCCTCCGAAGCGCTCATCTACATCGCCATGACTCGGGTCATGCTACGCAGGTTAGCTTGACGCTTTCGATACCCCGCCTCCGTGTTTTCAAATATCCTCTTAATTTGTAGGTTGGTGTTGAGGCTCGGCGAAACCCAACATATCCTCGACTGAGTTGGGTTTCATTTCGTTCAACTCAACCTGCAAAGCTAGCTCAACTGAGATTGTTGGGTTTCGCTAGCTCAACCTAACCTACAGGAGATCTGCGATCGCACTAAAAGAGATCTGAGACCGCACTGGTGCATGGCCGTGTTAGGCTATCTCACTTCCGCTAATGCCTCCTGTGTTACGTTTGAGCTCACACCTGAAAGGATATATTTCTTCTCCTTTCTCGGAATATGAGGCAAAGAAGCCCTCAAACTTCGAGCCGTTCTCCCTTAGCATCAGCGAGAAGCTTCCTCTGTCTATATTCTGTGGATTTTCGTTCTCATACTTTCCGCAAAGCATAAGGTTCTTAAAAGTTCCATCTATATAATAGGTGTGTACTTCACTCGCGCCGCCGATCTCAATAAGTCGGCCCTTTACTCTATTGCCAACTCTGATAAGCTCAGCACGAATTTTAATTGGCTTAACAGAAATACCTATTTTTATGCTTCTGCTTTTTTTGCCAGCGCTTTCACTGCCCAAGTTAGTCTTCGACTCTTCTGAAGGAAGAATTAACTCAGCACTTGAAGAAGTAGTCTCATCAGTACTACTTACGACACTTGCTTCAACAGTGACTGCATCATCAGGATCTTGGCTCTTTGTTCTTTCGCTTGACTCATTCATCACTGCAAGCCACGCTGCCTGAAGACGCAAGCGATCAATTTCCCTAATGCCTATGTATGGCAACAAGAAACCCTGCCAGACTCCTTCAATCCTTGCGTCTCTGTAGGTAATATTCTCAAGCCATTCGGAGATTTTAGACCTCCATAATGCCGTAAATATAAGAATAAACAATGAAGTAATGACGCCACTAATTACGCCCTCTGATATGGGTTTCATTATGTTTTGACTCTTTGCAAGAGCGTGATCAACCCACCTCCATACCAGAACCACAGACAATGCAATAACCAGCCAGTGAAGATTCGCTTTGAGTTTTTTAAAGAATATCATTAATCTCAGTTGGTTCCGTTTCCGTAGGCTCTAACTATGTATTAAATGTCAGATTCACTGGATAAGCTCCTCCATGCTCGGCATTATCCGTTAGATCTGCGGGATAACACCCGGTTCTTAATGAATTAAACATCAAGTCTGCCGGATAGGTCCGGCATTTTGGGATGTTATACAATAGATTTGAGAGTTAAGCATGAAGATTAGGGGTATTACTCGTCAAAAGTGCTGCATGATACCCCCAAATTAGGGTTTATCCAGCGTCTGCCAATGCCAGTATCCCAGCCCCTAATTGATCGAATAAGAGAAGCGATTTTCCTCACGCCTTTTCACTACGGTTGACGAGTTGCTTTTGCACTAGTACACTCATCCACTAAGCCGTTCGACCAGAGCGGTTGCCACACAGAACTCGAAAACTTTGGCGCTGCCGGAAGGTGCTTGCGACACCGACCGACAGCTAACCCCGCAAATCTCACGGGCAGATTGCGAGGCTAGGGAGATCGTACCCTAGTCACTCCAGTTTGCACTTCAACTGCGGGTGGCTAGGGTTTTCGCGTTCTGTTTTCCTCACCCTTCCACCCCTCGCGGGGGCAGGGCTTGCTCACCGCAACCAAAAAAGGAAACAGAACCGATGTTTGAATATCTCGAACCAGACGCCAACGATAACCAAGAAACCGGCTCCCTGCCGCTGCCGCCCGGAGGTACCAATAAAGGAACTCGGTCTCTAAACCCAGAGCAGGTGCGCCACCTGCTCTACGGCAGCTTGGCAGCCATAGACCGCACCATCAAAATCCTCCATGCCCACGGCTACGCCGACCCCAATGACTGGAGCGATCCCATCCCCTTACCACCAAGCAGTTCCGCAGCCACCGACCACCCCAACCAGTGGATGGTGATCATGACCAAGACCCTACTCATTGAGTAGCGGCTTCCAGAAGGACGTCTAAAGAGTCCCATTCTCTATAGCCAAACTGAAGATCCCTCTAAATCCCCCTCAAAAAAGGGGGACTTTCAACCCCCCTTTCTAAGGGGGGCAGGGGGGATCAGCAGATAACTAAAGCTACAGCAAATCTCTTTTCAACCGCTCTCTAAACGCAAACTGGCACAGCTGTTTAACGTTCGCGCAGCGTTGCAAAGCAATCAGCGCCCTGTGATCGTTAAACACAGCCCGCTGATCGTTAAACTGGCACAGCTGTTTAGCAAACTGGCACAGCTGTTTAACGATCAGCACCCTCTGATCGTTAAACACAGCCCTGTGATCGTTAAACTGGCACAGCTGTTTGGTAACTTCACCGCGCAACTCAGCTCTTGGACAGGCTACAGCAATCTTTCTGCCCTACGTTTGCTAGTTTCCCTCCGCCATTTGACCGAGGTTTGGCAAAAACCTCCTGTTTCTGGTGAAGTCGCAAATCCACCGGGCAGCATTACCTCATGAGACTACGCCGCACCGATTAAAGAGCTGCATTCTCAGCTCTGCGGAGCAAAGTTCCTGAAAATCTAGCCTCAGGGCTAAAAAATCTCAAAAAATACCAAACTCCTAAACATAATGAGGTAACCACTATGGCAATTGTTGATACCAGCCGCCGTCTACCAACCCGTTCCATCCTGCAAGATATCGAGGCCTACGAAGGGCTTCCCGCCATCCGAGACTACACCGCCCGTCGCCCAGAAGCTTCCGCCGAGGCACTGCAAGCCAACCTAGCCACCATGCAGGCCAAACAGCAAAAAGAAACCGAAATGCTGGCCCTAGCCAAAGCGGCTGCCGACGAAGCCCGCCAGGCCGAGTGGGAATTTCACAATGGCGTCATGGCCATGAAAGCAAACGTACGGGGTACATTTGGCCCCGACAGCCACGAAGCCCAGTCCGTCGGCTACAAGAAAAAATCCGATCGCAAGCGCCCCCGTCGTCGCACAGCAGCTTAACGACTGGTGCTCAATCTTTAGGCTTGCTACCCAAAGAACCTTAGCCTCTTCAATAGGCTAAGGTTCTTTGGGTTTACCCATAGATACCGCTCAAAAGTAGTCATCCGTGCCATCCATAAAGCGCTGGGGCCGAGATTCCACCACTAGACTAGAGTGGTGGATATAGAGAGCAGACTACCCGATCAGCCGCTTATCAACACTTCCAACAATGGCCCAAATCACTATCGACATCCCTGACGATCTGGCTCAGCAGCTAGCCCCCTTTCAAAGCCAGTTTTCTGATCTATTTACTCGGCTCATCGCCACTACATTGCTCGGCCAGTCTACCCCAGGCCAAAACCTTGTCGCCTCTCCCTCGTTGACCACCTCTGCTACCTACCAAGAAATCCTCGATTTCCTCATCAGCCAGCCCACCTCACAGCAGATAGTTGGATTCAAAGTCTCAGAGACATCCCAAAGCCGACTGCAAACCCTACTGCAAAAAAATCGCGAGGCCACCCTCACCCCCTCAGAAACAGCAGAACTAGACCTTTACGAGCAGCTTGACACCTTAATCGGGTTTCTGAAAGCTCGTGCTTTCACCATGATTCAGGCGGCTACACAGAACTAGCACCCTATGACCAACTACATTTCAGACGCCCTGCGCCAATTAGTCACTCAGCGGGCATCTGGAGCTTGCGAATATTGTTTGATTCACCAGAATTTTTCGATCTATCGCCATGAGGTAGACCATGCGATCGCTCTCAAACACGGCGGGCAAACAGTTTCAGAAAACTTAGTGCTGGCCTGCTTACCCTGCAATCGCCACAAAGGATCTGATCTCACTAGCGTCGATCCCCTTACAGGTGAAATTACACCGCTCTTCAACCCGCGTAGCCAAAGTTGGGCAGAGCATTTTCAGCTAGACGGAGGCTACATTCTTGGGTTAACTGCTATTGGGCGAACTACCCTATTCTTGCTCAAATTCAATGAGTCTAGTCGCCTTCAGCTTCGACAAGCCCTAGCAGCTCAAGGGCTGTATCCAAATTTGCCAGCGTAACTAGCGATAGTTTAGTTCGGGTTGACTTCTGCTACAAAAAGAACCCCGGATGCTTCAAGCATCCGGGGTTCTTGGCGTTCACCTTAGGACAAGCCGATTAAAGGCTACCTCAGTGAGTTGGCTTTAGTAGTCGAAGTCGCCGCCCATGCCAGCGCCAGCGCCAGCCGCCGGAGCCTTGGGTTCGGGCTTATCGACCACAATGCACTCGGTGGTCAGCACCATCGAGGCAATGGAGGCCGCGTTTTGCAGGCCAGAGCGGGTCACCTTGGCGGGGTCTACAATGCCAGCCTCAAACATATCGACAAACTGGTTGTTGGCCGCGTCGTAGCCGATGTTGAAGTCCTTCTCCTTCACCTGCTCGACGATCACGGCCCCATTCACGCCCGCATTCTCAGCGATGCGGCTGAGGGGCGCGGTGAGGGCGCGGGTGACGATCTGGGCACCCAGCAGCTCTTCGCCGCTGAGGTTGTCGCTAGCCCAGGCTTCGAGCTGGGGAGCCAGGTGAGCCAGAGTAGTGCCACCGCCGGGCACAATGCCTTCTTCCACCGCCGCCTTGGTGGCGTTGATGGCGTCTTCAAGGCGCAGCTTGCGATCCTTCATCTCGGTTTCGGTGGCGGCCCCAACTTTGATTACAGCCACACCGCCAGAGAGCTTAGCCAAGCGCTCTTGCAGCTTTTCTTTGTCGTAGGTCGAGTCGGTTTCGTCGATCTGGCGGCGAATTTGCTCGCAGCGGGCTTTAACCTGCTGCTCGTTGCCTTCGGCGACGACGGTGGTGGTATCTTTGGTGATGGTGATGCGGCGGGCGCTGCCCAGCATGTCAACCTTCACGTTGTCGAGCTTGAGGCCGGTGTCTTCAGAGATCACCTGGCCGCCAGTCAGCACGGCGATGTCTTCGAGCATGGCCTTGCGGCGATCGCCGAACCCAGGCGCTTTCACCGCAGCCACGTTCAGCACGCCACGCATGCGGTTCACCACCAGGGTCGCCAAGGCTTCTTTCTCAATGTCTTCGGCGATGATCATCAGGGGCTTGCCGGAGCGGGCAACTTGCTCTAGCACGGGCACCAGATCTTGCACCAGGGCGATCTTCTTGTCGGTGATCAGAATGTAGGGCTCATCGAGCACCGCTTCCATGCGCTCGGTGTCGGTGACAAAGTAGGGCGACAGGTAGCCCTTGTCGAAGCGCATCCCCTCGGTGACCTCCAGTTCGGTGGTCATCGACTTGCCTTCTTCAAGGGAAATGACGCCCTCGCGACCGACTTTATCCATGGCGTTGGCGATCATTTGACCAACTTCGTCGTCGTTGCCGGCGGAGATGGCACCAACCTGGGCGATGGACTTGGAGTCGCCGACGGGGCGGGCGTGCTCGGCAATTTTTTCGACCAGAAAGGCGGTGGCTTTGTCGATGCCACGCTTCAGCGAAATGGCGTTGGCCCCAGCAGCGACGTTGCGCAGACCCTCTTTGACGATCGCATGACCCAGCACCGTAGCGGTGGTGGTGCCGTCGCCTGCGGCGTCGTTGGTCTTACTAGCCGCCTGGCGCAGCAGAGAGACGGCGGTATTTTCAATATGATCGTCTAGCTCAATTTCTTTAGCGATGGTAATGCCGTCGTTGATGATTTGGGGCGCACCGTACTTTTTCTCGAGCACCACGTTGCGGCCTTTGGGGCCGAGGGTGACGGCGACGGCTTCGGCCAGTTGGTCGAAGCCACGCTCTAGGGCGCGACGGGCATCTTCGTTGTAGGTGATCGTTTTAGCCATGGGTAAATAATCCTCCCAGCAAGAATTGTTGACTAACTGCGTTGTGTTCGGGGTCTTGTAGAGTGTGTTAGGCATAGCCGTAACGCACCGGGCTTGCTTTAAGAGAAGGTCTCGAAAGGGGAGACAGTTCTCCTAGAGGGGTGCCTTGGTGGTGCATTGCGGCGCGAATGCACCCTACGGTGGGGTGGCGATCGCCCAGATCAATGGTGGGCAGTGCCCACCCTACGGGCTGACCTAAGGGATGTTTTGAGTGGATGAGACATCGCCTTAAGGTGCTTTCCGAGCGGTGATCGCGGTTGCGGTTGCACCCTAGGGGTTGATCTGCGATCGCATCAGGTCAACGGTGGGCAGTGCCCACCCTACCTGGCCAAAATCGCCAATCTAAAATCCAAAATTGGCCTAGCCGAGGGCGGCGAGAATGTCGGACTCGCGCAGCAGCACGTAGTCATCGGTGCCGAGCTTGATGTCGGTACCAGCGTACTTGGAGTAGAGTACCTTGTCGCCGACTTTGACTTCTACGGGCTGGAACGAGCCGTTGTCGTCGCGCTTGCCGGGGCCGACCTGCACCACTTCGCCCACCTGGGGCTTTTCTTTAGCGGTGTCGGGCAGCAAGATGCCGCCAGCGGTTTTTTCTTCGGCTTCGCTAACTTTGACCAAAATGCGATCGCCCAGAGGCTTCACAGTAGACACACTCAGGGTGACTGCGGCCATAACGTACCTCCAAAGGTTTGCTTAGTAAATGTTTGAACCGGACAGGACGCGTTAGCACTCTCGCATCCTGAGTGCTAATTTAGCCGCCAGAAAGTTATCTCGGCAATTCTTTAGGAGGTGTGGTTTGCCGAACTTTGCTGGGGGAGCTTTTGCTAAAGGGGATAGGAGTGATGGGGTGACGGAGTGACGGGGTGACGGAGTGACGGAGTGACGGAGTGACGGGGTGATGGAGTGACGGGGTGATGGGGTAAGTTCATCGGAAATATCTCTCACTCCCCTTACTCTCTTACTC
>QBLT01000250.1 GCA_003249105.1 Leptolyngbya sp. | reverse complement strand
CCCCCACTCCCCATGCCCTCCCTCCGCCGCTACCTCACCCCCTCCTGGGCGATCTCTCTTATGGGCCGGTCTTGGACCATCGCCACCCTCCTGGCGATCCTCTACGGGCCGCTGCTGCTGCACTGGGTCGATGGCTGGCTAAACAAGTCCATCAGCATTCAGCACGAGTACTTTAGCCACGGGCTGCTGGGGTTGCCTTTTGCCGCCTACATCGCCTGGGGCAAACGTCAGGCGTGGGGCGATCTGCCCAATCGCTGCCATCCTCTAGGTTTGGGTCTAGTAGGGCTGGCGGTTCTGATGTACCTAACCCGACTGCCCGACTGGATGAATCTCTCGCTGCCGGTGATGCTGGTGGGGCTGTGTTTGAGCCTGAAAGCTGTCGCTGGGCTGCGGTTGCAGGCGATTTGTCTCATTTTGGTGGCCCTGGCAACGCCGAACCAGCTGCCCTACCTGATTGAGCCCTATATTTTGCCCTTGCAGCGATTGATTGCGTCGGTGGCGGGGTTTCTGCTGGTGCAGCTGGGCATTCCGGTCACAGTCGAGAACATTTACCTGTTTGTGAACGACCAAACAGTGGAGGTCGCCCCCCACTGCGCCGGGCTCAAGATGCTATTTACCAGTCTCTACGTCGCTCTGATGCTGGCCTACTGGACTAGGGCCTATCGATCGCGACTGCATACATGGCTATTCTTTGCCGGAACCGTGCTGATCAGCGTAGTGGGCAACATTCTGCGCAATACATTTTTGAGCTATTTCCACGGCACGGGGCGCGATGGCGCGTTTGACTGGCTGCACGAGAGCTGGGGCGGCGACCTCTACTCGGCGCTGATGCTGCTCACCATCATTCTGCTGCTGCGGCTGATTCAAGATCGGGTGCCCGCTAGCCTCGATCTAGCGGTGCAGTCACCATCATCGTCGGTGTAGATCTGTTGTTTGTGGAATTGTTTGTGGAATGCGATCGCCCCTATGACCCCTCAAACTTCGTCTGCTAGCCTGCTCCCCTGCCGCTGGGTCAACTTGGTTTTGGTGGTCGTGCTTGCCGCGCTGGCGGCGATCGCCATTTTGCCCGCCTACCTGAGCGGGCAGTGGCCCTGGGCCAACAGCCCCCAGGTGGCCCAGATCGATCAGCTCCGCGCCCTGCAAACAGCCGGGCTGCCCCTGCCCGGCTGGCAGCAAACCACCGTCGAGCCGATCCCCATCAACCGCCAAACCTGGACTTTGGTAGAGTATCGGGCCGACTCCCCTGAAGCCCAATCGGCTCCGGTGCAGCAGTTTGCGGTGTTGCTGCACCCCCAGCCCTGGCACAGCAACCAGCCTCAGCTAGAGTGGATCGATCTGGTCGGGGCGCAAAAGTGGCGCATTGAGTCGCGGCGCAGACTGAAGGTTACCTCCCCCCAAACCGGGCCAGTGGATGCGAGGTTTTTGCGGGCCTGGGGCGATCGCCAGAGCTTTGCCGTTGTCCAGTGGTACGCCCTGCCCAGCGGCGGCCATCCGTCGCCCAGTCACTGGTTTTGGGCCAACCAGTGGTCTCAGCTCACCCAGCGCCAGCTCACCCCCTGGGTGGCGGTGAGTCTGCTGCTGCCCATGGAGCCCTTAGGCACAATGGATGCCTATCAATCCCTAGCGGAGAATTTGACCGGACTGATTCAGCAGCAACTGACCCTCATTGCCCTGAACTGAAAAAATGCCTGCCCTGGTAATCAGAGCAGGCAACCATGATAGATAGATTGGGCTTGAGTACCCTGGGTAGCTCTGTACCCTAAGCTTCGGGCAACGATGTTGGCTGGTTGACAGGGGTATGTTGAGCATACGGGTGACCACAGGTGTTGCATCGCTGCTGGTTAAAGCTTGCAGAGCCGTGGGGCTCTCGACTATCTCGGGAAACGGCTGTATAACCTTTGCCATCAGGGCATTTGAGAAAGACCGGGCTATAGGAGCTGTTGTCCTCCGGAACCAGGCTGATCTTTTCGGTGAGATATTCGCTTAGGTAAGCGCGTCGAGCCGCTGTAGGTAAATCGTTTTCCTCTACGTCGGTATAAAAGTAATCGATAAACTCTAGCCACTCAAGCAGTTGGTCATCCTCGGCGGCACGGCTCCAAATCTCAGAAATTTGTGCCACCTGCTGATCAGAGTTCATATCAGAGTTTGTTATCAACAGATAGTAGTTCCACACCTGAGCTTTCTGGTCTGGGCTCAGGTTAGAAAGAAATTGTTGATCTAGGGTGGGAGTTTTCATGGTGTTTGTTTGAACGCTCCACGTTCTTTGTGATGTTGCTTGACACAATCGAGGCACCAGACCACTTAACACTACTGTTCGCCAAGTAAGGAAACAACCCTCAAATGGTGAATACTGGATGAATTAAGTAAACCAAAGTGGTCTGGCCTTTTCGAATTAGCAGTATCTAATAGGATTTGCTGGCTCCTCCTTCATATAGCTCAAGAAAGATTTTGCGCAGCCTCGCCAGGGCGCGCGATTCACGTTTTCTCAGCGTCTGTACGGAGGGTACAACGACCTCCTCCGACTCGGCTATGTACTTGTAGTGCTGACGAATTTGCTCGTAGGTTTTGCGGTGCAAAAACTTCATGCGAATGAGCGCCTGATCGTCTTTAGAGAGCCGATTTAGGGCGACTTCTAAACACTCTAGCTGCTCAATCAGCTCAGACTCCATCAGCGGGCTTTTAGCATGTTGCGCTAGCTGCGTTGCCATGGCAGCTTTGCGTTCATCCTTAATGGTGGTGTCGACCTTGCCCCTGAGAATATTTAGGCAGACCTGGCGCAGCCAAACCTCTGGCTTTTTAATGGGTTGATCGTGTCTGAGAATATACTCAACTCCCCGTTTAATCCCCTCAATCACCACATCGTCGAGATCAATGTTGGCAATGTGCCACTGTCGAGCAAAGCGAATCAGGAATTTATACAGTGCGGTGCCCTTAAACTCGTCGGGCATGAGCAAATAGCTAACAGCCGTCACAAACTCGTACACCAGGTCATGGCTAGGTTCATGATTGGCGGGCTGCTTGGGGGGGTTATTGGTGGCGCTAGTCATTGGCAGAGTCCTCGTAGAGTGAGCGGGGGGCTAACGGAGAAAAACAGATACCAGTCAGGGTTAATCAGCTTTAGGTCGGTAGTGCGCTCCAGAGGAAAATCGGGACTTGTCGTCAGTTCACCCAAATCGGTTTGGGCATTGGGGCGATCAGTGCGGGGCTGTAGCTTTGTGTGAACGAGCGTTCTCAGGTTGTCTAGCACCCGCCGCGTAAATCGCACGGCGCTGGCAATCCAGCCCTTAAATCGCAATCGATTGGGTATGTCAGTAGCATCTGAATCGGTAGCAGCGAAATGGCGAACCATCGGTCTATGTCCTCAACGAACGGTGCAACAAAGTGAACTATCTATGGGGTTAGTGGGCCACAGCGGCAAAGTGTGACCCAGCTAAATGTGAAGTTTTTGGTGGCAGCCCTAAACGGTCAATTCACTGGTGATCTGACGGTTGTTAGGCGGGTTCAATCAGCAGGGTATTGCCCTGGCGATCGATGGGGCGAATGGCATCACCCGCCTGAAAGCTGTAGCCCGCCAGGGCCGCGCAAGCCGTCCAGTACACGCCGTTGACGCGCACGACCCACTCCAAACCCGGCTGCACCACAGAATGAATTACCCCGACGCCGGGGTAAAATTTGCCCTCAAGCACGGCTCTCACTGGTGTGTTCAAGATAGTCATGGCCGATAGACCTCCTTGCTCCCCTCTCTAACTACTAGTGGAGGTAGAGGCCTCTGTGTGACATGTGTAGTGCGTTATGTAAACAAAAAAGCTCCCCTCTGGCAGGGAAGCTTTTGAGCGATCAGCATCAGGTTTGGTGCTAGATCGCGATCGCCGAGGGGCAAAGTCTAATTAGCTGCCATTTCGGTCGATAGTCGATATTGTCGAGGTGAAGGCTGGTCCAGGCGCTCAGTGTAATTAAGATGCCGAGGGCAATGGCGCGCATGTAAAACGCAAAGGCAGATACGTAGCTCATAGGGTTCGCTCCCAACGCTTACATGGGTTAGTCGCGTTAGGGAATCGGGTGTGACCTACTCGACTACTAGGCGAGAGAGGCTGGTGCCAGGGTAGTAGTTGCCCAAAATTTGGGTGTAGTTGTAGCCTTTAGAGGCCAGTTCCATCGCGCCGGTTTGGCTCATGCCGTTGCCGCCGTGGGCTGCCTGCACGATCGCATCCGAGGCCGCATAGAGCGACTCGACAATGCCGCCGTTATAGCTAATGAACTCGCCTGTGGTGGCCGCCACCGCCGCCTGGGTCGTGTTGGTTTCTTTGGCAATGCCTTTGTAGGCCTGGTAGCGCTGGGTATTGTCGAGATCATAGGCGCGCTGGGCGTGGCGCACATGGTGAACCAGCGCGTAGGAGCGGGCGGCTACCGCCTGCGCCTTGAGCGCTTCGGCGGGCCAGCCCACATACATTTCGCTGCCGACGACGCTGCTGAGGTAGTCGTGCATCAGCACAAAGTTGACCGCCATCAGGCCAGAGCCATCGGTAATCATCAACACGCGGCCTTTGTACCAGCTGTCGCCGACAAAGACATAGCCGCCCTCGCCAGGCTCTAACCAGGCGGTGTTGCTGAGGGTGCAGTTGCCGACGGCCATGCCCGCACCCTGGGGTTTGAGCACCAGGCTGCTTTGGGCGGGCAAGTTGCAGTAGTTTTGGCCGTTGATGTCCATCAGGTAGCCGTCTACGGAGGTGGCCACCTCTAGGCTGGAGGCATTTTTGGCGACTGCCACCCGCATTTCTAGGTTGGTATCGATGGTTTTGCCGGGGTCAAAGCTGGCCCCAGCGTTGTTAGGAGCTGGCGGTGCCGAGGGCTGGGGCAGCGATCGCGTCGCGCCAGAGTTGGTAGCCGGTGTTGGGGTCGGTGCCTTAGCGGCAGCGGCAGCTGCCACAGGAGCCTTGGCGGCGGGAGGGGTCGCCTCGCCACCGGCAGGACGTGTAGCTTGCACCAGCAGTCGCCGCGCCCGATAGAGATCGACAATCGACTGGCGCACCATGCCAGTGCTCTGCCACAGGGCCGGACTCAGGTTGCCAGCTTTGTTATTCTCCCGACCCCCAAAGGGAGCCGCCGACACCTGCACCAGCAGCAGGCTGGCAAAAACTAGTCCACCAAAAACTTTAATTCGACGGCTCTTATGGGCCATCGACCAAGATGATGACAGCGGCTTGAGAGGCAGCGGTTTGAGCCGAATAGACTTGAGTCGCACCGGCCTCAGCTTTGGTAGCCGAGCCTTCCAGAGATCTCTCATGGTGGTTTAACCCAACACCCACACGTTATGTAATCGAACCATGGCCAGAAGCCTTTTCCCATTTAAGGATAAACGTTAAAAAATGCTTCAGCTCAGACACATTCTTAACATATGTCTAAAGGCATAGATTCACGAGATTTGGGCGTTTATAAGCTACGCAATATAAAAAATGCCTACAGGACTGACTTCTAACACCCTAAACTGTTGCAAACCAGATTGCACCCGTCATGTAAGCCAGCTTATGGGCTTTTGCAAGCAGAATCCTCCCTACCGGCCTGGCCTGACATGACGTTGAAAAGTCTTTGGCTAAAGCATTAGTCGAGTGCTGCGCAAGGGCTGGCAGCGGCGTCTTTTCCATGGCTCTTCACCAATTTAAGGTCGTACCAAGGGCCGCAGCTAGTTCATCCTAAAAGGAGACGGCGTTAAATCCTCTCAAGTTCCAAGGCTGAGCAAAAGCAGGCTTCTGTCGCCTAAAACCACCTAAAATGGTGTGCATTCGTAGTGGCTGTAGGGATGACCGCCGCTGCCGGTTTGGCTCAGCTGCTGGCATCCGTTGGCGCTCAAATCTGAGCCGATGTGGATAAACCAGAGGTCG
Organism: Leptolyngbya sp.; assembly: GCA_003249105.1. Taxonomy (GTDB): domain Bacteria; phylum Cyanobacteriota; class Cyanobacteriia; order Phormidesmidales; family Phormidesmidaceae; genus Nodosilinea. The sequence goes on along the minus strand of QBLT01000250.1, from coordinate 1,055 downwards.
AAGGGACGAGGCATAGTTGAGAGAATCTCGGCCAGCTTTTCGTCGGGGGGAACCGTCGGGCTGCTGGGCAAGGTCCAAATAAAAAATTGGGGCGGCGTTGCCCACCCGCTGGCTGGGTCACTGGGGTTGAAATGGCGGTGAATTTCCCAACCAATGCTCAGCAGCTCATGGCCAATCACCGTAGGCTTTTCTTCGATCTTAGCCGGAAAGCCGATGAGTACCGGATGGGGGGATTCTGCTTGAATGGTGCGCACAAGTTCGGCTGGGGCAAAGTATTTGGCAAACGCCAGATTACTCACGACAAAGAGGGCGCTGACTAGACCAGCAATCCAGAACAATTGCACAGTGCGCCGCCCAGGGATTTTTCGTTGGGTAAAAGGAATCTGGGCCGATCGCGACTGGGCTCTGGTCTCTGGCCAGTAGACGGCCAGTAGCCCCCCCAGCAGCACCATCACACCGGGATGGAACACAAAGTTGTAGCGATGGCCGCGGGTGATATCCATCCCTAGGCCGTAGGTGACTGCAAAAAAGAGGGCGATCGCCGCCAGCACAAACCCGCCCATTAAAAACAGGCCAAAGCTGCCTTCGTCCGTCAGTCTGACTAGAGGCCAGGCCTGGATGAGCCGCGCCACCAGCCATAGCAGCACGGGCAACAGCACCAGCACCGACAGCACCACGGCAGCGATGCCGACAACGCCTTGAGCATTGGTGATGGGAGTGATCACCATGAAGATCAGCCCGGCCAGGGTCTGGGCGATCGGATCCAGCCACACCCTGGGCTGGCTGAGGTCAATGGCCAAATTGGAGGACTGGCTGCTGCCGTAGAAATTGAGCAGCACCGGTAGCCACACCAGGCAGGCGGCGAGCGTGCCCAGCATCACCCCGTAGAGCCGTCGCCAGGGGCGTTGCCACAGAAGCCCAGGCTGGGTTCGCCCCTGGTGAAGGGCCAGGGCCATCAACACCAGGGCCTGGGCCAGCAGCGCCAGCACCGTAAAGTAGTGGGTAGCAAAAGCCAGGGCGTTGATGCCTACCCACAGCAGCGCCAGGGGGAGGGA
>QBLT01000024.1 GCA_003249105.1 Leptolyngbya sp. | reverse complement strand
CCGCCAGCCCCACCACCACCGAGCTGGCAATAGCGCCCAGGCTCACCAACGCTACGGCCCAGTTGCCGAGATAAAAGCTCAAGAACCCCAGCAGCCCAATCGCACCCACCAGCTGAAGCACAAAAATCGCTACCAACACCGTGCTGAGCGAAAAGGGCTTAAGCAAACGGCTCAATGGACGGTAGAAGGGGAGTTTTGGCACTGGATTGAGCGGCAATATTAAGTGAAGCAAAACACCCTACCTACGTCTCTAGAATAAAGCGCCTAGACCGGCCCTGAAACACTTGCTGTGCCACATGTTTACAGAAGGTTAGGGCTGGGCTTATAGGGCTATCCTAAGAGCTAAGTAAAGGCTAGCCCGTGATTTCAAACAGCTATTTCAGCACCCTAACGGAACAAGCCAGGTGATTTAAAGCAGTGACAGACGCAAAATCTTGGTTCTAGGCGGTTCTAGTGAGCCTGGCATAAAAAACTAGGCCTTTGTCTACGGCTTTTTAGGACTTAACCGGGTTGGTTGTGACAGACTTTAACAGCCTGAGGTTGAGGGTTTAAGTTCCACGGTTTAGGGCAAGTCATGTCCCCAAGACCCCGCAGCCTGAACCTCCACCAACCTGTCTCCTTGGCGTAGCAAACTACCAGGTCGGAGTCTCTTAGCCTCTCCTTAACCCCAAAGGGGGCCTAGGCCTGCAATAGTTAGGGTGTTCATGCTTACCGGCTTGCAGTGCGATTCTGGTGCCCTTATGTCAAACACCTATGCTCCGACCTCTACAGATGTAGCCCTAAGGGCCGAAAATCTCAACGTCTACTATGGGTCGACTTTAGCCGTGCGCAACGTAGACCTGTTTATTCCTCGGAATGAGATTGTTGCCTTTATCGGCCCCTCTGGCTGTGGTAAGAGCACTGTTTTGCGCTGCTTTAACCGCATGAACGATCTAATTGCGTCATGCCGAGTAGAGGGCAGAATCACGTTTCACGATAGCGATATCTACGCCAAGAAGGTAGATGCCGTAGAGCTCCGCCGCCGGATTGGCATGGTGTTTCAAAAGCCTAACCCCTTCCCTAAGTCGATCTACGAAAACATTGCCTGGGGTGCCCGCATCAACGGTTACCAGGGTGACATGGATGAGCTAGTAGAAACCTCTCTGCGCAAGGCCGCCGTGTGGGATGAAGTGAAGGACAAGCTGAAGCAGAGTGGCCTATCGCTATCGGGAGGGCAGCAGCAGCGCCTCTGCATCGCTCGCACCATCGCCATTCAGCCCGACGTTATTTTGATGGATGAACCCTGCTCGGCCCTCGATCCGATCTCGACCATCAAAATTGAAGAAACCATGCAGCAGCTCAAGCAGGACTACACGATTATTATCGTTACCCACAACATGCAGCAAGCCTCCCGGGTGTCTGACCGTACAGCGTTCTACAACGCCGAGGCGACGGACAAGGGGGGCAAAGTTGGCTACCTGGTGGAGTACGACCATACCGAAGTGATGTTTAACAACCCTCGCGAGCAGTTTACTCGCGACTACGTGTCAGGCCGTTTTGGCTAAGTTTGTCTCAACAACCCCTGATAATGAACCGTGTGGCTGATCTGACGCAACCACACGGTTTATTACTTTAGGAGATTTCTAGAAAAGAGGATCCCCGCTTTATCGGGCAACTGTAGCCACTGTAGTAGGGTGGGCACTGCCCACCATTTGGGAGAAAGTTTTCCAGAAGTTACTTTAGTAGCTAAGGTGCTTGGATGGTTGTGGCGGAGATAGCCCCCTAATGCCTAGACGTCATAGCGTTTACAGGCCGTACAACCAGGCGATTAGAAGAGGCGTGACCACAGTCAAAATTATGTTGAGGGGCAAACCGACTCGGGTGAAGTCAAAGAATTTATAGCCCCCTGGACCGTACACCATTGTGTTGGTCTGGTAGCCAATGGGTGTGATGTAGCTGTTGGAGGCCGCAAAGGTGACGGTGAAAATAAAGGCTATGGGGTTTAGCCCTAGGCTGGTGGCTACCCCCGCTGCGATCGGAATCATTAAAATGACGGCAGCGTTGTTGGAGAGCAATTCGGTCAAAAGATTGGTTACCAGATAGAAAATTATCAGGAGAACGATACCTGGTGCTCCACCGCCAATGACGGCGAGCTGCTGGGCTAGCCAGGCGGTGGTACCAGAGTTTTCCATAGCTGTACCAAGGGGAATTAACCCGGCCAGCAAAAAAATCACGTCCCACCGCACCGCACCGTAGATTTCTCCTGGTTTGAGACAGCCGGTGACCACCATTGCCATCACTCCGATCAGAGCGGTGACGAGAATGGGGGCCAAGTCTATGGCAGCGACCACAATCACTCCTAGGATGATCGCGATCGCAATCCAGGCCTTGTCAACCCGCAGGCCCTCAGCCTCCCGCTGCTCCAAAACAAGGAGTTCTCGGGTGGTTTGCAAGCCGGTAAAGCTGCTCTGGGGGCCCTGCACCAGCAGCAGGTCACCAAAGCGGAGCGGCACTTTGCCCATGCGATCGCGCACCAGTTCTTCACCGCGGCGGATGGCCAGCACAGTGGCGTTGTAGCGTTGGCGAAAGCGCATTTCTTTGAGGGTAGACCCAACCAATCGAGAATTTGACAGAATCAACACCTCAGCAATGTGCTCTTCGCCAGTATCTAGCTCATCGGCAAGGGGCGCTTCGCCAGTATTTAGCTCATCGGCAGGGGTCTGTTGGCCAAATTTAACCTCCGGCAAAATGTCTAGCCCGCGCTGAGCCTTAAGGATCAGCAGTTCATCTCGACCGCCTCGAATCAGCAGGACATCGCCCGCTTGCAGTACCTTGTCGGCCAGGGGTTGGGCAAAGTGGCTACCATTGCGAATGATTTCCAGTACGTCTATGTCGAACTTGCGCTGAATCTCGCTCGCTCTTAGCGTCTGGCCAATTAGGGTCGAGCGCGGGGTAATCACCACCTCACTCATGTAGTCTTTCAAATCGTAGTTGGCCAAGTTAGGAGAGGACGCTTTGCGATCGGGCAAGAGCCTGGGGGCAAACAAAGCTAAGTAAGCCAGGCCCACAGCAAAGGTGATTATCCCGACGGCGGTGAACTGAAATAGCCCAAATTCGCCATAGCCGAGGTCTTTAGACACCCCGCTGGCCAAAATATTGGTTGATGTACCAATCACCGTAATCATGCCGCCTAGCACCGTGACGTAGGACAGGGGGATCAACAGTTTTGACGGAGAAATATTCTGCTTTTTGCACCATTCCTCTACGATCGGCAGAAAAACGGCTACTACAGCCGTGTTGTTGATAAAAGCTGTAATCGGCCCCACCAACATACCCATCACAAAAATCTGCCGGGAAGGATCCTTGCCTCCCCATTTCAGCAGCCAGTCTCGCACGATCTGAATGACGCCCGTTTTAGCAATTCCAGCGCTCAGAATGAACATGAGCAGAACGGTGATGGTGGCGGCGTTCCCGAACCCAGCAATGCCTTCTTCAGGAGTAACTAACCCTAAAACAATCAGCACAGTGGCGATCGCCAGGGCGGTCAGATCTACCGGTAGCCACTCTGCCACAAAGGCGATCAGACAGCAGATCAGCACCACCAGCATCAGAAAAATAGGACTTTGAATAAAGTTCATACTAATTTGAAGCGTGGACTACGCTTAAGTCTTGCACACTACATAGCTCAAACAGCTGAGATTCACCTCAAGTCCATCTGGCTTTTTTTTGAATTTTCATGCTAAAGCATAGGCTTGCTGCGTCAAGCCCCCATGCGTTGCTCGAACACGTGACTTCAATGGGTATCCCGCGATAGCCACCGCCACCCAGCTCTCCCCAATCTCTAGGGATTATCTCTAGGCGTTAACCTGGGCCGCTTTCTTTGTTCTGTCTGCTCCAGCGGGCAATGGCAAGGGTTTTCCTAACTCGCGCCCTAAGTTGGACAGAGCCTGGTGTGTCCATACAATTAGGCTCTAAGGTAGTACTATCCTCTGACGATTTTTCCTCAAAGCCTATGACTAGCCCCGATTTTTTGCCCTCGGCTCCGGGCGCGGCGGCCCTCCCCAAGCCCAACTTGGGCCTTCTGACTATGCTGCGTCTGGGGGTGTTCAACATGGGGCTGGGCATTATGTCGCTGCTCACCCTGGGGGTGCTTAACCGGGTGATGATTGACGAATTGCGAGTACCGGCGCTGGTGGCGGCGGGGGCGATCGCCGTGCATCAGTTTATGGCCCCGGCGCGGGTGTGGTTTGGTCAAATGTCTGACTCCAGGCCAATTTTTGGCCACCACCGCAGCGGCTATATCTGGCTGGGGATTGTGACGGTGGCGGTGACGGCGTTCTGCGCGCTACAGGTGGTGTGGCAGATCGGCAGCCGTATCGCTGAGGCGGGCTGGGGGCCAGCTGTATACCCATGGGTAGGGCTGCTGGGGCTGCTGTTTGCGGTCTACGGCCTGGCCTTGAGCGCCACCTCGACCCCGTTTACGGCGCTGCTGGTGGATGTGTCGGATGAAGACAGCCGCTCTCGTCTGGTGGGCATAGGCTGGGCCATGCTAATGGTGGGCATTATCGCCGGGGTGATTATCACCTCGATTGTGCTGAAGCCGATTGAGCTGAATGCCCCCTTTGATCAGGTGCGCAGCGCAGTGAATCGGCTGTTTGTGATTGCCCCAGCGGTGGTGTGCGTGCTGGCGGTGCTGAGCACCTACGGCATTGAGCGCAAGTATTCGCGGCTGACCCAGCGATCGTCGCTGCGAGACAGGGAAGACAGCCTCACCCTCGGTCGCGCCCTCAAAATTCTCACCGCCAGCCGCCAGACGGGGCTGTTTTTCACCTTTTTGCTGGTGCTTAGCCTCAGCCTGTTCATGCAGGATGCGGTGCTGGAGCCCTACGGTGGCGAAGTTTTTGGCATGACCATTGCCGAAACCACCCAGCTCAACGCCGCCTTTGGCATGGGCACGCTGCTGAGCATTATTGTCAGCGGCTGGCTGGTGGTGCCCCGCCTGGGCAAAAAGCGTACCGTGGTGGTGGGCTGTAGCTGGGCGGCGGTGTGCCTGATAGGCATTACCCTGTCGGGGCTAACGGGCAATCCGACCATTTTGCTGATGGCGGTGTTTTTCTTTGGCACGGCCTCTGGCATTCTCACCCTGGGGGCGATCGTGCTGATGCTCGATCTGACCGTGGCCGAGACGGCAGGGACGTTTATTGGGGCCTGGGGTTTGGCTCAGGCGATCGCCCGAGGTAGCGCCACCGTCCTCGGCGGCGGCGTGCTCGATCTGGGTCGCGCTATCCTAAGAAGCTTTAACGGAGCGGGGGAGGTGGGTCAGCCCCAGGCGTTTTTGGCCTACGGGCTGGTGTTTACCCTGCAAGCGATCGGCATGCTGATCGCGATTTGGCTGCTCAGACGGGTGAACATTCAAGAATTTCAGGCCAATGCCAAGGCAGCGATCGCCGCTGCCATCGAAAGCGATATGGATTGAGCATGACACCAAACTTTTGGGATGAGGTGCTGGCCTTTGCCGAGGCGACCACAAAAACCGTGGGGCAAAAGCTGCTCGCAGACTTTGGTCAGGTGCAGGCCGATTTGAAGGCCGATGGCAGTTTGGTGACGCGGTGCGATCGCTGGGCCGACGACACCCTGCGCGCCGCCATTCACCAGCAGTTCCCCGATCACGGCGTACTCAGCGAAGAGGTCGAGCACATCTTTCCCGCCACCGACTGGTGCTGGATTATTGACCCCATTGACGGTACCACCAACTTTACGCGCGGCATTCCGGTGTGGGGCATTTCCCTGGGGCTGCTGTATCGCGGTATCCCAGTCTTTGGCTATGTAGCGATGCCGCCTTTAAACCAATCCTTCTACGGCTACTGGCCAGGGCAAAGCGGCCTGGAAATGCCTAGCGGAGCCTTCTGCAATGGTCGCCCCATCCGCAGCAGCGAGGCGACTCCCGACAAAACCCAGTTCTTCAGCCTCTGTGCCCGCAGCACCTCGGTACTAGAGAAACCCTTTCCCTGCAAGATTCGCATGCTGGGGTCAGCGGCCTACAACCTGCTGATGGTGGGGGCTGGGTGGGCAGTGGGTGCGGTGGAAGCGACGCCCAAAATTTGGGATATTGCAGCGGTGTGGGCAATTGTTCAGGCCGCTGGAGCCACCTGGGTGCCGCTAGACGATATAGAACCCTTCCCGCTGGAGGTGGGCAAAGACTACAGCACTCGCCCCTACCCCACGCTGGCAATAGCCCAGGCTGACTGGGTGGAACTCTTTCGACCGCTGGTGCAGCAGGTGGCCAATTCTTAGATGGCGCGATCGCCTCAGAGCACGCAGGAAAGCCCAGAATCACGGAAATCCAGCGGCGGGGCGAATAAACTCTGGTTCGGAAGCGATCGCTAAACCGACCTACTGCTCTGGCACCAGCTCCGAATTTACCTCGTTGATCGGGCGGCGGCGCAGCTCTTCTGACTCGGTGCGGGGCAGTAGGTCAAAGACCTCTCGCATAACATCGTCGATCGCCTCGTAGGGGACAATGCCAACTTCGTTAAACACCAGCTCCCCCTGGGTATTGAACACCAGGGTTTGAGGAACAGCATCCTTAAAGTAATAGCCGGGCTCATTAGGCTCATAGGAGTCTTTGACAGGAATTGCGTCGGCCATAATCGGCACAAAGTTAGCCACCCGTCCGTAGGGGGCTTGCAGCTGGGAAACAACCGACGCAAATTTTTTACAGTCGCTGCTGTCGTCCACGTAGATCACCACAATGGCAGCCTTGCCGTAGCGCAGCGATTGCTCCAGGCTGACCTTGGGCGGCACCAGCGACCCGTTGCCCGCATAGAGGGCAAAGATATTGCCGTCGTAATTGTCGTCGGTGAGGCCCGCTAGGGCTGCGGGCTGACCGCCCAGACTCAGCCACAGCACCAGAGCCGCGCAGGCCAGGCCAAGGGCACGACTGAGGCGGGTCATAGCCTGATTGAACACGGCGAGGGTAGAAAACGGTGCAGTAAGCCAGCGCAGCATGGCAATGTCCTTGGTCTAGGGGCTGAGGCCGAGGCGTAATAGCCCCGAAGCCACAGACTCTATTAGGCCACAGAATGGCGGCGCTTAAAGCTGAGTGGCGCGAAATTCTTCCACTATCGCCCGCATAGCGTCGGCATTGGCCATGCGGAGATCGTCGGGGGTCCACACCACCACCTGGTAGTAGTCTTCGCCCATTTCAACGGTGGTGTGCAGGTAGGCCACGGCTTGCTCAGACACATTGCCCCGCACCTCGTACTGCACCGCCGGGAAGCTGCCGATGCGCTCGACTTTGGTGCGGGCCTGGTTGGCCAACACCTGACTAAAGCCGCCTTTGAGAATTTGCAGATAGACGCTGGCCTGCTCCTCCACGTTGCCGGGAGCCACCGCCTCGCGATTCTCGCCCAGCACGACCAAGAACATGTTTTCGTCGAGGTTGTAGGCTTCAAGGTCGGCGTTATTGTGCAGGGTGCCCGTGGGGGCAGCGCTCCAGCCGTTGGGCAGGCGAATCTGCACGGGCTTGATACGGCTCACCAACATATTGCCGCGAAATCCCTGATCAAAGTATTGGTTGCTCATCTCGCCGGTGCCCTCGGGCGATCGCGACAGACCCAGGGTGCCACACCCCGCTAGACCCAGCGCCACCAGCCCTGCTACTAGAACGGGCTGCACCCGCCGCCCTGCCCCTGTCACTCCAGCCATAGCTCCCCTTTTGCGGTCGTTGGTTTGGTTTGCTTTAAGGGTATAGCAACACCTCCGCAATGGCCCCATCCTCTCCTATGCTAGATAGGTGTTTGCCGCAGTTGGCAGACACCTATCTAGCAATTTCAATTTAGAGTTACCCCATGTTACGAGCTGGCATTGTTGGCCTACCCAACGTTGGCAAATCGACCCTGTTTAACGCCGTGGTGGCCAACGCCAAGGCCCAGGCCGCCAACTTTCCCTTCTGCACCATCGAGCCTAACGTGGGAATTGTGGCGGTGCCCGACGCCCGGCTGCGGGTGCTGGCCGATATCTCTAGCTCAGTCGAGACCGTGCCCGCTCGAGTCGAGTTTGTCGATATTGCGGGTCTGGTGCAGGGGGCCAGCCAGGGCGAGGGGCTGGGCAACCAGTTTTTGGCCAACATTCGCGAGGTGGATGCGATCGTCCACGTGGTGCGCTGCTTTGAGGACGACGACATCATTCACGTCTCCGGTTCGGTGGACCCGGTGCGCGACATTGAGGTGATCAACCTGGAGCTGGCCCTGTCTGACCTGGCCCAGCTGGAGCGCCGGGTTGATCGGGTGCGCAAGCTGGCCCGCGCCGACAAAGAGGCCCAGGCCGAGCTGGCCATTCTTGAAAAAATACTGCCGGTGCTCAACGAGGGCAAAACCGCCCGCCAGGTGGAGCTTGACGCCGAGGCCGAAGCGATCATCAAGCCCCTGGGGCTGCTCACCCGCAAGCCCGTGATCTACGCCACCAACGTCTCTGAAGAAGACCTGGCCAGCGGCAATGCTTGGGTGGAGCAGGTGCGGGCGGTGGCGGCGGCAGAAGATGCCCAGGTGGTGGTGATTTCGGCCCAGGTAGAGTCAGAACTGGTGGATCTGAACAACGAGGAGCGCAAGGATTTTCTCGAAGCCCTCGGCGTCGAAGAAGGCGGCCTCAAGACCCTGATTCGCGCCACCTACGAACTGCTAGGGCTGCGCACCTATTTCACCACCGGCCCAAAGGAAACCCGTGCCTGGACAATCAAGGCCGGTATGGTGGCTCCCCAGGCGGCTGGTGTGATTCACACCGACTTTGAGCGGGGCTTTATTCGTGCCGAGACGGTGGCCTACAACGACCTAGTGGCGGCAGGCTCAATGGCGACGGCCAAGGAGAAAGGCCAGGTACGCAGCGAGGGCAAAGAGTATGTGGTGCAGGAGGGCGATGTAATGCTGTTTCGGTTTAACGTGTAACCTACTGGTGAGCCGCCCTGGGAGATGCAAAAAACCCTCGCCGCAAAAGTGGTTTGTGGGGGAAAATCTATCTACAATTTGACCCATTGGCAGGGCTGGTTCTCTAGCTCCAGGTTTGTAGGTATATCGCTGTGGCTTTACCGCTTCAATCCTATCTTCAGTTTCGCTCGGCGCTGCATCGACTCCAGGGGGTTCCCCCTTGGGCATTGCTGTCGCTGGTGTTGAATGGGCTGCTGTTTATCACGGCGATGGTGATGCTGCGGCAGCTGAGTCAGGCGGGGGATGCAGTGCTGCCCCAGGCCAATGCCTTTGCTGCCGCCCCGCTGCCGACTGTGGTCCCCTTTGAACCCGGTTTGGGAACGCGCCACAGCCTCGACTATGAGCAGTGGGTCGCGCTGCTGGCCGCCGAAGCAGAGGCGATGGTCGCGATCGATGCTCCCAATCAGACGGTTTTGCTGGGCGATTCGCTGACGCTGTGGTTTCCGGCCAATATGCTGCCGGGGCGCAGAACCTGGCTAAATCAGGCAATTTCAGGGGAAAAATCGACCGGGCTGCGCGATCGCCTCTACCTGCTCGACGGCACCTCCCCCGAGGCGGTCTTTATCATGGTGGGCATCAACGACCTGATCTGGGGCGGCTCTGAGGCCGACTTGGTCTACAACGTCCGCAAAATGGTGGACTACCTGCACCAAACCCACCCTCAAACGCGGGTGGTGGTGCAGTCAATTTTGCCCCACGGCGGTGAGATGGCCACCTGGGAAGGGCGCGATCGCCTGGTGGCCGTCTCGCCCGATCAGATTCGCGCGGTTAACGTGCAGCTCAAGGCCGTAGCCGCCGAGACCGGAGCTGAGTTTTTGGATCTGTATCCGCTGTTTGTCAATGGCGACGGCTATCTGCGGGCCGACCTCACCACCGACGGCCTGCACCTCAACAAAGACGGCTATATGGTGTGGCGCACCGCCTTAGCCCTGCTCAACGAGACCGAGTTTCAGCCCTAGGATAGGCAACGGTTGGGGTAGGCAAAGAGCGGGCTGGCCCCCGGCATCAAACTACGAGTGCGCCACCAGCTCTAACTGGTAGCGATAAAGCGCCAGAGGTTGACTTTGGGCCTTGAGAAAATCAGGGTCTTGGGGCGATAGGTACACCGCCGTCACCTGGTCAGCCTCGACGCGATTGTCCAATCCTAACCCTCCTAAACCAGCCGTCGCTCGGCGATAGGCGGTGATCGTTTCCACTTCATTGAAGTAGGGAACCGCCACGCCGCCCCGAAACACCTGCTGGAATCGCTCTACGGTGATAAACTCAGCCTCCCCAGGCACTTCCACAGCGCGGGCCGTCACGGTCGATTCAAGCTGTCGGTTGCCCTCCAGCAGCGTCACCTGGCGGTTGGGGTTATCGGGGTCTACCTTGACCGCCTGCACCGCAGTTCCCAGGTAGGCGCGAGCCATGCTGAACCCATTAAATGCGCGATCGGCCACGGTTTGAGGCGAACCCACTACAGCAGGAATTAAACGCTGTGCGGTCCCCAGGGGGCCACGCTTTGACCCCTGGGGCGCTGCAACAAACTGCACCGGGCAGGTCACTGGTACACCCAGTTGGGCTCGGTTGCCCTCAAAGCCGGGAGACACCAAGTTAGGAGCCAGCGGGGCCGCCAGATCGACCAGAGTGCTAGTCAGCTGCCACTTGCCCCGCAACCAGTCAGGGTAGACCAAGTCACCGTGAGCCGCAGGCAAGGCAGGCTTAGTACCCCATTGGGGAAAAGCCGCTAGGCGATCGCTCAGGCTTTGACCCTGGCCCGTTAGCGCCATCGCTGCCGCCGGAGCCTGACCGCTGCACAGAAGCCACACCGTCAGCAGTAGGGTGAGCCAGAATAGGCGGCGACGCAGGAGGGTAAGCAGCGATCGGGGCATAGATGCGCAACCAAGATAACCGGCTAGAACAACCTAAATTCAGACTTAGCATACCTCAGGTGACGATCTGCGCCGCGCTCCCCTTGGGGGTGGGCTAGGGTTGAACTGCTAGAGTCGATGGCCTGAGTAGATCGGCTGATTTTTCTGGCCTCACCCCGGCGGGGCAGATTGAGAACTGTTAAGGTTGCAGGGATCAGAACTGCCATAGCTAAGCAACCGTTTACCGAGGGCAGGCTTCTGGTTATCCTAAAATATCTAGCCTAAGGCAGATGACACTTCTTTTTTTGCCCAGGCATTTACTCCGGCGACCTGAAACGCTGGGAGTTGTCGCTCAAACCCTGATCATCGTTGCCGTTGAGGATTTTCTTTGGAAACGCCCCCCTCTAGTTCCCAGTTCTTCAGTTCTCAACTTCCTAACCTGCCTGTAGATATAACCGTCGCCGATCTGCTAGAGCGCTACGCGGCGGGAGAACGAGACTTTCGTGGCATTCAGCTAATAGGCGCTGACCTGAGTCGCCAGAACCTCAGCGGAGCCAATTTTCGTCAGTCTAATCTGCAAAACACCACTTTTGCTGGAGCTACGCTGGTGGGGGCTAACTTCCGCGAGGCTAAGCTAACCGACGTCAATTTTGATCAAGCAACGCTGATTTTGGCCAACTTAATCGGAGCTGACCTGGCGGATGCTTGCCTGGTGGGAGCCGACCTGAGCGAGGCAGGTATGCGGAGCGCCAACCTGGTGCGCGCTAACTTAAATCAGGCAATTTTGCGCGAAACCAACCTCAACGAGGCCGTGCTCGACCACGCCACCCTGCACAAGGCCATGCTCAGCGAAGCCAGCCTCAGCCGGGGCAGAATGCTGGCAACCGATCTGGAAGGTGCTAACCTAGAGCACGCTAATATGACCAGTGCGCTCATGAACCGAGCCATTTTGCGAGGAGCCGTGCTGGTGGGGGCGGTGTTCACGGGAGCAACCCTTGAGGGAGCTGATTTTCAAGAGGCCGACATGAGCCGGGCTAAGTTGACCAGCACAAACCTGGTGAATGTCAATCTATCCCATGCCAATTTGCGCGGGGCAAACCTGAGCTGGAGCTCGCTGCGGGGGGCCAATCTGCGAGGCGCAACTCTATATCGCACTCGCCTAAGCTGGTCTAATCTAAGCGGTGCCGATCTTACCGATGCGGTCATGATCAACGCCAAGCTCGACTACACTAACCTGCGGCGCACCGATGTGCAAGGCACCATCATGCCCGACGGTTACACCATGGGATCCTAGGACTAGCGCTTTTGGGTCAATCGCGCTGGCTCCAACGGACTGGGCTAGGTGCCAAAATCCAGTCTCGTCATTGGGAGGTGGCTGGCTTGCTGCCGGGCTGGTTGGCCTGCATGGGTAGCTGCGGCACCAAAAAGGGCCAATAGACTGCTGTTAGAGAAGGGGGGGTATGGCGTAAGTAGGCAACCATCTGGCGCTGTAAAACCTGAAACTGGTCTTGAATGGCCAATGCCTCGAGATGGAGGAGAGAGGGCAGATAGCTGAACAATCCTTCTTGGCGATGCAGTCCGCTTTGGCGTAGTCGGGGCCAGGTGGCCAGCCCCTCGGGTACGGTCTGACTCAGGCGCAGAGACATCGCTGTAGTCGAAAACGCGCGAGCCACTGCGGGGTTTAACGCTGGGGCGTAGGCTTTGGCTTCAGGGGTCTGTTGCATGATAAAGCTGAGGCTTACCCCCTGGAGAAAAATGCGCAAAGGGGCGGTGGTGACATCGGGCAACTCGGCCATAAACGGAATGCGGCCCAGGTCGGCGTTGAGGTTGTTGGGGTCGCCAACGCTCAGATGGGACCCACCCACCACGGTCACTAGATACTTATCAGTGGGGAGCTGCATGAAGGGGCGCAACTGCTGGCTGGCCATGGGCGTAACGGTATCGTGGGTGCCAGCCAAAATCAGGGTGGGCACCCGTACCCGGCTCAGTCCCGCCTCGCCAAACAGCACGCCGGTGAGGGGATTGGCCACAATCAGCTGGGTAATGCGATCGTCGCGCAGGTTAGCGTACTTGACGGGCAAATCCTGGGCGGCGCACTGCAGCCAATCGGCGGGGGAGACGTTGACTGGGTTGAGGGTTTGGCAGTAAGCCTCCAGCGATCGCAGATCGAGCGCCGCCCCGGCTAGGGCTAACCCCGTATAGCCGCCGAGGGAATGGCCAATGAAGGCCACCTGGTCAGTGTTGATGCGATCGCGCAGGCTGTAGGAGTAGGTGTTGAGTCTCTCTAGGCGATCGAGCACGTAGCTAATATCGCGGGGCCGGTCAAGAAACTCGGTAGCGGGCAAAATGCGGCTCTGGGCGGCGGCCTCGGGCAGGTCGTCGGTGGGCAGTGACAGCAGAGCGGCGACATTGCTGCCGGGGTGCTCGACCGATACCACCGTGAGCCCGTGGGTGGCCAGGTGCTCGGCCAAGTAGGCAAAGAAGCGGCGATCGGCTCCAAACCCGTGGGAGATCACCACCAGCGGGCCGTGGCTGTCTTTGCTCCAGTAGATATCGATGGGAATGCTGCGATCGCGGCTGTGATCGCGCAGCACCAGCTCCCAGCGCTCGACCGCCGAGGAGCCCGTTGAAAAGGGATCGGTCCCTAGCAGGGGAGCAGGTTCGGCGGCTTCGGCCTCAGGGTCTTTGCGCAGCACTCGGCCAAGCGCCTTACTCTCCATCTGCGCCAGGCGAAACTGAGAGGCCAGGGTGAGCAGGGTGCCCACATCAATCTCCAGGGTGTCCTGGGGCATGGCCCGCAAAATGCCCAGCAGGGTGAGGCCGGCCTCGGCCTCGGACACCTGCTCAAGGGTGACGCGCAGGTCGGCGGCGGCCAGGTTGGGCGCGATCGCCCGCAGGGTGTCGAGCAACCGTGCGCCACTGGGGGTCTGCAAAATCTCATCTAAAATGACCTGGCCCACCTCGGGTTCCAGGGCAATTTCGCCCTGGAGCACCTCTTGGAGGCTGGCGTTGAGCAGAGGGCGATAGAGGCGCAGCGATCGGGGCACCTCACCGGTGACGGCAAACGACTGGAGATCGTCAAGAGCGACCGTCTGTGACAGTCGCCCCAGGCGCACCGTCACCGAATCTGCTGCCGCTGCCGGGGGCGCGATCGCTAACCCACCCGCGAGCAAGCCACTGGCTGCGATCGCGCCCCAACCCCATCGCTGAAGGGGAGAGATAAGACTCAAGCAAGACACTGTAGATCGCACGGCAGAAGGATTAAACGCAGGGGGCAGCGGCCAGGTCGAGCAATGGTACAGAGTTAAGCTAGGAGTACGGTACCCAAATTTTCTCTAATCGTTAACTTAATCTAAACGACAGCTCCCCTGGCTGGTGGAAATCGATCGTCAAGTTTTTTTGCGATCGCCAGCTGTCTAGTTCACAGCCCCTGCCCACCAGGAACCATATCCACGCAGAAACTCGGTCAACCACCATGCGCTCATAACCCTTACAGGCGACCAACGATAGGTATTGCAAACCACATTTGGGGCGCGATCGCCGCTAACAGGCAAAAATTTATCTAATGTAAGGTAAGAGCTATGCCCTCCACCCGCTGGTGCCATGACCGACAACCAACCGTCCCCTAAGGAAAATTTTCTTTTCCCCCGCAGCAAATATTGGGGTGAATTTACACCGCAGCAGCTCGCGTTCAATGCCAACCTGCAAGAGTTTGCCCAGCGGGTATCGTTTGTGTGCAACCTCGAGACTGGCGGCAAAATGTCGGCTGACGAAGCCTACGACGAGATCAAGCGCCTGTGGAAGGACCTGAAACGATCCAAGGCCAACCTGCTCGATGCCGAAGCCTCCCCCCCCCCAGAGCTACCGCCGGATGCTTAGTCATTCAGCGGCGAGCGGGTGAGAGCACGATGTTTTGGGGTGACTTGGCAGACTCAACCGGCCATCATCCCTGCCGCTGATTAGGTGCTGACCACAAAGGACTAGGGCAAGCCCGCAGGTGCCGCTAAAACTGGCCAAATTCTATTGATTTCGGCGCACAGACTTTTAAACACACTCAGTTTTTTGCCCTAGCTCAGGACGAGCTGCCCTCAAAACGCTGAGGAAGCCAGCCAAAAGCTGACCAAGAACCCGGCAATAGTGGAAAAGGTCACCGAGCCGCCGCCCATTTCGTAGGCTTCGGGCATCATGGTGCTGGCGATCATGGCGAGAATGGCACCCCCGGCGGTGGCCTTGGCCATATCTAGCATCCACACAGACACCACCGGTACCAGCTGGCTGCCGACTATGGCCACCAGTCCGCTGAGCAGCACTGCCCCACCCCACAGCGCTAAGATGCGCTGAGCCGAAGTACCCGCCTGGCGCATGCCAATGGAGCTCGACATCGCTTCGGGGATGTTGGAGATAAACACCGCCATTAAAAATGACGCTCCCGTGTGGCCTGTACCCACGTGAAAACCGATTACCAGCGCTTCGGGAATATTGTCGATCATGGTGCCCACCAGAATGGCCAGGGGGGCCGAGCTTTGGGCCAGCTCCTTAAACTGCTGTTCTGAGATAGGGATATCAACCTCGACGCTGTCGAGCACCTGCCGCCGCCAGTGGTCGTCATCCACCGGAGCCAGCTTGGCGGTGGACTGGGTGGTTTCGCGCAGCCGTCGGGCCAAAATGCGGCTCAGCCCGCTGGAGAGCTGGGGGGCGTAGGTGAGCATGGCGTCGAAATCAGTCTTGTCGAGTTCGTAGAGCTCCATCACTGTTTTGGCCACCACCGTGGCCGATCGCTCTTCGCCGGTCAGCAGGGCCATTTCCCCAAACATTTCGCCGGGGCCTAAGGCGGCTAAGCGCTGGGATCCTTTAAAGATTTCGGCATGCCCATCCACAATTAAGAACATGGCGTCACCGAGGGCCCCTTCTTGGCACAGCACGGTACCGGGCTCCACCTGGAGCGGTTTGAGGAGGGGGATAATCGCCTGCATTTCAGCGGGCGACAGGCTGTGAAGCATCTCGATGTGGCCGATGCGATCGAGCACCTCTGAGGCTTCGTCCTGACGGTGGTGGTAGAGAAACCGCCGCGACGACGACGGGTGGCGAATAAAGCCTCCCTGGTTGTCGATGTAGCCCACAATGACGGTGAACAGGGTGCCGCCCAGGGCAAAGCCCGCCACCAGCGGCAGAAAGCCGCTGCTTTGGTAGGCGGGCAGGGTGATGTCGAAGGCGATCGCCGAGAGCAACGTGCCGCTGCCAAAGGCCATAATGGCTGCAGTGAGCGATCGCACCGGTCGCCAGGCAATTCCTAAAATGGCCCCTACCAGCAAACTAGAGGCAGCCAGCAACCCTTGAACTAGCGCAGCAATGGGGACGCTCATTGACGAAATGACAGGGCATTATGACCAGGTTACTGCACAATGCTCCGCTTCCTGGCAAACTAGAGCCTAGGATTTTACCGGTCTATGGTCTGTCTGCTATGAACCAACCGACCCAGCGCCGTCGCTCCGGCTTCAATCGTCAACCGCGTCAGCGCCCGGCGAGGCGAACCTCTACTCGCCGTCCCTTTTTTGGGCTGTGGCTATTGTGCGGCCTGCTCTATACTGCCGCCGGGATGATTTTGACCACCCTGGCCAGTCCCTGGGTGTGGCCAATAGCCGCCGGCGGCACCGTCATGCAGGGGGTGACCCTGGCGGGCCCAGAAGCGCTAAAGCGATTTCGGTGGCTGACGGCTAACCTGCTGGTGCTGGGCAGCATCGTGGGGGGCACGGCCCTGGCGGTGGCGCTCTCGATCGCCCTCAATCACCTAGGCACCGACAATCTGGATGAACTCACCCTGGGTAGAGCGTTCCTTGAAATAGTCTTTTACAGCTTGTTGGCGGTGGTGCTGGCGGTGCTGTGCAGTCTGACGACAGCAGCCCTGGGCGATCGCCTGCTGCGGCGCAATAAGGGTCACAAAACCAGCCTGATTTTGGTGCTCACCTGTCTGCTGGGGCTGGGGCTGGGGGGTGCGATCGGGCTGCTGATTGCCTAGATCGCCCACTATTTCCCATTATCTATTTAAGCGATATGACTCAGGCAATGGCGTAGCGAAAGCTCAGGGTAGCCCAGCGATCGTGGTGCAGGGCATAGTAGTCGGGGGCGGGCTTGCTTTCCTCGTCTGAGCTGTTGCTGAGGTCTTGCAGCAGCGCCTGGGCCAGCTGCAGGGGCTGAGGCACTGGGCGAAATCCCGTGGCCAGCGACGGCGGGTCGTCGCCCAGCACGGCTAGACACTGATCGAGGGGCTGGGTGCTGAGAACGACATAGGCCTCTACCCAGGTGGCCGCACCGGGCATGGCCCAGCCAGCCCCATCGGCGGGGAGGGTAATCAGCTGCCCCGGCTCTAGGGGGGTGGCAACGGGCGGTACTTCGGCCCCGTCAGCGGCGATCGCACTGGGCAGAGTCATTAGGGCGGTGCATTCCCCCCGGCTGTCAAAACTGATCCACAGCAGGTGGAGGGGGTGGGTCGAGACATTGGCGAGGCGGTAGCCAATGCGGCCATCGCGGGGCAGCATGATCGGGTCATCGGTTGCCAACCTCTGGGCCTGGCGAATTGCTAGAGGCCAGGTGACGTTGGGGCTGCGCTCGGTGAGCTGCACCAGCAGCGGCAGGGGTTTGGGCTGCACCGCCTCCAGCAGCGCCGCCGCTCCCACCCGGGAAGCCGCATGGTTTTCAGTCAATCGCACCAGCTTGAGGGCCAGCAGGGTTTGTAGATAGGGAGTCAGGCGGTTGACCGCTGTTTTGACGGCCTCTTCTTTGGCTAGCATGGTGCCGGGCAGCAGAGTGCGATTGGGGGCAAACAGCCCGTAGCTGCTCTCAGCGAGGCGTTCTCCCCCCTGGGAGTCTCCCCGAGCATCGCCTCCCGCCTTGGGCTGAGCCTCGCCAGCACTGGGAAGGGCGGCGGTTAGGGTAGGAGCCGGGCCAATGGGCAGGCGACCAAACAGACAGTCAGCGACCTTTTCTCCAGCGGTCACCGCAGTCACCAGGGGAATGCCCGCCAGGGCGCTGGTGGCATCCACCCGCTCCACCCGCTTGAGCTGGCTGTCGAGGGCAACCACTAAATCAATGGTTTGGGGCAGTCGCCGCACCTGTTCAAACAGGGGCTGATTGGGCAGAGTTGCCGGGGTCACCTCACCCTCGAGGGACTTAACCGAGGCTTTCAGGCCGGTGCGCGTCTCCAGGCGGAGGAGCGATGCTCCCTCATCTATTCCTGCCACCAGGCAGGAACCAGGCTGTAGGTAACGCAACACCTGGGGTGGCATGCCCCCCAGCCAGGCCGTTAAAGGTCGACCCTCGCTACTCGGCAAGAGGACGCCTGCGGCCGGGGGCAGCTGAGGGGACAGGCCGTAGGCCATGGGGCCGCTACGGGCGGGGCGGCGATCGCTCAAACCGGGCTGCTGATCCGCCCCTACCCAGCGCTGGAGCCGCGAACCAGCGCGCTGGATCAAGACCTTGGCCGTAGAGTCAGGTTCTGTTTCCCAAAGGCTCTGGGTGAGGGCATAGGTAAACACCCCAGCGCTAAACCCGTCCCACTGGCTTTCTAGCACCAGACGGCCCATCTCGGCGGCCCGCAGCACTAGCCCTGGCCAGGGGGCATTTAATGGGAGGGATGTCTCCGGGGGGAATGTCTCCAGAGGGGATATCTCCGGGGGTAACGGCACCAGCCCCGTGGGCACCGTAGGCCGTGACCTGACGCGGGAATTTCCCCAGCGCAGGTAGCCCACATCCTGACTGCCAGCGTCAATTACGGTGGTCAGGTTGGCGGTAGCTAACGGGCCGAGGTGGGCCACCACTTCGGCCTCGAGCAGGTCGCCCAGGGCGGGGTTGGTTTCGCTGGGCAGACGGCTGTCCACCGTTACCCAGGCGGCCTGTAGAGTGCCTACATCTTCGGCCTCAATCACTCGCACTTGGCTGCCGTAGCCGCTAAAGTGCAGCAGCACAACATCGTCGGCCTGGGCTTGCTGCACCAGATGTTCGTCAATGGCCGTCAGAATGCTGGCGCGGGTAGCTTCCTGATTGGTCACCGTTACCACGTCCGCAGGCTGAAAGCCAAAGCGATGCACCAGCAGCTGCCGCTGTAGTTCTACATCGGTGACACAGCCTTTCAGAGCAATATCTTGGGCTACGCCGGGGTGAAGGGCGCGATCGGGGTAGGCATTAATGCCAATCAGCAGGGCCAGCCGCCGCCGGGCGTGCCTGGCCAGGGCCACCTGGTAGCGGCTGTAAGTTGTCAACCAAGCTGAGCCGCCTACCCCCAGAGCCCCTAGGGCCAAACTTGCCCGCTGCAAAAACGCCCGTCGTTTCAGTGTCACCGAGTTGCTCGCATCCTACTAGCTGACGGCTTCGGGAACCCGCATGGCCTTGGCCAGTTCCGCTGCCACCTCGGGCCGAGAAAATTCTGGCGGGGGCAGCTCACCCCGGCGCAGCATCTCTCGCACTTTGGTACCCGACAGGTGAATCCGCTCGTCTTTGGTGCTGGGGCTGGTTTTAGAGGTGGCCATGCCCCCGGTGCGGGTGCAGTAGAAGGCGTGCTCAAACTTCATGGGTACAATGCCCAGCTCCGTCGGCTCAAACTCATCGAAGATGTACTGAGCGTCGTAGGTGCCGTAGTAGTCGCCCACCCCAGCGTGGTCGCGGCCCACAATGAAGTGGGTGCAGCCGTAGTTCTTGCGGATCAGCGCGTGGAAAATCGCTTCCCTAGGGCCAGCGTAGCGCATTGCGGAGGGATTGATCGCAAGAATCACGCGGTCTTGGGGGAAGTAGTGTTCCACCATAATTTCGTAGCAGCGCATGCGCACATCGGCGGGGATATCGTCGGATTTGGTGGCCCCCACCAGCGGGTGCAAAAACAGACCGTCCACGGTCTCTAGCGCGCACTTTTGAATGTACTCGTGGGCGCGGTGGATAGGGTTGCGGGTCTGAAAGCCCACAACGGTCTTCCAGTTGCGATCGCGAAACAGCGCCCGGGACGCCGCCGGGTCAATCTGGTACGCAGGAAAGAGGGGATGGGGGTCGCGCTCCAGTAACCACACTGGGCCAGCTAGGTTCACCGCTCCCTGGTCATAGACCACCTTCACACCGGGGTGCTTTTCATCGTCGGTGCGGTAAACGTTGACGGCCTCGCGGGCCTTATCGTAAGTGTATTTCTCTTCCAGTTCGAGCACGCCGACAAAGCGACCGCTGGGGTCATCTAGGCGCACCAGGCTGCCCTCTTGCAGGGGGGCGGCGGTGGCTTCATCCACCGACAGGGTGACGGGAATGGCCCAGGGCAGACCGTTCGCCAGGCGCATGTCGGTAACCACAGTATCGTAGTCAGCCTGCTTCATAAAGCCGTTGAGAGGGCTAAAGCCGCCGATGGCAATCATCACCAGGTCAGAGAATGCCCGCTCGTCCAGTCCGACGCGGGGCAGGGTATCGGCTTGGGCTAGGAACTGAGCTTTTTGGTCGGGCGTCGCCAGGCGATCGACCAGGGTGCCGCCATGGGGGGCAATACCGTCTTTGTGTAGAGTCATGGAGATACCGCTGCCTTCTGCTGATGATGAAATATAGGAAAATCTGGAGAGCCAGAGCAACTCCGATTTTCCACCGGAGAATCGGGGTTAACTGTCTTGTTCTATGAAATTACATCTTGGTACCAATGTCACCCAGGGACCCCAGCCCCTGGGGGATTTTCCCTCTTAACCCGCTACCAGGTCGGCGGTTCTAATCGCGATGGAGCTGACGCCAGAGGTGGTGAGATGGGCCTTGGGCGGTGATGCGATCGCACAGTTTCTCCAATCGCTGCTGCTCGTCCTTGGTCATGCCCCACAAAATGTAGCGGCTCTCGGCTACCAGTAGAGCAACGGTCAAACCCACGCACAGCCCCAGCCCGATCGCTGCCGGACGGTTGTAGGCTAAACCCAGCCGCACCGCTGACCAGGTAAAGTACTGGCGCAGCTGAGCAATCTCAAGGCGCAGGCTCCACAGGCTGAGAGGGGCTACCGTCAGCCACAGCAACCCGCTGATAGCCCACCAGCGGCGTAGCATAATGACCCGCAGGCGCTCCAGAGGCGCAGGATAGCTAGGAGTGCCCATGGCTAAAATTCCGTCAGTTTTGGGTTTCAGGCTGAGCGTCTGACAAGTCAGGGTCATCGCTATAGGCCTTGCCCGCGCGTTCTCGCCACAGGGCCAGCAGCGAACTGGCCACAAAAATGCTGGAGTAGGCCCCGGCCACAAAGCCCACAATCAACGCTAGGGCAAAATATTTCAGGGTGGGGCCGCCGAAGATGACGATCGCAACCAGTGGCAGGGTTGTTGTCAGCGAGGTGTTGATTGAGCGGGCTAGGGTTTGGTTGACGGCGCTGTCAACAATGTCGTTGATGTGGCTGCCGGGGCTGAGCTTCATGTTCTCACGCACGCGATCGTAAATCACCACCGTGTCGTTGACCGAGAAGCCCACAATGGTGAGCAGCGACACAATGAACAGACTGTCTACTTCAACGCCCAACACCAGCCCTAAAATGGCAAACACGCCAGCGGTGATGGTTACATCGTGGGCCAGGGCCAAAATCGCCAGCAGCGCATAGTCGAGCTTAAAGCGCAGGCTCATGTAGATCACAATCCCGGCAAAGGAAACCAGCAGAGCCAGTAAGCCCGACACCAACAGCTGTTTCCCCACCACCGGCCCGACGGTATCAATCTGGGTAGAACTGCTGTCAAAGGGGCCAATGGCCTCGTCGAGGGCGCTCTGAAGAGGGGCGCGCTCATCTACGGTCAGGGTGCGGGTGCGAATTGAGAGCACCTGCTGGTCATCCCCCAAAAGCTGAAGGCTGCTGGAATCAAGGCCCTGATCTCCTAGCACCTGTCTAACATCGGCCAGATCGAGCGGTTCGGCACAGCTATCGGTAGCCACGCAGGCTCGGGTCAGCTGTAGGCGGGTACCCCCAGCAAAATCAAGGCCCGGCTTAAGGGGCGTGCCAAACTGCTGCCACGAGATCGCCATGGCCACCAGGCTGATTAGCACCAGCACTGACGAGATTCCCCACCACAGACCGCGCTGCTGAATAATGTTGAGCTTCATGGGCACTCCTAGGGGCGAACGGTGTCGGGGCGAACGGTGGTTAAGCCGGGGCAAAATAGGCTGGGTCGCCGAAACTGCGGCAGGCTGATGGTTAAGAACATCAGCGTACGCGTGCAGGTCAGGGCGGTAAACATGCTGATGATGACGCCGATGGCCAGGGTGAGGGCAAACCCTTTGACCAGCCCGGCTCCAAAGTAAAACAGCGCCAGACACGAGATTAGGGTCGTGACATTGCCGTCCAAAATGCTTGAGAAGGCTCGGTAGAAGCCCGATTCGACTGAGCGGTAAAGGGTTTTGCCCGCCTGTAGCTCTTCGCGGGTGCGCTCAAAGATCAGCACGTTAGCATCTACCGCCATGCCAATGCTGAGAATGAACCCGGCAATCCCCGGCAGGGTGAGGGTCACCCCCAGCAGGTTAAAGGCGGCCCAGGTGAGCAGGGCATAGATAATCAGGGCAATGTCGGCCAGAACACCGGGCAGCCGGTAATAAATAGCCATGAAGACCAGCACCAGACCCAGCCCGGCGATACCGGCGTAGAGGCTGCGCTGAATGCTGTCGCGGCCCAGGGTCGGCCCTACGGTGCGATTCTCAACCACCTCTACGGGCAGGGGCAGGGCACCGCCGCGCAGCTGAATTTCAAGGTCGCGGGCCGACTCGGCGGTAAAGTTGCCGGAGATCACGGCGCTGCCCCCGGTGATGCCGGTTTCGGCGTACTGCACGTTCACCGTGGGCGCGCTGAGCAGGCGGTTATCGAGGAAGATGCCGATGGTGCGGCCAGTACCGGCGATCGCCTTGCTGATCTCCGCAAACTCGTTGCCGCCCTCACTGTTGAACTGAATCACCACCTCCCAGAGGGTGCCGCTGGTGGGCCGGGCGATCGCATCAGTTAACTTATCCCCGCCCAGGGTGCTGGGCTCAAACAGAGCCGCCACGGCCTTCTCGCTGGCGGTGACATCGGCCTGGAGCTTGTCAATGCGAGCCTGGGTGTCGCCGTTGATTTCTCCATTGGCGGGCAGGGTGGCCTGGAGCGCCGCCAGCTCGCCCAGATGTCCCTGCAGCACCTGGTTTTCGATCTGGAGCTGCTGGTCGGTGCCGGGCCGCTGGGCGCGAAACTCGAGCTGAGCCGTGCCCCCCAAGACCCGCTCGGCCTGCTGGGGGTCGCTGACGCCGGGTAGCTGCACCAGTAGCTGGTTGTTGCCCAGCTGCTGCACCACCGCCTCCGAGACGCCCAGACCGTTGACCCGGCCTTCGACCACGGTTTGCACCGCCTCCATCTCCCGCTCGGTAATGGTGGGGATGGCGGCGGTGGGCTGCACCTGGATGGTGAGCTGAGAGCCCCCCCGCAGGTCTAACCCCAGACGGGTGGGAATCTGGGTTATCACCGCCACGGAGGCGATGGTGAGCACCAGAATAACCCCTAGCCAAGCTCGATATTTTGCCATTGCGGTTTGCTGCGGTGTGGGTGTGGATAGTGATCCCTTGGAATGGGGCCGTGCCCTGGGGAGCGCGGCGACGATTGGGAGGACTGTCCCAAATTGGGTGGTGGGCGGTGCCCACCCTACAGGATCTTGGGGATTTGGCCCTAGACCTTGAGGGCGACCATGTTTTCGACGGCGGCCTCGATTTGTTTGGGCTGCACGATGGTCAGTGTCTCTAGCTTACCGTTGTAGGGGGTCGGGATGTCTTGGGAAGACAGGCGCACCACCGGAGCATCGAGTTCGTCAAAGTAGCGATCGTTGATCGAGGCGATGATTTCGGCGCCAATGCCGCCGGTTTTCATGCACTCTTCCACAATAATTACCCGGTGGGTCTTCTTAATTGAGGCTCCGATGGTGTCGAAATCCAGCGGTTTGAGGGAGATCAGGTCGATCACCTCGGGGTCGATGCCTTTTTTCTCTAGACCCTTGACCGCCTGGGTGACGTGGTGGCGCATGCGGGAGTAGGTGAGGATGGTGACATCCTTGCCGGGGCGAACGATTTCGGCTTTATCCAGCGGCACCACGTACTCGTGGTTGGGCAGGTCTTCTTTGAGGTTGTAGAGCAGCACGTGCTCAAAGAACAGCACCGGGTTGTCGTCGCGGATAGCGGCCTTGAGCAGCCCTTTGGCGTTGTAGGGGGTGGAGCAGGCCACGATCTTCAGCCCCGGCACCGCCTGGAAATAGGCCTCGAGCCGCTGGGAGTGCTCGGCCCCGAGCTGCCGCCCCACGCCCCCCGGCCCGCGGATCACCATGGGGATTTTGTAGTTGCCGCCCGAGGTGTAGCGCAGCATGCCGGCGTTGTTGGCGATCTGGTTAAAGGCCAGCAGCAAGAAGCCCATGTTCATGCCCTCGATGATCGGGCGTAGGCCGGTCATGGCGGCACCGACAGCCATGCCGGTGAAGCTGTTTTCGGCGATCGGGGTGTCGAGCACGCGCAGCTCGCCATATTTGTTGTAAAGATCTTTGGTGACCTTATAGGAACCGCCGTAGACGCCGACATCTTCGCCCAGGACAAAGACGGTGTCGTCGCGGCCCATCTCTTCGTCGATGGCCTCGCGCAGGGCGTTAAATAGGAGGGTTTCTGCCATGGGTGGATGTTGATGGGTGAATGAGTGAGTGGGTTAGGTGAGGGTGGATGAGTAGGGTGCATTCGCGGTCAACTCCCCAAGGAATTCTCACGCCAATGCAATACCGCAATGCCCTGTTTTTATGAACCGTAGGGTGGGCACTGCCCACCGCTGAATACGCTGATTTTCAAGCGCTGATCCCGGTTCCAGGGCGATCAATCTTCGGCGAAGATATATTTATAGAGATCGTCGGGGCTGGGTTCGGGGCTCTCTTCGGCAAAGGTGAGGGCATCGTCGATGGTGGTCTGGATGCGATCGCGCACCTCCTTCAGCGTCCCTTCGTCAGCCAGATTTTGCTCTAGCAGGTAGCCCTCAAACCGCTTGATCGGGTCACGGGCCAGCCAGGCTTCTTTTTCGGCCTTCGATCGCAGCTCGTCGGGGTCAGCCAAACTGTGGCCCCTAAAGCGATAGGTGAGGGCCTCAATTAGCGTGGGGCCTTCCCCAGCGCGGGCACGGGCGACCGCCTGCTGAGCAACCTCGCGCACCGCCATCACATCCATGCCGTCGACTTCGACGCCGGGCATGCCAAATACTGAGGCTTTTTTATAGATCTCGGGCTGGGAGGTGGCCCGCTCGTGGGCCATACCAATCGCCCACTTGTTGTTTTCCACCACAAATAAAATCGGCAGCTTCCAGAGGGCAGCCATGTTCAGGCACTCAAAGAACTGGCCGTTGTTGCTGGTGCCGTCGCCAAAGAAGCAGGCGGTCACTTGGTCGGCGCTAGAGTCGCCCAGGGCATCGCGGCGGTAGCGCGACTGAAACGCTGCCCCCAGAGCCACGGGAATGCCTTCTCCAATGAAGGCAAAGCCACCCAGCATATTGTGTTCGCTCGAAAACAGGTGCATCGAGCCGCCCCGCCCCTTGCTGCAACCCGTTTCTTTGCCAAACAGCTCGGCCATGACATTCTTAGCGGGCACCCCGGCACTGAGGGCGTGGACGTGGTCGCGGTAGGTGCTGCACACGTAGTCGTCCGACCGCAGCGACTTGATTACCCCACTGGAGACTGCTTCCTGGCCGTTGTAGAGGTGCACAAAGCCGAACATCTTGCCCCGGTAGTACATCTCGGCGCACTTGTCCTCAAAGAAGCGCCCCAGGATCATGTCTTCGTAGAGCTTCAGCCCTTCCTCTGGAGAGATCTGGGCTGCTGGAGCCTGGAATTGGGGTAACGTCCGTTCTTGAACCATGGGTTTGCTGGGTCCTACGCCGCGATGTCCAACATTTGACTATACCGAAAAGTATCCCCCCTTGGGCAGAGACCGGCTGGGATACGCCCTCCATCATACCGACCGGGCCGCTGGGCAATGGTGTTCGCCTTGGCCATCGAGTTAAGTTGATGCCAACGATCGGGGGCCCCCGCTAAATCTCTCTGCCCGTTGCCCATTCGTCTGGAGGCAGGGATAGGATCTTTATTCAACCTTTAATATGCCTGACGACTCGATGAACAGCCTCACTAGGGGAATTTAAGGTGCTGGTGCTGCGCGATCGCGCCGAAGCATCGAGCTGATTTAGATCGAGCTCAGATATGGGCAGGGCAGCCGGTGCTGTCGGTCACAATGGTCCAGGGCCGCACTGGCCCTAGCAGCGGCGGCAAACATGTGTTATAAACTTCACTTTTGTTCTGCTTTTGGAACAAACGCGATAGGGTGTAGCTATTTCCCAGGGTTTCGTTGGGCAACAGAGGGACAAGCTCTAGGAAAAAAAGATGGTTGAAAATAAGCCCAAGGGTCATGGGTGCGGGGCAAAGACAGGGGGACACAGCTGGGTCCTTGGGGTGCGGGGCGTAGCATGCGGTAGAAAGTTCGGCGGTTTAGACAGTCCGCAATAAATCTTTTTGGATACTATTTCGAGTGAATTCGCCGTTGGGGACGTGAGCTGTGCAAATTCCGTTAGACTACTACCGAATTTTGGGATTACCCATCCAGGCGACCGCCGACCAGCTGAAACAGGCCCACCGCGATCGTGGCCTACAGCTGCCCCGGCGCGAATTCTCCACCGCCGCCATTGAGGCCCGCAAGCAGCTCATCGACGAAGCCTATACGGTGTTGTCTGACCGCGATCGCCGCCGCGACTACGACAGCAAGTTTCTCGCCAGCGCCTACACCGTCGACATGGCTCCCGATCCCCTGCCCGAGGGGCTACCGGGTCTAGAGGTGAGCGCCGATGTCGGGGAGGCGGCGCTCCGGTCGCTCGCCACCGAGCCCGGCGGCAGCGAAGCCCAAAGCTCCAAAATTGAGATCGAGAGCGATCAGCTGGTCGGGGCGCTGCTGATCTTGCTAGAGCTGGGCGAGTATGAACAGGTGCTGCAACTGGGTCAGCCCCAGCTCGGTAACCCCTACGCTAGCGGCGGTCTGGCCACCCCCGAGCCCGCCCAAGATGACGTGGTGCTCACCCTGGCTCTAGCCTGCCTGGAGCTGGGCCGCGAGCAGTGGCAGCAGCGCCAGTACGAAATTGCCGCCGAGTCGCTGCAAACCGGCCACGAGCTGCTGGCCCGAGGCAACCACTTCCCGGCCATTCGGGCTGAAATTCAGACCGAGTTGTACAAGCTGCGCCCCTACCGGGTGCTGGAGCTGCTGGCCCGTCCCCTCGACCAGACCCGCGAGCGCCGCCAGGGGCTCAAGCTGCTCAAGACTATGCTCGAAGATCGGGGTGGCATTGAGGGTACCGAGGACGACCTCTCGGGCCTAGCGATCGACGACTTTCTGCGCTTTATTCAGCAGCTGCGCGACTACCTCACCGCCTCCGAGCAGCAGGAGCTGTTTGAGCACGAGGCCCGCCGTCCGTCGCCTGTGGCCACCTATTTGACGGTGTATGCCCTGCTGGCTCGAGGTTTTGCCCGCCACCAGCCCGCCCTGGTGCGCCGCGCCAAGCAGCTGCTGCTGCGCCTGGGGGCTCAGCAAGACGTGCATCTGGAGCAGGCGGTGTGCGCCCTGCTGCTGGGCCAGACCGAGGAGGCCAACCGCGCCCTGGAGATGAGTCAGGAGTATGAGCCCCTGGCCTACATCCGCGAGCACTCGCGCCAGTCCCCCGACCTGCTGCCGGGGCTGTGCCTCTACGCCGAGCGCTGGCTCAAGGACGAGCTGTTCCCGCACTTTCGCGACTTTAAAGAGCAAGAGGCCACCCTCAAGGACTACTTTGCCGATGCCCAGGTGCAGGCCTACCTAGAAACCATGCCGGCGGGGTCGGGGGCCGAGCTGCGATCGGAACCGCGCCAATCAGCAGCTGCCCAGGGAGGGCTGGGACAGACTGCCATGACCACGGCCTCAGGGGTGGGGCAATTGCCAACGGCCCAGTTTCCAACGGCCCAGTTTCCAACGGTTGAGGGATCGTTGCCCATCGGGGCACCCACGATGCCCAACCCCACCGCCGCCACCCGTCCCCGTCCGCCGGAGCCAGCCCACGGCAGCAACGGCAACGGTGCCTATGGGAGACCAGCGGTTCGCAACGGCAATGGTCGCCCCAGTCAACCCGAGCCCCGGCACCGTGGATTGGTGCGGGAAACTCACCCTGACCCCGAATTTCGCACCCCCAATGCCGACGATGACGACCTCTCGGTGGCCGAGCGGGTGGCGCAGCTGTCACCTGAGGGCAAAATGAGCGCGCCAGGCAGCGAAGCGCCGACTCAGCCATTACCCAAGCGGCGCGCCGCTCCCGAACCAGCGACCCTAGCGCCTGGGCAGGCGCTACCACCCGCCATGGCCCCTGGGCGACGCGATCGCAGGGCAGCACCCCACTGGGGCCGCTTAGCCTTAGTAGGGGTAGCCGGTGTGTTGGGGGTCGGCATTTTAGGGTTTGGCACCATGCGGGCCCTAGGCTGGGTGACGAGCGCCTTTAGCGGCCCCAGGATTTCGGGCAGACCCCTGGCCATTCGCGTTGACCAGCCTGCCTTTGAAATTCCAGAAGCGCCCCCTGCCCCCACCGAGATTGGCGTCAACGACATGGCCAGTCGGGTGATCAACGAATGGCTAGAGATTAAGCGAGGGGCACTGGGGGAAGGCTACCAGGGCGATAGCCTCGACGACATTCTGCTGGAGCCGGTGCTCACCCAGTGGACTCGCCGGGCCGATGCCGCCGCCGCCGAAAGCTGGTATTGGGAATACGAGCACAATGTAGAAATCGAATCGGTCACCCCCGATGACCCGACCGCTGACAGTTTGCAGGCGATCGCCGTAGTCTCTGAAAAGGCGCAGCTGTTTGAGTTTGGCGTCGAAAACGCTGAAGCTGCCTACAACGACACCCTGAGAATGCAGTACGACCTCGTACGCCAGGATGGCAAGTGGTACATAAAGGGCATGAATAAGCTGGCGGATCTGTAGCCCTACCTTGGCTACTGGTTATAGAGCTACGCCTTAGGAATTAGGGTTTTGTTAAAGCTATGTTTTGTAGATTTGGCATTTTTCCTAACCGTGGGACAGCTGCAGCTGTCCCACGATACGGAATTCGTTAGAGCCCTAAAACTGATAGCCCAGGGAAAAGTAAAACTGCACGCCAGTGTTGCGGTCAGTGATTTCGTTCAAAGACACCAGAGGAATGCCTACATCGAAGCGAGCGTCGAGGTCAGGCAGCGGGTTGGCTAGCAGCCCCAGCCCGGCACCCCATAAAAAGTTCTGCTGAGTGGGTTGGGTGGCGGCGTCGTTAAACCACACTGCTCCCAGATCTGTAAACGGAGCCAGCTGAATTAGCGGATTCCCCGCTTCGTTGCGGCTGAGCACAATGCGGTCTTCTACCGAAACCCGAAAGCCGTTGTCGCCCGCCCGCGCATTTTGGGTGTAGCCCCGCACTGATTGAGCACCACCAATCACAAACTGTTCGCTGCCCAACAGTGAGTCAGAGCTGAGCTGCAAATCGGCCCGCAGAATTAGCAGGTTGTCGGGGCTAAGCACCTGCACCCGCTGCACCTGGCCCAGCCAGCTTAAAAACTTGCCGTCGGCCTGAGGGGCGGAGTTGACCGTAGCCCCAAACAGCCCAGTGCCCAAGTTAAACTGCGATCGCGCCACCCAGGCCCCTCTGCCATCGCGGCGCAGATAGTCTTGGCCAAATTGAAACACGCTGGTGCGGCTGGGAACGGTAATCGTGTCGAGCAGCACGCTTTCGCCATCGCGGTGGCGGAAGCCCACTGACAGGGCCAACTCCTCGCGCGGGGTGCGAATCAGCGGGTGGCGAAACTCGGTCTCGTAGACCCAGGCATTACCCCTGGCCCCCAGGACAAAAGCCGGGTTCTCCCGTTCGGTAATGTTGAAATCTTCGTAGGAAATCCCCACCCGTACGGTGCTGTTGTGGGGGCTAACCGGCACCTCATAGCCTAAGAGGATATTTGAAAAGTATCAATTAATACCCGTGTAGAGGAAAGGGCTTCCTAA
>QBLT01000249.1 GCA_003249105.1 Leptolyngbya sp. | reverse complement strand
CGTTATACTCAGACCAGTTGCGGACTCGGTACTGCATCGGCGTCAGGTTTTGGGTAGTACTTAAACCTTATGCCACTACCCCGTCCGTAACACCCTATTTATGCAACAACGCCAAGCAGAGGCAGATATACCGCTCTCAGCGTTCTCTACAGACAAAGAAACTTTTACGAACAAAGCGCCCCGATGCAATGCATCGGGGCGCTTTACTTTAGCTAACTAGCCAACTTAGCCGAAACGGCTGGAGGTTGAAGCTATCAGGAAGGCCGCGTAGGTGAGAATGTAACCCACAGTGAAGTGAGCTAGACCTACCACTCGACCCTGAATGATCGACATGGCAACGGGCTTGTCCTTCCAGCGAACCAGGTTTGCCAGGGGAGTGCGCTCGTGGGCCCAGACCAGAGTTTCGATCAGCTCTTGCCAGTAGCCGCGCCAGGAGATCAAGAACATGAAGCCGGTGGCCCAAACCAGGTGTCCAAAGAGGAACATCCAGGCCCAGACGGCTAGGTTATTCATGCCGTAGGGGTTGTAGCCGTTGATCAGCTGAGAGCTGTTGAGCCACAGGTAGTCGCGCAGCCAGCCCATCAGGTAGTTCGACGACTCGTTGAACTGGGCGACGTTGCCGCTCCAGATGCTGAGATGCTTCCAGTGCCAGTAGAAGGTGACCCAACCAATGGTGTTGAGCATCCAGAACATCGCCAGGTAGAAGGAATCCCAAGCGGAGATGTCGCAGGTGCCGCCACGGCCGGGGCCGTCGCAGGGGAAGCTGTAGCCGAAGTCTTTTTTGTCGGGCATCAGCTTCGAACCACGGGCATCCAGCGCACCCTTGACCAAGATCAGGGTGGTGGTGTGCAGACCCAGGGCGATCGCATGGTGAACCAAGAAGTCGCCAGGGCCAATGGTCAGAAACAGCGAGTTTTTGTTGCTGTTAATGGCATCAAACCAGCCGGGTAGGTAAACGGCATTGGCGGTTTGAGTCACGCTGTCGGGGTTCGACAGCAAGGTATCAAAACCGTAGAGCAGCTTACCAGAGCAGGCTTGCACCCACTGAGCAAACACCGGCTCCACCAGAATCTGCTTTTCGGGGGTACCAAAGGCCACCACCACGTCGTTGTGCACGTACAGACCCAGGGTGTGGAAGCCCAGGAACAGCGACACCCAGCTCAGGTGCGAGATGATCGCTTCCTTGTGCTCTAGCACGCGGTACAGCACGTTGTTTTTGTTAGCCGCCGGATCGTAGTCGCGAATCAGGAAGATCGCGCCGTGGGCAAAGGCCCCCACCATGATGAATCCAGCGATGTACTGGTGGTGGGTGTACAGAGCCGCCTGGGTGGTGTAGTCCCGAGCGATAAAGGCGTAGGGAGGCAGCGCATACATGTGCTGCGCCACCAGGGAGGTGACCACACCGAGGGAAGCCAGCGCCAGCGCCAGCTGGAAGTGGAGGGAGTTGTTCAAGGTGTCGTAGAGACCCTTATGCCCTTCACCCAAACCACCACCGGGTGGCTTGTGGGCATTCAAGATTTCCTTGATGCTGTGGCCAATGCCGAAGTTGGTGCGGTACATGTGCCCGGCGATGATGAAGATCACCGCGATCGCCAGGTGGTGGTGGGCCATATCCGTCAGCCAGAGAGACTCGGTCTGAGGATGGAAGCCACCAAGGAAGGTCAGAATTGCCGAACCAGACCCGGTTGCCGTACCAAAGATATGGCTAGAGGTATCGGGGTTCTGGGCGTAGACCCCCCAGTTGCCGGTGAAGAAGGGCATCAAGCCTTCGGGGTGGGGCTTCATCGAGAGGAAGTTGTCCCAACCGACGTGGACACCGCGAGATTCGGGGATTGCCACGTGCACCAGGTGACCCGTCCAGGCCAGCGAGCTAACGCCAAACAGACCAGCCAGGTGGTGGTTGAGGCGAGACTCGGCGTTTTTAAACCAGGACAAGCTGGGGCGAAACTTGGGCTGAAGGTGCAGCCAGCCTGCAAACAGGAAGACCGCCGACAGAATTAGCAGAAAGACAGCGCCACTGTACAGATCATTGTTGGTGCGCATGCCAATGGTGTACCACCAGTGGTACACGCCTGAGAAGGCGATGTTCACCGGGGTCGAAGACCCGGCCTGGGAGAAGGCATCTACCGCAGGCTGGCCAAAGTGAGGATCCCAAATCGCGTGGGCGATCGGTTTGATGTTGAGCGGATCTTTGATCCACTGTTCAAAGTTGCCTTGCCAGGCGACGTGGAACAGGTTGCCCGAAGTCCACAGAAAGATGATTGCCAGATGGCCAAAGTGGGAGGCGAAAATCTTTTGGTAAAGATTCTCCTCCGTCATGCCGTCGTGGCTTTCAAAGTCGTGGGCGGTGGCAATCCCGTACCAGATCCGCCGTGTGGTCGGATCTTGGGCCAGGTCCTGGCTAAATTTAGGGAATTTAGTTGCCATGAATCAAAACGGATTCTAGTACGACATTTGAGTCATGAGTGCGGTATGTAGGGGCGCAGGGCCTGCGCCCCCAGGAGATTCCATGACGAGAAACCTAGCCCACCGCGATAATTCGAGCCAGGAAGAAGGCCCAGGTAGTGGCAATACCCCCAAGGAGGTAGTGGGCCACACCCACAGCCCGACCCTGAGTGATGCTCAGAGCGCGAGGCTGAATAGCGGGAGCCACCTTTAGCTTGCTGTGAGCCCAGACGATGGACTCAATTAGCTCTTGCCAGTAGCCGCGGCCACTGAACAGGAACATCAGGCTAAAGGCCCAAACAAAGTGGGCACCCAAGAACAGCAGACCGTAGGCCGACAGGGCCGAGCCGTAGGAGCCGATTACCTGGGAAGCTTGCGCCCACAGGAAGTCGCGTAGCCAGCCGTTGATGGTGATTGCACTTTGGGCAAAGTTGCCGCCGGTGATGTGAGATACCGTGCCATCGGGGCTCACTGTGCCCCAAATGTCGGACTGCATCTTCCAGCTGAAGTGGAAGATCACAATGGATAGGGAGTTGTACATCCAGAACAGGCCCAGGAACACGTGGTCCCAAGCGGAAACCTGACAGGTGCCGCCCCGACCGGGACCGTCGCAGGGGAACCGGAAGCCCAGGTCGCCTTTGTCGGGTACGAGTCGAGAGCTGCGGGCGTAAAGCACACCCTTGAGTAGAATCAGCGCGGTCACGTGGATGGTGAAGGCGTGGATGTGGTGCACCATGAAGTCGGCGGTGCCGAGGGTCATGGGCATCATCGCCACCTTGCCGGCCACGGCTACGACATCGCCGCCGAACACGGGGCTGACGCTGGCCATGGCGTTAGGAGCAGTAGCCCCTGCTGCCGCGCTGTGGAAGCCTTGCACCCATTGGGCAAAGACCGGCTGCAGCTTAATGGCGGTGTCAGAGAACATGTCCTGAGGACGGCCCAGGGCGCGCATGGTGTCGTTGTGGATGTACAGACCAAAGCTGTGGAAGCCGAGGAAAATACACACCCAGTTGAGGTGAGAAATAATGGCATCGCGGGAGCGCAGCATGCGATCGAGCGCGTTGTCCATATTCACCGCCGGATCGTAGTCACGCACCATAAAGATGGCGGCGTGGGCACCGGCCCCCACAATCAAGAAGCCGCCAATCCACATGTGGTGGGTAAACAGCGACAGCTGGGTGGGGTAATCCGTCGCGATGTACGGATAGGGAGGCATGGCGTACATGTGCTGCGCCACGATGATGGTGAGGGAACCGAGGATAGCCAGGTTAACCGCCAGCTGGGCATGCCAGGAGGTAGTCAGGTTCTCGTACAGGCCATCGTGGCCCTTGCCACCAAAGAGTAGAGGATCGCCTTTGTGGCCTTCCAGAATCTCCTTCATGCTGTGGCCGATGCCCCAGTTGGTGCGGTACATATGGCCCGCAACAATGAAGAGCACGGCTAGTGCCAGGTGGTGGTGAGCCGTATCCGACAGCCAGAGGCCACCGGTCACGGGGTTGAGACCACCCTTGAAGGTGAGGAAGTCGGCGTATACACCCCAGTTCAGGGTGAAGAAGGGCTTCAGGCCCTCAGCAAAGCTGGGGTACAGATCAGCCATCAGGCTCTTATTCAGGATGAACTCGTGGGGCAGGGGAATATCCTGCGGAGCCACGCCAGCATCCAGCATTTTGTTAATTGGCAGCGCCACGTGGATCTGGTGACCGGCCCAGCTGAGGCAGCCGAGACCGAGCAGACCCGCCAGGTGGTGGTTCATCATCGATTCCACGTTTTGGAACCACTCCAGCTTGGGAGCGGCCTTGTGGTAGTGGAACCAGCCAGCGAACAGCATTAGAGCCGCCATTACCAGCGCGCCAATGGCGGTGACGTAGAGCTGGTAGCCATTGGTAATACCAGCGGCGCGCCACATTTGAAATAGGCCAGAGGTAATTTGAATACCGTGGAAACCACCCCCGACATCGCCATTAAGGATCTCTTGACCAAAAATTGGCCAAACGACCTGGGCGCTGGGCTTGATGCCCGTGGGGTTGGTCATCCAGGCTTCGAAGTTGGAAAACTTAGCGCCATGGAAATACATGCCGCTGAGCCAGATAAAGACGACGGCTAGGTGACCGAAGTGCGCACTAAAGATCTTGCGCGAAATGTCTTCTAAATCACTGGTATGACTATCAAAATCGTGAGCGTCGGCGTGAAGGTTCCAAATCCAGGTGGTGGTTTTGGGTCCCTTAGCTAAGGTCCGATCGAAGTGACCCGGCTTGCCCCACTTCTCAAAGGAAGTAGGTACTGGATCTCTATCGACGATGACCTTGGCTTTCGCCTCCCGCTCGCGCGGGGTAGTTGTCATGGAGACTCTCCTCTCTCTAGACAAAAGCAAATGGAGAATCAATCGCTTTAGGTCGAACTATACCCAAGTGAGCCATGGCCCACAGGCACAATCGATACTTAGGCGGTGATTGCTCTTGAGCATTATAGTCTCGCGATTTGACGCTTTTTGACCGGGGTTTACAATAATTCAATCTGCGGAAGCCCTTGATCCATGAGGCTTCCAGAATTGCTCTGATCACAAAATTGATCTCTGGATCAGGGTTCTATTAACAAAACTCAATAAATAGCTGGGTTGATACCTCAAAATTGGCGATCGCACCCTTCTTTTATTAACTAATGTTAATTATTGCTGCCCGACACTTGATCTTTAGCAAGTTGTAGAGGCGTTGGAGTTTCCGAAATCCTCAAAGTTGGCGATGTAGCTGGGGGTATGACCATCCAGGAGGCATCCCTATGACCAGCGGTATTTATTTTGGCAACAATAGTGTTGAGCACGGCGTTATGTTCTATGGCTCAAGCTGCTACGAAGGACGTGGATCCGGTCGGTAGAGAATGAAGACGGTGGCGCACGGGGCTGAGAGCCTACGCAATGTATATAAGGAGTAGGAAATCGAGTGAGTGATGTGCGGATGACAGCTAAGCCTGAGGTGGCGATCGCCATCCTCTACCAAAACGATCGCTTCCTGCTTCAGCTCCGCGACGATATTCCCACCATTGCCTGGCCAGGCCACTGGGCTTTTTTTGGCGGCCACCTCGAACCGGGCGAAGACCCTGATACGGCGGTGTACCGAGAGCTGGAGGAAGAAATTGGCTACGTCGCGCCCCAGCTGGCGCTGTTTGAGCGGGTGGAGGATGAAACCGTGGTGCGCCATGTCTACCACGGACCGCTGGTGGTGCCGGTGGAGCAACTGGTGCTGACCGAAGGGTTGGACTTGGGGCTATGGAGCACAGACGATATTCACCGAGGCCAGCGGTTCTCCGCTCGCGCCGGTGGGGAGCGCCCATTAGGCCCGCCGCACCAGCAAATTTTGCTGTCTTTTCTAGGGCACCGTAGGATAGAACAGGCTATCTAAAGTAGTGTGTTCCTGCCGCCCATGGCTGACTCGTCTGAACAGCTAGAGCTTTTTTCGCCTGAGACGGCGGCGCTGCCCGACTACCGCATTCGGGAGAGCGATCGCGCCCGCCATGTCTCTATCAAGGTGCACCTCAACGGCCAGGTAGAAGTTGTGGTGCCCCTGGGCTTTGACCAGCGCCAGGTGCCTGAGCTACTGCATCGGCGGCGCGATTGGCTGTGGCGATCGCGCCAGCGCCTGGCCCACCAAACCGCTGGGCTGACCGACGACCATTTTGAGGAGAAGCCGGGGCAGATCGAGGTGCGATCGCGCCACCAAACCTGGCAGATCCAATACCAGACCGCCACGACCCGCACCTTGGCCATGACCCAGAGCGGCCCCCATACCCTCTTGCTGCGTGGCGCGGTGGACAACAGTGCCGCCTGCGCCGATCTGCTGCGCCAGTGGCTGAGCCGCAAGGCCCGCGCCGAGTTTGCCCCTTGGCTGCGGGAGCTGAGTTTTGTCGTCAACTTGCCCTTTCGCCGCATTTCTATCCGAGGCCAAAAGACCCGCTGGGCCAGCTGCTCCAGTAACAAGGACATCAGCCTCAACTACAAGCTGCTGTTTTTGCCCCCGGAGCTGGTCCACTACGTCTTCGTTCACGAGCTGTGTCACACCGTGCACATGAACCATTCCGCCGCCTTTTGGCAGCTGGTGGAGGAAAAGCAGCCAGGGCATCAGCGGTTTCGCGACGAGATTCGCGATGGGTGGCAGTATGTTCCTCGCTGGGTCGAAGACTAAAAATCTTTTAGGACAACCAGTTGCCTTAAGTAAAAGAGTTCCTAGGCTGAAAGAGGTGGTTGGAGAGAAGCCAGATTAGCTGCTGGGGCCATTTCGCTGGCCCCAGACCCCCATCGACAATGGCGTTCCGCCGCCCTTCACCCCACGGAAAGGACTGGCCGATCATCGGTTTAAACCTATGTTTTGCAAATGGGCCTGTAGGCAGCACAACCGCTGAGGTCCCGACCTGTGTTCTAGTCTATGGGCGCACACCCAAGCAAAAGTTCGATCACCCAACTCAACCCTCTTCCACTCTCCTACTCCCTACTCCCTCTCTCCCCCACCTTCCCCATCCCTCCTACC
>QBLT01000248.1 GCA_003249105.1 Leptolyngbya sp. | reverse complement strand
GAAGTAGGGGCGTGATAGCTCGTTACCCCGTTACTCCATCACCCCATCACTTCGTCACCGCAGCAAGAACGGAATCTGCACCGTAATCGCCCCGGTCGGGCATTCTTTCTTGCAGGGTAAGCAAAACCAGCATTCGTCATATTTCATATAGGCTTTGCCGGTTTCGGGGTTTTTCACCAGTACATCGAGGGGGCAGACTTCGATGCAGGCATTGCATTTTTCCAGGCATTTTGATTCATCGACGATCACAGGGACGTCAACGCGTTGGGAGGTTAGGGACATGGGGACAGGGGGTGGATGGGTGGTGGTGAAGTGCAAAGTTCAAAATTCAAAAGGCAAAACTTTGAATTTTGAACTTTGAATTCTCCTCTGCCTTTCGCTATCGAACAGCAACGTCATACACTTCTTCCTTCAAGTCAACATCGACGATGTAGGGCTCGACCGGGCGCTTGAACAGGGTCATTTCGCCGGATTCCGACTTCTTCAAGTTGACGTGGCAGAACCACTCGGTGTCGTTGCGATCGGGGTAGTCGAGGCGGTAGTGGTAGAGTCCCCAGCGGGTTTCTTTGCGGTACAGCGAGGCCCGCACCGCCATTTCGGCGCAGTCGCGGATGAAGTGAATTTCGTTGCAGCGCATCAGTTCGTGGGGGTCGCGGGCACCCATGCCCGTGAGAGTGTCGGTGTAGGCGACGAACTTCTCCAGACCGATCGCCATTTTGTGAGGCGACTTGGGCGGTTGCAGGTAGTCGTTGACCAGGCGGCGCAGCTTATATTCCACCTGGGTATGGGGGATGCCGTTGGGCTGGGTGAGGGGGTGATAAATGCGGGCCTGCTCGGCGGCTAGAAAGTGAGCGTTGGGTTCTGGGTGCTCTAGACCCTGGAGGTAGTCGGTGGCGTTTTCCTCAGCAATCCGGCCATAGACGAAGGCCCCGATCATGTAGTTGTGGGGCACGCTGGCCATGTCACCAGCGGCGTAGAGGTCGGGCACGGTGGTTTCGGCCCGTTCGTTTACCCACACCCCCGAGGCACTGTGGCCGCTGCATAGGCCAATTTCAGAAATATTCATCTCGACGCCGTGGGTGCGGTAGCTTTCGCCCCGGCCCTCGTGGAAGCGGCCTCGGCTAGGGCGTTCGTTCGCCCAGAGAATGGACTCGATTTCAGCGATGGTGTCGTCGTCGAGGTGGTACATCTTCAGGTGGACGGGGCCGTTGCCGGAGTTGAGTTCTTTGTAGACCTCCAGCATCATCTGGCCGCTCCAGTAGTCGCAGTTGATGAAGCGGTGGCCCTCGGCGTTGGCGGTGTAAGCGCCGAAGGGGCTGGCCACGTAGGCGCAGGCGGGGCCGTTGTAGTCTTTGATCAGCGGGTTGATCTGGAAGCACTCGATGTTGGTCAGCTCGGCCCCGGCGGGTAGGCCATGGCGTAGCCGTCGCCCGCGTTGGTGGGGTTTTCGTAGGTGCCGTAGAGGTATCCGGAAGCGGGCAGGCCCAAACGACCGCAGGCTCCGGTGCAGAGAATGACCGCTTTGGCCTGAATCACAACGAAGTCGCCGCTGCGCACGTCAAAGCCGACGACTCCGGTAGCGCGTCCGTTTTGCACCATCACGCGGGTGGCCATCACCCGGTTGGTGACCTGCACGCCGTGGCGCTTCACCTGGCGGGTGAGAATTTTTTTGAGATCCTTGCCTTCGGGCATGGGGAGGACGTATTTTCCCACCCGGTGTACCTGCTTGAGGTCGTAGTTGCCATCGGGGTCTTTTTGAAACTTGACGCCCCAGCTTTCCAGTTCTTGGATCACCTCAAAGCCCAGTCGCCCGGTTTCGTAGACGGCTTTTGGTTGACGATACCGTCATTGGCGATGGTAATTTCGCGCACGTACTGCTCAGGGGTAGAGTTGCCGGGGATGACGGCGGTGTTGACCCCGTCCATGCCCATGGCGATCGCCCCACTGCGGCGAATGTTGGCTTTCTCTAAAATCAGCACCTCGCTGTCGGGGTTGGCCTGCTTGGCCTTGATGCCCGCCATGGTGCCAGCGGTGCCGCCGCCAACCACCAGCACATCGGTCTGAATGCGCTGGGTTTTGAAGCCGAAATCTGCTGCTGTAGTCACGCTATTGGCCAGCTCGTATTCTAGGTTTGCGTGCCACATAGCAAAAATTTTGAGTAACGCCTGAATACCAGCTCACGGCAACACCCCTTGGCATAGCGCCCGCCGGCAATCAGGAATTATGAATTAAGCTGGATTAAAATTTAAACAAAGCAGACTACAAATGAAATTTAATTGCATATATCATTCTGTGAGTAGTCAGGTGGTGCAGGCGGGTGTCCCCCACAGTGCTCAACGCCACCTAAGGCCTAACCCACCAAAGTCGTTGGAGATAGCTGCGATCGCACTTCAAAGAATTATTTGGCACCCATCCACCCCATGTTTTTCTTCACACCACCGTTGCCAACTCGGCTCTACGCCGCCCCCCGCCAGAGCCAACAGGTGGTCAAAAAGGGGCGTGAATGTCGCCCCAAGGGGAGATGGGTGCAGCGATACCGACGCCGAGAGTGTAGCAAGCTATTTAATAAACGCACCGGCATCCCAATGGCCTGACTCCGAGCGTCCAGTTCAGTGGTGGCCGCGGCGTTGAATGTCCGTAGTGAAGCGATGGGTGTGCCAGCCGAGGAGTCTCAATATAATGTCATAGTGGTTTTGGCCTCGAGCCAAAGGCCAAAACGTAAGCAGGTAGGCAGGCAATGGGGTTAGCAGGTATACAACTAGGGCTGGCAGTCAATGGGTTGGCGCAGCTGGCGTCACCGGGGCCAATTATCTTTCAGCTGGGGCCACTGGCGATTCGCTGGTACGGGCTGCTGATCGCGATCGCCCTGGCGATCGGCATTACGCTGGCGCAGCGGTTGGCCCAGCGGCGCGGACTTGACCCTGAGGCGGTGGCCGATCTGTCGATCTGGCTGGTGCTGGGGGCTTTGCCCGCCGCCCGCCTCTACTACGTCGCCTTTGAGTGGGATCGCTACGCCGACAACCCGCTGAGCGCCTTCGCCATCTGGCAGGGGGGCATTGCCATCCACGGGGCGATCTTGGGCGGTATGCTGGCGGCGCTGTTGTTTGCTCGCCTCAATCGACTGTCATTTTGGGCACTGGCGGATGTGGTGGCCCCGGCTCTGGTGCTGGGCCAGGCCATTGGTCGCTGGGGCAACTTCTTTAACTCTGAGGCCTTTGGCAGGCCGACCAATCTGCCCTGGCGGGTTTACATTCCCCCCGCCCAGCGTCCGCCGGGGCTGGGGGCTGTGGAGTACTATCACCCCACTTTTCTCTACGAATCGCTGTGGAATCTGGGGGTGTTTGCCCTGGTGATGTGGCTATTTTTCTGGGGGCTGCGCCATCCCAATCGGCTGAAAACTGGCACGCTCTTTTTGGTCTACTTCGCCACCTACAGCCTGGGCCGTCTGTGGATTGAGGGTTTGCGCCTCGACAGTCTGATGCTGGGGCCGCTGCGCATGGCCCAGGTAGTGAGTCTGACGGGTATTGTCTTGGGGGTGGCTGGGCTGCTGTGGCTCTACGTGGGACGGCGATCGCTGCCCGATGTCGCCAAAGGCAGTTAAGCCCCCATCGACTGGCAGAAAAAACGCCCTGGAAACCTCACTTGGATTTCCAGAGCGTAGCAGGGGAAGTGACGATTGACTCGCAGCAGGGGACTACGGTTGTGTGGTGCTCTCTTCAGGGCCACAGCCTCCGGGGCCACGACCTCTTCCCAGATTGCTGCGCAGGGCTTCTTGGAGATCGGTTTCGCTGACGCCCAGTTCGGTGGCGGCAGCGGTCAGGTCAGGCCGGGCGGGCGGTTCCGCTAGCAGGCCCAGGGCTTCTTTTAAGGCGGCTTCACTGACGCCTAGCTGTGTGGCGGCGGTGGCCAGTCTTTGACCGCGATCGCCCTCCCTGCCGCTACGCAGGGCTTCCCGTAGCTCGGTTTCGCTCACCCCCAACTCCGTAGCGGCAGTCCCTAGGTCAAGGCGCGGAGGGGGCTCAGCAGGCAGACCTAGGGCTTCTCGCAGCGCGACTTCGCTCACACCTAGATCGGCCGCCGCGTTGGCCAGCCCTTCACCATGACCCCGCCCCCGGCCTTCGGGCCGCTGAGCAGGCTCAGTTGGGGTAGCTTCGGGCTGAGGGGGTTGGCCCTGGGTGGTTTGGCTAAAGGCGGCCAGACCCAGACCGCCTACCAGGGCAGCGGCCAGGCCAGCGGTCAGCAGTGAACGATGAATTGCCATGGATGGTTGGCTCCGGTGGTTTAGGTTGACGATTTCTATTAAGCCTGGGCACTATGGCAAAACCATGACCGCCAAATTACAGCTTTGTCATTTTTGCGGCCCGCTGGCGGTGCTAGGCTGTGAGCGCCTATGAACGTTTTATTAGTCGAAGACGAGGCTAAAATCGCCAGTTTTGTGGCCCAGGGGCTGCAAGAGCAGGGCTTTGTGGTCGACACTTGCCCCAACGGCACCGAGGGCTATGCCCTGGCCACCGATCGCACCTACGACGTGGTGCTGCTCGACATCATGGTGCCAGGGATGGACGGGCTGGCGATTCTCAAGGCGCTGCGGGGGGCGGGCTACGCCGTGCCGGTGATTTTAATTACCGCCCGCAACGAGCTCGACGATCGCCTAGCCGGGCTAAATCTGGGGGCCGACGACTACATCGCCAAGCCCTTTTATGTCGAAGAACTGGTGGCCCGCATGCACGCGGTGGTACGGCGCAGCAGCGGCGAACGACAGAACTTTTTAGCCGCTGGCCCCCTGCGTCTCGATCGCATCACTCGCGAAGTCACCTGCGGCGGGCACCAGGTCGAACTGACGGCGCGGGAGTTTAACCTGCTGGAATATCTGATGCGATCGCCCGGTCGAGTGCTGACCCGCACCCAAATTTTGGAGCATGTCTGGGGCTATGACTTTAACCCCAGCACCAACGTTGTCGATGTGGCCATTCAGCGACTGCGCAAAAAGCTCGACCCCCTAAACGCCGCCCATTGGATCGAGAGCGTGCGCGGGGTGGGCTACCGCTTTCGCCCCCCAGAAGAGAATCCCCAGTCCCACTCGCGGGGAGAACGCCCGTGACGCGATCGTTGCTCCCCAAACTCCCCCTGCGGCTGTGGCTGGCGCTGTGGTCTGCTGCCCTGGCTGGCGGAGCGCTGCTGGGGTTTGCCCTGCTGTCGAGCTGGCTGATCTATCAGGCTAAGCTCGACAGTCTTGACGCCCGCCTAGAGCGTACTACTCCCCTGGCTCGCCCCGGCGATCGCGGCACCTTGCCCCCCAACCCAGAGTCGGCCCTGGCCCAAGACCTGGGCCTGCCCGCCGATGCGGAA
This sequence comes from Leptolyngbya sp., assembly GCA_003249105.1. GTDB lineage: Bacteria > Cyanobacteriota > Cyanobacteriia > Phormidesmidales > Phormidesmidaceae > Nodosilinea. The sequence continues at coordinate 1,641 of QBLT01000248.1, read as the reverse complement.
GTAGGGCTATTACTGGTGGGCCGCACGGGGGAGGTGGTTTACCAATCGCCCCAGTGGCCCAGTGCGATCGCCCAGATTTCCCCTGGGCCTGACCCAACCCAGGGGCGACGGGGGCCGCGGCGATTGATGACGGTGCGAACGCCGGACGGGCCTTGGCGCGTGGCGGTGCGGGCTACGCCCCTGGGTCAACTGGCGATCGCCGCCAACCTCGATGCCCTCCGCCAGGAGATGGCGACCCTGCGCCGCATCTATGCACTGACCATTCCCGGCCTGCTGCTGGGGATTGGGGGCGGGGCCTGGGCGATCGCGGGCCAAGCGCTGCGGCCGGTGCGCCAGCTCAGCCAGAGCATTAATCAGGTGACGGCCCAGGGACTGCACCAGCGAGTGCCCGCCGACCCCGACCCCGAGTTTGCGCCATTGATCGCCGCGTTTAACGCCATGCTAGAGCGGCTAGAGCGCAGCTTTCAGCAGGCGTCACGCTTCAGCGGCGACGCCGCCCATGAGCTGAAAACGCCCCTCACCATTCTCCAGGGCGAGCTAGAGCGAGCCATTCAGCGGGTTGAAACCGGCTCGGCGGCTCAGCAAACCCTGAGTCAACTGCTCGACCAGGTGCGCCACCTGAGCGGCATCGTGCGCAAACTGCTGCTGCTGTCGCTGGCCGATGCCGGGCAGATGAGCATTCAGCGCCAGCCCGTCGATCTCAGCGCCCTGGTGCAAGATCAGCTGGAGGATCTCTCGCTGCTGGCCCCGGAGCTGACGGTGACCGCTGAGATTCAGCCAGGGTTGCAGGTGATGGGCGATCGCGATCTACTGGCCCAGGTGATCCAAAACCTGATCACCAACGCCGCGAAATACAACCTGCCCCAGGGCTGGGTGCGAGTCCAAGCCCGCCGTGCTCAGTCCCAGGTGCAGCTCACGCTGACCAATGCTACGACCCCCTTCACCGCCGCCGAAGCGAGCCGCCTGTTCGATCGCTTTTATCGCGGCGAGCCTGCTCGCGATCGCCAAACCGAAGGGCTGGGCCTGGGCCTCAGCCTGGCTCGCGAAATCGCCCGCGCCCACGGCGGCGATCTGGTGCTGACCCCCAGCCCCGCTGGTGAGGCCCGGTTTGATCTGCATCTGCCCGATACCAAGTCCGTTGCCAAGCTTAAAAATTAGGGCTCCCGTAGATTGGGTGAAACGCAGTGCAACCCAACATTGATGGGCATGCCTGTGTTCCGCTAGCGCTCCATCCAGCCCCAGGCAGCAATTATAAATTCAAAAATAGTTAGGATGTATTACCTGTGGTTGCTGGCGTCGACTCGTCGAGCATGCAGTCAATCAGATGCTGCCAGGAGTCAAAGAGCAGATACTTCGTTAGGGTCTGAAGGTCTTGAAAGAAGCCCTTGCGGGTACCTCGCTGCTGTCGGATTCGCGGGTAGGAGGCCTCAACGAGATGCAAGACGGTATGAAACAAGAACGCCAGAACGTTGAGGGTGAGCAGGGTCATGGCCAGATGGTGTTGGCCGTGGCCAAAATTATGCTCGAGGTGATAGCCCTTGGTTTTAAGGACATTGTGGTTTTCATTCTCGCTTTTCCACCGCGCCCGGGCTGCCGTCACAATCTCGGCAACGGTCGTATCATCGATGGGATGTAAGGTAA
>QBLT01000247.1 GCA_003249105.1 Leptolyngbya sp. | reverse complement strand
CCTCCTCCCCACCCTCCTCTGCACCACCCTGTTTGCCGTCCCGGCCCTGGGCCAGTCCATCATTCCTGCCGCCGATGGCACCGGCACCTTGGTCATGCCCGATGGCTCGACCTACCAGATTACCGGCGGCACCCTGTCGGGGGATGGGGCCAACCTGTTCCACAGTTTTGAGCAGTTTGGCCTCACCGCCGCCGAGGTGGCTAACTTTTTGGCCGACCCTGCGGTGCAGAATATTTTGGGCCGGGTGGTGGGCGGCAATGCCTCGATGATCAATGGCCTGCTACAGGTCAGCGGCAGCAGCGCCAACCTCTACCTGCTCAACCCGGCGGGTATTTTGTTTGGCCCCAATTCGGCACTAAATTTAGAGGGATCCTTCACGGCCACCACCGCCAGCGGCATTGCGTTTGACGAAAACTGGCTGCAAGCGATTGGTGATACGAACTACACTGCGCTAACCGGTAGCCCCACAGGGTTTGTCTTCGGCGGCGAGCCCGGTGCCCTAGCGAACCTGGGCAACCTGGCGGTCAACCCTGGCGAGGTGATCACCTTAGCCAGCGGAGGAGTGATTAACCTAGGGACCCTCAGTGCCCCCGGTGGGCAAATTGTTGTCGTAGCGGTACCGGGGGAAAATCGGGTCAGCATTCGTTCTGAGGGGGCCATTCTGAGCCTGGAATTGGCCACGCTGCCGGAGGGGGCAGCGCCCACCGCGCCCCTGCCGTTTTCGCCCCTTGATCTGCCCTCGCTGCTGCGGGCTGGGCAACCGGAGGTGGCAACGGATATTGTGGTCAACCCTGACGGCACCGTGAGTTTGACGGGCTCGTCGGCAACCTTACCGGCTACCGCTGGCACGGCGATCGCCTCAGGCAATCTAGACGTGTCGGGGGAAATCGGCGGTGCAGTGCAGGTGTTGGGCGATCGCATTGCGGTCACCGCCGCCACCATCGACGCCTCCGGTAGCCAAGGCGGGGGTCAGATTCTCATCGGTGGCGAGTACCAGGGCAGAGGCACGACTCCGACCAGCGATCGCACCTATGTAGACACCAACTCCACCATCACGGCCGATGCCTTAGCGACCGGCAACGGTGGCGAGATCATCGTCTGGGCCGATGAGGGCACCCGGTTCGACGGCACCATCACCGCGCGGGGCGGGGCAGCGGCGGGGGACGGCGGCTTTGTCGAAGTGTCTGGGCGCGACACCCTGGCTTTTAACGGCACGGTGAATGTCAGCGCCCCCCAGGGTGAGTTTGGCACCCTGCTGCTCGACCCCACCAACATCACTATTAGCGCTGCCCCCAGCAGCCCTGGGGTTGAGGATCCTGGGGGTCTGCCCGATATCCTGGCGGCAGATTTGCCCGGCGACGTGACGATTAACGCCGCCACCCTACAAAATCAGGCAGGCAACATCGTCTTAGAAGCCACCGACAACATCACCATCGATACTGGCCTGTCGCTAACCTTTGTGCCCGGTGGCTCGATCACCTTTACTGCCGATGCCAATAACGACACCGTAGGCAACTTTTCGATGGATACTACCCAGAGCATCAATGCCAGGGGAAATGCCGTGGCCAACGGCAGGGATATCACCATTACTGGAACCAACATTACCGTTGGGTCGATTGATACCTCAGTGGCGACTGCAAATAGCAGCACCAACGGAGGAGCTATCACCCTCTCCACCCTGGGCAACTTTGCTACGGGCACCTTCGGGGATATTGTCGCGGGTACGCTGAATTCTTCTAACAGCACTGGTACTGGCAGTGGTGGAGCAATTACCGTAGCCAATGACCTGGGTGCAACAACGCTGATCAGTGCTCGATCTTTTTCGCAGGGTGGCACAGCGGGTGCCATTAATCTTCAGGCCAATGCTGACGACTTAACGGTTGGCGTTGTTGATGCGGGCACTGCTACGGGCATCGCTGGAAACATCAGCCTCCAGCAAAACAGTGGAGGGGGGATTACAACAGCAAACATTGTAGGGAACGGTGTATCAGCCTTCTCTTTTTCGGCTTCAGCCTTTGCCTTTGGCAATATCAATGCGGCCTCTATCTTTCTGGCTAACCAGGGCGGTACGCTAACCACAGGGAACCTGTCGGCCACGGATGGCGGTGTGACCGTCTCTAGCGGTGGAACTGGCAGCGTGACGACGGGCAATATCAATGCCAGTTCGATTATTAACCTGACGGCGGGTACCGACGGCACCGTAACGACAGGTAGTTTGACCGCGGGCACCCAGGTCAATGCCAGCACCAACCTTGGCGGTAACCTGGTGCTGGGTGCCATTAATGCAGGGCCGGGGGTGTTTGGCAACAGCATTGTGCTCACCAGTGACGGGCTGAATTTTGTCGGCGGGGCGAGTTCAGTGCAGGCTCCAGGCCGGTTGCTAATCAGCACTAGGGATCCGGCGTTGGGGATTGCGCTGGGTACCGCTGGCGATACCGGCCCAGCTACTTTAGATTTGGCAACTACGGACTTGGCGGCTCTAGCCGATGGCTTCAGCCAGATTGTCATTGACAGTGGCGCTGGGCCAATTACGTTGGGCGGCAATGTAGCCTTTAGCGACCCGACGACCCTACAAACCCTGGGCAGCATTGATACCACGAATGGGGTACTCAGTGGCATTGACGATGCCAGTCTGACCCTGGCAGCAGGGGATGGGGTGATTGCTGAGGAGATCGTCACAGCGGGCAGCTCAGTTGTCATTGAGGGCGATCGCGATGGCAATGGTGAAGGCAATGTAACGGTGAATCAGGCCATCACCACGGGTGGCGGAGATATCACTATCACCGGAGCTAGCACGACAGGCGCCGGCATAATTACAAACAGCACAGTGGATTCTGGCGGCGGAGCCATCAGCTTTAACGGTAGTTCCACAGGTGGCGACCCCGTTTTTGCTCGCGGGATCAATATCTTGGGGGCCATCAATAGCCAAGGGGGAGCTATTGATTTCACTGGCACCAGTGCCAATGCAGACGGAATTGTTACCTTCGGGCCAGTAAACTCGGGTGGCGGCACTATTGCCATGAATGGTAACAGCGCCGGAACGGGGGCATTTGCTAGAGGCGTGGCTCTGGTTGGTTCGGTTAACTCTAGTGGTGGCTCCGTTACCTTGATTGGCAAGGGTGCTAATGCCGGGGTGTCGACCTTCCCGGGAGGCACCGTCGATGCGGGGATTGGTAACCTGGCGATCGCTACCAACAATCCGCTATTGCTAGCTCCCGTTGTAGGTACTGGCAGCTTCTCCCTTCAGCTCTTGGACCCAGCTCAGCCCCTAACCCTGGGGGGCACCAACGACTCCGCTATCGCCTTTCTAAATGGAGATGAAATTAACCAACTCGGCAACGGCTTTAGCAGTCGCACCATTGGGCAAGCGGGCAATACTGGCACCGTTACCCTAGAGCCTTTCACCCTCAGCAGCCCCCTCACCGTTGCGGGCGGCGTGTTGACCGGCCCTGACCAAGCCACTTCCTTTGCTGTGGCCCCCGACGGCAGCCTCGAAGTAGGCGGCTTCGGAGCCACCCTGCGCCTGCTCAACCCCACCGAGATTGTGGGCGGAATCGCCCCCAACAATACTGTCGTGGGCAGCGACAGTGATGACACTTTTACCGTCCTTAGCGATGGCACTGGTCTGTTGGAGGGCATTCGCTTTTCTAACATTACCCTCTTTGATGGTGGGGATGGGTTTGATAAGATCGCAGGCACCGCTGCCGATGACTACTTTGTTGTCACCAGCGGCAGCGGCGGCTCTATTGAAGATATTAGCTTTACTAACGTTGAGGCGATCGCTACTGGCACCGGCAGCGACACCGTTGAATTGCAGGGAGTGCCTTTAGATGTAGAGGTACTTGGTGGCGATCGCTTAGAAATCTTCGATTTCGGTAGTGTCACCCTCAACGCTAATGTCACCACCCCAGGCGATTTAGACATATCTGCCGGCGACGGCGATATTGCCCAAACCAGCGGACAGGTCATCGTTGGTGGAAATACCAATCTTTTCGCCTTTGGCAATATCGACCTCGGGGGCAACAACGACTTTAATACTGTGACCGTCACCATCGGCCAGAACGTTGCCCTACGCGATCGCAACGATCTCCAGCTCAATGACCTGGCATTCTCGGGTGGGCTACAGGTAGCGGCAGCGGGCAACCTGACCGCCACGACTAACCTCGCGGCAGCGGATGGCCTAATGACTAGTAGCCTCTTGGCAGTCAGCAGCGCCGCTATATCTGACACCACACCTGGCACCACCAGCCCGACGGGTATTAACCTAACCAGCGGTGGCGATCTAACTACCGCCGACATTGTCACGTTTGGATCCCCCATCACCCTGCGATCGGGCAGGGCAATTACTAGTGGCAATATCGACACGAGCAGTTTCAACGGTGGCGCGGTGCGCTTGCATGCGGGCGATCGCATTCAGGTCAACAGCATAAATGCCCAGGGCACCGTTAGGGGAGGAACCATTACGGCCCTTACCCCCAGTACCTTACAGGCTCTGGGCAGCTTTATTGACCAAAACGGGGTAGCCGCCAGCCTCTCCACTGTGGGGGGCAGCCAGGGAGGCGAAATTCTGCTGGGCTACGGGGCCTTTACCTTTACCCTGGGCGACCCCAGCGTCAACGGCACCCTGGCGGCGATTACCACCGGCGATGTTGCCCTGCTGCCCGATATCGCCAACCCGATTTTTGGCAGCCGCAGCTTTGCCCGCAGCTTACCCGGTCAGGTGCAGCTTATTTCCTTTAGCGATATCCCAGTTGAAATTGAGCTGCCCCCCGACTTCCTAGAAGAGATGCCTGGCATCGAGCAGCTTCCAGATCCCGCGCTGAACCCGGAGGCTGACGCTACCGGTGAGCCCTTGCGGCTAACCAGTGCCGGAGCGGTTTTAGGCGAAGAGCAGTTTAGCTTGGCCGAGGAGTCAGCCAACAGCGAGTTTGCCAATCACTTTGGCGGGCTGATCAAGCCGCCTCGCCCGGTCAGTATAGAAGAAGCCCAGGCCACTCTGCGCGACATTCAGGCCCAGACCGGCGAAATCCCTGCGTTTTTATACGTCAGGCTCAACCGCAGCGCCGATGCTCCAAAACCAGGAGAAAGTGCCCTAGAGCTGCTGCTGATTACCGGCGATCGCGAACCCACTAGAGTCAAGGTGCTCAATGCCACCGCTGACGACATCCTCAAAACCCAAGAGCAGCTGCGGCGGCAGCTCACCAACCCCAGCCTCACCCACAATACCGCCTACCTGGCGGCGGCCCAGCAGCTCTACAGCTGGCTAATTGCCCCCATTGAGGCTGACCTGCAAGCCGCTGGCATCAGCAACATCGGATTTATCATGGATGCTGGCCTGCGCACCCTGCCCATAGCCGCCCTCCACAACGGCCAACAGTTTTTGATCGAGACCTACAACATCGGCCTGATTCCCAGCCTGGGGCTGATCGACCCCACCTACGTAGCGCTCAATCGACAAACCGCATCGCTGCTGGTATCAGGGGCCTCACAGTTTATCAATCAACCGCCGCTGCTAGCAGCCGAGGTTGAAATGAACGCTCTTCAAGCGTTTTGGCCCGGCACAAAAGTGACCGAAACCCGATTTACAGTCAACAATCTCCAGCGGAGTCGGCGGCAAGCCCAGATCATTCACCTGGCCACCCATGCTCAGTTCTTGCGCGGTGCACCCGACAGTTCTTATCTACAGTTTTTCGACAACCGCCTGCGCCTCAACCAAATGGCCAACCTCGGCTGGTTCGACCCGCAAGTGGAGCTAGTCACCCTCAGCGCTTGTCAAACCGCCATGGGCAACACCGACGCCGAGCTCGGCTTTGCCGGGTTTGCCCTTGTGGCTGGGGCTAAGTCGGCCCTAGCCAGCCTCTGGAAAGTTAGCGACGAAGCCACCGCCGGTCTGATGACCACGTTTTACCAAAACCTCGACCAGGAGGCGATTAAAGCCGAAGCCCTGCGACAAGCCCAGCTAGCGATGATCCGTGGCGAGGTCTACACCGAAAACGGCCAGCTGATTTGGCCCGGTGGTACTCTCTCCCTACCGCCTGATCTGGTGGTCGATGGGCGACAAGACCTGAGTCATCCGTTTTACTGGGCCGCCTTCACCATGGTGGGTAGCCCGTGGTAAAACAGCTATACCCGAGGCCACTCCAGCACCCAGGACCCCAGCAGGCCGGTGCGAAAGTCGTTGAGAATGCGCTTAGCTGTGCGCTCTACATTGTCCTGAAATTTTTGGGTCGCCACCTGCACCACAAAATCTTCCCCGGTGCAATCATCGAGCGTCAGGCCGTAGCGAGACTGCAAACTATCGCGGTAATCGTCTGGAGAGCCTGCCTGCTGCAAGCCCTTGAGCACATCTAGAAACGCAGCGGCGGTGCGTTGGGTGTCGTAAGAGGCCTCGCCAATGTCGTCGCAGATGGCCAGCTTTAGGGCGGCGGCCTGGTCATCCATGCGGGAGGGGATGACGCCTGGGGCATCGAGCAGGTCGAGATCGCCTGACAGACGCACCCAGCGCAGCTGGCGGGTGACCCCGGCTTTGCGGGCGCTAGCTACCACCTTGCGATTGAGCAGTCGGTTGATCAACGCCGATTTACCCACGTTGGGAAAGCCAATCACCACGGCACGAATGGGGCGGGGCTTCATGCCGCGAGCCTGACGGCGCTGATTGACGGCCTCGCCAGCGGTTTGGGCCGCCTTTGCGATCGCCTTCACCCCCTTACCCTGCTGGCCATCGGTGAAGTAAGGCACCTCCCCCTGCTGGCGAAACCAGGTCTCCCAGGCGGTGCGGGCCTCGGTTGAAATCATGTCGACCCGGTTGATCACCAGCACCCGAGGTTTCTCGCCTACCCAGGTATCGACCTTGGGGTGCCGGGTCGATACCGGAATACGGGCATCGCGCACCTCCAGCACCACGTCCACACGGTTGAGCTGATCGACCAGGGCCTTTTCTGCCTTGGCAATGTGGCCGGGATACCACTGGATTTCGGGGGTGGACATGGGGGAGGTGG
>QBLT01000246.1 GCA_003249105.1 Leptolyngbya sp. | reverse complement strand
CTCCCCTACTCCCCTACTCCCCGATCCATCCGCTCTCCCCCACTGTGATCTGCCCTACATTCAAAAACACCCCTAGGGGTCTACACCATTACAAGATCCCTAAGGCAGGGCAACGCACTGCCCTGGGGAAATAGACTCTGAAACAGTGATACAGTAGTCGATCTTTGTTTTGGGCCAACTTTAAGGGGGAAAGGGCGCATGAATTCGCTCGGACGACATATTTTGGTTGAGTTCTTTGGCTGCTCGTCAGACATTCTCAACGACGTACCGCTGATCGAGAGCAGCATGGTGGGGGCCGCCGCCGATGCCGGGGCCACGGTAATCAGCTCGGTGTTTCACCATTTTTCGCCCTTTGGGGTGTCGGGGGTGGTGGTGATCCAGGAAAGCCACCTGGCGATTCACACCTGGCCTGAATACCGCTATGCGGCGGTCGATCTGTTTACCTGCGGGGATACCGTCAATCCCTGGATTTCGTTTGACAAGCTCAAGGTCGCTTTTAAGGCCGACTACGGCTCCGCCCTGGAGATGAATCGCGGCCAGCTCGAACTGCTGGAGCGCATCGACGTTGACCTGGGTGAGCTGCGCGACGAGGCCACCAATAAGCTGGTGACCCCCAAACAGAGCCGCAGCGTCTGGTTTACCGACAAAAACGACGACATCGCGCTGTCAATTCGCCACAAGGGCGATCGCATTTTTCGCGAAAAATCGCCTTATCAAACCGTCGAAATTTTTGACACCTTTGCCTACGGCAAAATGCTCACCATCGACAACATGGTGATGTGCAGCGAAAAGGATGAGAACGCCTACCACGAGATGATCATCCACGTGCCAATGCTGCTGAACTCCAGCTTTAAGGATGTGCTGGTGATTGGCGGCGGCGACGGCGGCAGCGTGCGCGAAATTCTCCGCCATCCTCAGGTAGAGAAGGTCACTATGGTCGAAATTGACGAAGCCGTGGTGCGGGCCTCAAAGGAATTTTTGCCCTCGCTGTCGGGGGCGCTCGAAGACCCCAAGCTCGACCTGCGGATTGAGGACGGCATCGCTTTTGTGGCCAACGCCCCCGATGCCAGCTACGACCTAATTGTGATCGATTCCTCTGACCCGGTGGGGCCGTCGGAGGGGCTGTTTAGCACGGCGTTTTATCAGCAGGTGCATCGGATTCTGAAGCCCGGTGGGGCGATCGCCGCCCAGAGCGAGTCGCCTCGGTTCAACCAGCGGGCCTTTGTGGACATCCACCACTGCCTCAAGGGCATTTTTGGCGACGAAAATGTGTTCTGTTACCTGGCGTTTATTCCCACCTACCCAACGGGGATGTGGAGCTTTAACTACGCCACCAAGGGCGCGGCCCACCCTCTCCAGGGCATGGACGCGGCGAAGTCAGCAGCGTTTGCCGCTGAGCACGGCTTGCAGTACTACAACGTGGGCATGCACCAGGCGGCCTTTGCCCTGCCCACCTTTGTGCAAACCATGCTGAAGGCTTAATGCCATAAACTAGGAGATAGGAGATTGGCAGGGAATGCGCTCCTATCTCTTTTCTACGGAGCCGTGTGAATTGGCGTGGCTGTTGCTCAGATTGAACTACCAATAGATCAGATTGCTGATTTTTGCGATCGCCGGCAAGTCACAGAATTTTCTCTGTTTGGCTCTGCCTTACGCGATGACTTTCATGAGAACAGCGATGTGGATGTGATGGTGCAATTTCATTCTGAAGCTCACCCAACCTTTCGCACCCTCGACCAAATGGAAGCAGAATTAAAGGTTTTGTTTTGCCGAGAAGTAGATCTAATCATGCGTCAAGGTGTTGAAACCAGTCTCAACTACCTGCGCCGCCACGAAATCCTTTCCTCTGCCCAGGTGATCTATGCAACGGGATCTTCACTTCCTGCTTGATATGTTGCAATCGGCAGAGCTAATCGTCACCTATACCGAGCAATGTTCTGAGGCCGAATTTGGTGACAATGTTCAGCTTCAAGATGCCTTTATCCGCCGCATATTGGTAATTGCCGAAGCTACCAGGCGGGTTTCAGACTCCACTTGCCAGGCATTGCCCACCATTGCTTGGCCAGAAATAAACGGTATGCGAAATCGCCTAGTCCACGGTTATGACGACATTGATCTCAGCGTTGTCTGGAACGTGGTTTAATCCGAAATTCCTCCCTTGATTGCAGAATTGAGATTACACGTTCCTCCAGAAAAATAAGCGGCCCCAAACCTTAGACAGGCTCAAAAATCAAGCACAATCCAACTCGCTATGACTACCTCAACCGCCAATTTGCACACCTTCGACCCCAGCGGCGTGGGCCTCGACAACGGCAACCTCTACGGCCTGCCCTGCGACTACGACACAGCGGGCATCATTATCTTTGGTGTGCCCTGGGAGGTGACGGTGTCGTACCACCAGGGCACCGCCCAGGGGCCGCAGCGAGTGCTAGCGGCCTCTCCCCAGCTCGATCTGTACGATCGTGACAACCCCGAGGGCTGGCGTCAGGGCATCTTCATGCCGCCGATTCCCCAGCATTTGCTCAAGATCAACCAGCAGGTGCGGGAGGCGGCAAATCGCGTCATTCAGGCAACGGAGGCAGGGGTGGCGATCGCCTCTCAACCCCTGCTGCAAACCGATTTAGACAACGTCAACCACGCCTGCGAGCAGATGGCGGGCTGGCTCTACGCCCAGACCAGCGCCGCCCTCGACGCGGGCAAGCGGGTGGGGGTAATTGGCGGTGACCACAGCGTGCCTCTGGGCTACCTCCAGGCCCTGGCCGAGCGCCACCCCGACTTTGGCGTGCTGCACATTGATGCCCACGCCGACCTGCGCCAAGGCTATCAGGGCTTTCGCTACTCCCACGCGTCGATTATGTACAACCTGCTGGAGCTGCCCCAGATGAGTCGGCTGGTGCAGGTGGGCATTCGCGACCTGTGCCACGACGAGGTGTCGCTGATCAAACAGTCGGGCGGGCGCATCGTCACCCACTATGACTCGGTGGTGAAAGAAGATACCTACCGGGGCATACCCTGGATGCAGCAGTGCGAGGCGATCGTAGCAGCTTTGCCAGAGAAGGTCTACGTCAGCTTCGATGCCGATGGCCTCGACCCCAAGCTCTGCCCCAGCACCGGTACCCCTGTCCCCGGCGGGCTGGAGCTGGAAGAGGTGTTTTGCCTGCTGCGACAGGTGGTACGCAGCGGTCGCCAGATCATTGGCTTTGACCTCTGTGAAGTGGGCGATGGCGAGTGGGACGGCAATGTGGGCGCTCGGGCCGTCTATAAGCTGTGCTGCCTGATGGGGCTGTAAGCCAAGGCTTTACCAGAAATCTTGCCCCTTGGCGCAGCAAGACGTTTAAGCGGGGAAACGCCGTGGCATTATGATAAAAATAGCTGTGTTGTTTTGAGTCTTAAAAAGCACCTATGGATATTCTGTCGTTCGGCTGGGTTTCGCTGCTGGTCGTCTTCACCTTCTCTCTGTCGATGGTGATCTGGGGTCGCAACGGGTTTTAAACCCAGCGTCGATGTAGCTATGGAAGCAACTGTACAAGCCCAAGCCTTTAGCATTTTGGCCACCATTGCCCTGGTGCTGATGGTTGTCGTGACCGGCGGCGTGGTGTATTTAACCGCCGCCGACTGGCGCGATCGCCGCCGCCGCAAGAACGACCAGCAGACCGCCAAGCGCGATCCGCAGATCTCTAAGCGGCGCGCAAAGTCGTAGCTTGGCTAAACTCGTGACTACTCGGGCTGCTGCCCCCGCTGGGGCACGGCAACTGGCCTTGAATGTGCTGCTTCAGGTGCAGGCGGGGGCCTATGCCGATGTCGCTCTGCACCGCACTCTAGGTCAGGCAGGGCTGAGCGATAGCGATCGCGCCTTTGCCACTGAGCTGGTCTATGGCACCGTTCGCCGCCAGCGCACCCTGGATGCCCTTATCGATCAGCTGGGCACTCGCCCTGCGGATAAACAGCCTCCGGTGCTGCGTCTCGTGCTGCACCTGGGGCTGTATCAATTGCGCTACTTAACCGCCGTGCCCGACTCGGCGGCGGTGAACACCAGTGTTGATTTGGCTAAGGCGAACGGCTTAGGTAAGCTTTCTGGGGTGGTGAATGGCCTGCTGCGCCAGTACATCCGTCAATCCGATCAGGACGCAGATCCCTTACGGCTGCCCGATCAACCCGCGATCGCCCTGGGTATTCGCCACAGCTACCCCGACTGGCTGATCGCCCTGTGGCTTGACCAACTTGGCCCAGAGGAAACCGATCGGCTCTGCCAGTGGTTTAACCAGGTGCCCTCGATTGACCTGCGGGTAAACCGTCAGCAGGCTACGGTCGCAGCAGTGAGGACTGCCTTCGATGCCGCAAATATTGCCATAGAACCCATCCCCGGTGTTCCCTGGGGGCTGCGCCTGGTGAACCACCAGGGAGCACTCACTAACCTGCCCGGCTACGAAGCCGGCTGGTGGAGCGTGCAGGATGCCAGTGCCCAGCTAGTGGGGCTATTGCTTGACCCACAGCCGGGCGAAACGGTGCTGGATGTCTGTGCGGCACCGGGGGGTAAGGCCACCCAGATGGCAGAGATTGTGGGAAATGAAGGGAAGGTGTGGGCGTGCGATCGCGCCCCCTCTCGGCTCAAAAAAATTACTGCCAACGCCACCCGATTGGGCCTTACGAACCTGCACACCCACACGGGCGACAGCACCGACCTGGCTCAATTGCACGGTCTGGCCGACCGGGTTCTGGTCGATGCCCCCTGCTCAGGTCTGGGCACCCTGCACCGCCACGCCGACGCCCGCTGGCGACAAACCCCAGACAGCATAGCGAAGCTGTCCGACTTGCAAAGCGCTCTGCTGGCCGAGGCCGCCCGCTGCGTTAAACCCGGTGGCACCCTGGTCTACGCAACCTGCACCCTACACCCCGCTGAAAACGAGGCTGTGATTGAAGCATTTTGCCGCGACTATCCCACCTGGCAAGTGCAGCCGCCCACCTCCGCCTTTGGGGACGGACTAGAGGTGACTCCCGACGGCTGGGTGCGCGTCTGGCCCCACCGCCAAAATATGGACGGCTTCTTTATGGTGAGGCTTCAGCAGGGCTGATATACCCTTCAGAAAGCGTTATTCGGACGCCTCAAGCTTTTCGCGCGACTCGCCCCAGTAGGCGCTCACGGTAATCACTTCCTGGCTGCCCTTGATCTCGGTAGTCCAGCGGTAGACGGTGTTTTTTGGGTTTACCCCCACCTCTAGCAGCTTCGCCCCCATGTAGTACTCCATTGAGTCGCGGGTGCGCTTCTTGAAAAATTCAGACTGATCCTTGGGCACCGTGCGCGAAAGATGGGCCTGGGTATGTTTGGGCTGGGGCATAGCAATCTAGCAAACATCAATTTAATCGCTTTTATCATAACCAGCGATCGCAATCCATTGCAGGTGCCTGTCCATTCCAGACGCGGCTACGAGCCGTATGGACTATGGGAATGGCTCCCAGGGGCATAAGCTAACGCTGGCTAGCGCTAAAATCCCCAGGTGCGCTTAGGGCCGGTGTCGAGGTGAATGATGTTGGGGATATTGCCGTAGATGCCCATGCCCCCTGGCCAACTCAGCATCAGCGCATTGGCCACCTGGCGACCGCTCAGCCCCTGCACCTGAATATCGGCGGCGCGGCCAAACAGGTGTTGACTTCGGGAAGCCCCACCCACCGCCGCATTCACCGCCGGTGGCCGATACCAGGAGGTGATCTGAAAGGGGCGGTTGAGGCGATCGCGCGCCGTTTCGAGTGCCCGAGCCAGGCCAATAATGTTGTCAACAATCGCCTGGGTTTCAGGAATGCGGGTGGCATCCCGCGTGGCTTCGCCCCAGGTAAAGCTGCCGCCGGGAATAATCGGCTGATCGGTATAGAACGTCGAGGTGTTGCCCGGCAGGCGAAAGGGACGGCCCACGTACTGGGGCGGCGGCGGTGCCGTCGGGGGCGGATACACCACCACCCCGGCCCGCTCGACCCGCGCATGGCCCTGGAACACGTACCAGGTATTCAGCCCGTTGATGTCGTCTTTGACGTACTTGATGGCAAAGCGAATATGGCCGTTAAACGACCCCTGGGCATCGGCAAAGGCATAGCTGCTGAGCACAATAGTGGTGCCCGGCGAGGCGGCAACCTGCTCATTGGGGGCCAGTTGGCCACTGTCCACTGGGCGGCGCTTAAACAGGGTGTTTTGTATCACCCGCAGCACAAAGGCATTAGGGTCTGGGCGCGGAAACACCACATCGTTGTCGAGGGTGACAAAGGCGTGGGGAGTATACACAAACCAGGTGCTCAGACCGTTGACAAAGTCTTCGGGGTTGCGAATGGCAATTTTGATGTGGTTGTTAAAGTTACCCTGGCTGTCGGCAAAGGCGTAGGAGTGCAGGTTGTAGGATTGCCCCCGAGACACGGCCACGGTTTCGCTGGCGTTGAGCAGGCCTGAGTCGAGGGGGCGGCGCTTCAGCAGAGTGCTGGTATTAATCCACAGCACGGGCATGCCCTCTTGGTCTTCGTGGGGGTAGACCACAACGCCGTCTGACTCCACCTGGGTATCGCGACTAGGCACAAACCAGGTGTTAAATCCACCGGGGGCGCTGTCGCGAAAGGCTACTTTAATGTGGCCGTTAAACCCGCCGTTGATGTCGGCGTAGGCGTAAGATTGCAGCGGATAGACGCTGCCAGCGGCGATCGCCACCTGCTCATTGGCGGCCAACTGCCCCGGCGGCTCTGGCCTCAGCACCAGCACCGTAGCTCGGTTGACGCGTAAAACTTGGTTCACCCTGCATTCCCCACTTCCGCCACGGCCATCATATAGCACCATTTTTTGACCATAAGGCATCTGCCTAGGGAGGGGTGCAAGCCGGTAGTTTCTTCAGACTGGGCCTGGCAGCCTCCAGTTCCAGGGTGAGGGCGGCCTCTTGAACCAGTTCACCCCTCGCCCCAACGCTTCGCCCAACCGATTTAGGTGATTTCCGAGAACTAAATTACCGATTTTCGCCATGCTAGCCTGTGTAGCAGTGAATCAGGAGAGCCTGCATGGAGTTACCCCCGAAGCCCAGTGAACAGTT
>QBLT01000245.1 GCA_003249105.1 Leptolyngbya sp. | reverse complement strand
TTCTCGGTTCCTGCCACAGAACCCCTGACGCTTGAACTATTCATGCAACAAAGCCCCGTCGGGTGCTGGCCTGGTACGGGGATATTTTCTGTCTCCAGCGCTGCCGGCACTAGCGGTGCAGTTTTATCAGCCCCGCCACCCGGCGGCCAAGGTAAGTGGGGCGGTGTTGTTTTCGGCAGCGCTGTTTTTGGTCTATATGCAGAGCCGAGGGGGCGTTGTCAGCCACATCTTGTCGTGGGGGGCGGGACGTAACGAGGCGCTGGCCGGAGCCTTTTACTGGCAGTTTTTTACCCAGCTGGGGCTAATTGGCTGCCTCAGCTGGCTAGTGATTGACCCGCGATCGACGGTGCAGTCACTATTTTGGGGCTGCACCATCACCAGTTTGGCCATGACTTACTTAACCGGCGGCTCGCGCTCGAGCGTGATTTATTTCATGATTATGGGGGCGCTGGCCTGGCTGCTGCGAGAGCGCAGAATGGCCGTGATCCAGCTGGCGGCGATCGCTCTAGCGGACCTGTCTTTAATGGACATTTTGGGCAATCTGCGGGCCAGCACCTATGGCGGCACCATCGACTGAAACGTGCTGCGCGGCGGTGCACCCGCCGCATCAACCCAACCACGGGCGAATCAGCTCTGACCCGTGAACTGAGTGAGGTGTCGCAGCGCACCAGCGTCTATTCTGGGGTGTTCCCTATCCTTGGGCTGGTGCCCAGAGCCTTGTGGCCTGAGAAGCCAGGGTTAGTGGCTGGTCGGGTATGCGAAACGTTTTTTGATATGCCCGTGGGGATGCTGTCGCGAGCCGTGGGCGAAGCTTACTGGAATTTTGGCGTGCCGGGGGTGGCGATCGCATTCTTTTTGTTTGGCATTTTCACCCGCAGGCTGGCCAACAGCTTTCGAGCCTATGCCGACCAGCCTGCGGCCATTGTGCTGTACCTAATCACGCTGTTTTTGCTGGCAGAGCCCTCGGGCCTGAGCATCATTGTCTGGTTGATTCTGCTGGTGCCCGCCGCTGCATTTTTAATAGCGATCGGGGCCATGACCTTAGGGAAATCTGCTGTTGCCAAAGGGCGATCGTCGCCGATTTAAAGCACTACCGATTTTCCAAAAAAACAAAATATCTATGGCAAATTTCATAGTAATGGGGTTCATCAATAAGAGCCCGGCGGTGGAGTCTATTAAGATGCTTCTCCTTGGAATTCTAATGACGGATTTTAGGGCAACACCGAGAGCGTAAACCTATAGCGAGTCTAGTCCACATCAACAGCGTCACTCAACTGTCTGAGAGCCCTAAGCCCGCACGAGAGGAATCGTTTACTTCTGTTTCTCTTCACAAAAGACTCACAAAGCCGATCTACGATAAAGATAAGAGACAAGTGCGTTTGAGCAACTTTAAAGCTGCGAAAGCTGCACCTCAATGCACCGCCTCCCAAACGCCTAGATAGTCGGTGGGTTGATCCCCTAGCTAATGATAAATTCACCGAACTCATCTTCCTAAAACAATGGAGAAAACGTTATGGCTATCATGCAACGCGATTCTCTAGATGAAATTACCCGTTGGGAACCTTTCAGAGGTATTGAACGGCTTCACCAAGAGATGAACCATCTGTTTGATCGACTCCTGCACGAGGGCAACGGCGTTGAGCGATCGCTTACCTTCATTCCCTCTGCTGAGCTAGAAGAAACCGATCAGGCCATTCAGCTCAAACTCGAAGTTCCGGGCATGGAAGCGAAGGATCTAGACGTCGAAGTGACCGAATCAGCGGTGTCGATCAAGGGTGAACGCAGGTCTGAATCTAAAACCGAAAAGAAAGGCGTCGTGCGCTCCGAGTTTCGCTATGGCACCTTTGAGCGGGTGATTCCGCTGCCGACCCCGATTAAAACCAGCGATGTGCAGGCTGAGTACAAAAACGGCCTGCTGACCCTCACCTTGCCCAAGGCCGAGGCAGCACCTCAGTCTAAGGTAAAGGTCAACATCAGCTAGGGCTGGCCATAATCTGCCCGACCCACCCAGGCTGGCAAAGGGCCAAAATCCCTCAAATTTGGGGCAGTGATTTCACTATTGAGATCGCTGCCTCGATTTCCACCAGCCTCCTGTCGAGGCAGCACTGTGCACTGCCCCAAAAACGCGCCCCGCAACTGCACTGCAACGCTCTCAGTCTTTGCCCGGAGGTAATCATGTTCACGGTGGTACGACACAGCCAAATTTGTGGACTGACGGCCATTGATGGGGCCACCGTCTCAAATCTAGGTGAAATTGAGGCGGTGTGGCTCGACGACACCGGCAATGTTGCCTATCTATCGGGCCGCGAGGGCTATCTGCCCCTCAATCAGGTGGCCGACATCACCCAGCAGGCGCTGTCGACCTACGGTCGGCTAATGGTGAAGCCTCCAGACAATCTTCAACTGCTGCACGAGCTGCGGGTGCAATCATTTTGGGGCGATTTGCTGGGGTGGGTCGATGATTTTCTCTTTGACTGGCACACAGGTGAAATTGCCGCCTACGTGTTGGCAGGGCGCAGTGTGGAACCCCTGGGCGAACACGCGGTGTTTTACCCCAAAGATGTAGAAGAACTGGCCCCCGACTACCTGCGACTGAAAGCAGATGCCTACGAAGATTTGAAGCCCGAATCGGAGGGGTTGGAGGGCTTTTTTAGCGAAAAATCTCAGCCGGTGCAGCAGCTGGTGGGCATCATGCGCTATCGCCTATACCCACTGCTGTTGCCCCAGGATGGCCCCGACGTCGTGCGGGTGAAGGTCAAGGATGCCAGCGAAGAACTGGCGGCCTCGGGGGACCACGACCCCAGCGCTCTCCAGGAGGCCACCGCCCTGCTGCACAACCAGTGGGAAAGCTTGCGGCACGGCCTGGGCCGATCGGGCCAGCGGGCCAAGGCAGCCCTAGCCTCGGCCCGCCAGCACCTGTTGGGTAGACCCCAGGCTTAGGGGACCTTCAGGAGAACCACATGCACACCCACTACGCCCAATTCAAAGACCGTACCGATGCCGGGCGGCAGCTGGCATCGCGGCTTGAGGCCTATGCCCATCGCCCTGAGGTGCTGGTGCTGGGATTACCCCGAGGCGGTGTACCTATTGCCTACGAGATCGCCTGGGCGCTAGGGGTGGCCTGGGATATTTGCCTGGTGCGCAAGCTGGGAGTGCCCGGCCATCGCGAACTGGCAATGGGGGCGATCGCCTCAAATGGCGTGCGCATGCTCAACTACGATGTCTTGAGCTGGTTGAGCATCTCTGGCGCAACCGTTGACGCCGTAGCCGCCCGAGAGCTGAAGGAGTTGCAGCGCCGCGATCGCGTCTACCGGGGCGACCGCCCCCAGCCCGAACTGCGCGATCGCACCATCATTCTGGTCGACGATGGCATTGCCACTGGGCTCACGATGCAGGCGGCGATCGCAGTGATCAAACTCCAGCGGCCGGCTCGGCTCGTTGTGGCCGTGCCGGTAGCTCCGCCCCAAACCTGCCGTGACCTCAAAGGGGAGGTTGATGATGTAGTGTGTTTGCTCACCCCCCCCGATTTCTACGCCATCAGCCTGTGGTACGACGACTTTGCCCAACTCTCGGATCAAGAGGTTTGCACCCTGCTCTCGCAGTTGTTCCTGACTACCCCAGCCCCCCAGCCACACGCCAATGACCTGTACCCCTAAAACCACCGGGCAATTAAGTCGTTTTTCATCGTCAAAACCTAGGCGGACTGCTGGAGATGACGCGGGTATCGCCGCGGCTCACTGGGGGCAAAAACCAGGCGATCGCAGGGAATCCTGTCCGACAAAATTGCCCCCACCACTGCACCCGTGTGGATTTCTAAACTGTCTTGGGGAAAGGCCTCAAAAACAATCGATTCTCGGGGTAAAACCGTGCGTTCTAAGTACGAGTCAGGCAGATGCGACACCCGCACAATTTGAAATCGATCGGTCGGATTGGTATAACGACAGCGAATTTTAGGAGCTAGGACTAGCGAAATCATAGGGTTTCCCTCGGTTGATCGGGTACGAGTTTCCAGCCCAGACGTTGGAGGGCTTAGGGGGAGGCAAAAAGCGTAACGCCATCACCCAAGGAGACTCAAATCTGCCTGCCCGCGTAGGGCACAATGCGGCCTCTTTCCTGGGTGGCTGGGCACTCAATCCACGCGCCGGTCTGCCATTCCATAGGTTGCCAATGAGACAACAAACGACTGGATTGGAAAGGGGTTAGGGCTAGATTGCATCATGGGTTAGCCAAGTTAGAAAGCCTGACCTAGAAGCCTGACCTAGCGTTGGAGTTAACCCCTCAATGCCAGGGCAGAGGCTGCCAAGTCATAGGCCTAGGTTTAGCGATTTGCTGTGAAAGAATTGTGAGGGCCAGAAAATCACCCGCTTTTTGTCACCGAATCGAAAAAGTTCTCAACACTTATTCGCAAAAAGATTGGCTTTTTGGCATCAATGATAGGTCTACTAAGAACCTCTCCTCTACTGGGCTGCCCTCCGACAGGGTTGGTTGTCGCCCCTGAACTTCCAGCGATCTAGGCATAAGCCACTGATATAGCTATAGTTACCTGGGTGAGGACATGCAGAAAACTTGCCAACGTCGGAACGTTCCAACGTTCCAGCGTTTAGAGGGAAAATGTCTGAACCAGACTGGCTACAGCTATAACAAGGTTGAGCCATGCATGAAGCGCCAGATTTAAGCCAGCAGATCCAGGCGGCTCAGAAGCGGTTGCAGCAAATTGAGCAGCAGGCCGTCAGTGCAGAGCCAGCATCGCTCACCGTGCAGGCCATTGCCGAACTGGCTACTGCCCTCGACAAACTCCAGGCGACGGCGATCGAGCTGCACGAGCAAAACAAAGCGCTCTTCACCAGCCAGCAAGATCTAGCCGCTGAGCGCCAGCGCTACCAAAATTTGTTTGACTTTGCCCCCGATGCCCACCTGATTACCGACGGGCAGGGCACCATTCGCGCGATTAACAGCGCCGCCAACCATCTGCTGAATCTGCGCCACAATTGGGCGGTGGGTAAGCCCCTGACGGTGTTTATTGCTGAGGCCGATCGCGCCTTTTTCTTTGCCCAGCTAGAGCGGATTAACGCGACGCCGCCCCCCGCGACCCAACCAACTGGGTCTGCCAGTCCAATTACGCTGTTTTTGCAGGGGCAAGAAGTCTGGCTAACCCCCAGGCAGCAGCCAGCGCTGCCGGCGTCGCTATCGGTGTCTGGGGAGTGGAGCCAGCAGGGCAAAATCACGCAGCTTTACTGGATTTTTCATGACTTGAGAGGCCAAAAGCAAGCCGAAGCGGCGCTGAGAGAGTCAGAAGCCAAGTATCGCTCGCTGTTTGAAGAAATGGCTGAAGCCTACGGCGTGGCTGAAATTATCCTCAACGACGACGGTGAACCGATCGACTATCGCATGCTCGAAGTCAATCCGCAGTTTGAACGGCTGACGGAGCTGTCTCGCAACCTGGTGTTGGGCGGCAGAACCCTAAGCAATATCGTGCCTGACCTAAAGGACTGGCATCAAATCTGCGGAGTGGCCCTGACGGGAGAGGCGATTCGCTTTGAGCACAAGGTGGAGCGGTGGAATCGCTGGCACGATGTCCATGCCTTTCGCATTGGCGACCCCAAAGACCGCCACGTGGCGATTTTGCTTGATGATGTGAGCGATCGCAAACAGCTAGAGCTGGCCCTACAAGCGTCTCAAGCGCAGCTCGGTCAGATTCTCGACAGCGCGATCGCCGTCGTCATTAGCTTTCGAATCTTTGCCAATGGCGATTGGGAATACGACTATTTTTCGTTGGGCTGCGAGAGCATTTTAGGCTACTCGTCCGCCGACTTTATGGCCGACAAACAGCTGTGGCGATCGCGTATGCACCCCGACGATCTAGCCACCGTGGAGGGTCTGTTTGCTAATCTGTTCGCCGAGCGCAAGGCCATTTGGGAATACCGCTTTCGCCACCGCGACGGGTCGCTGCGCTGGCTGTCAAACACCTACGCCTCGCAAAAAATTGCCGATGGCTGCTGGCAAGTTACCGTGGTGGGTCAAGATATCAGCGATCACAAGCAGGCCGAAGTGGCCCTGCGCGTGTCAGAGGCCAAGTATCGCTGGCTGTTCGACGAGATCGATGAGGGCTACGGCATCGCCGAGATCATTGTGAATGAGCGGAACGAACCGATTGACTACCGCATGATCGAGGTGAATCCGCGCTTTGAAGCCTTGACGGGCCTGCCTCGCGAGCTAGCCCTAAGCGGCCGCACCATTCGCGACATTGCCCCCGAGATCGAAGACCACTGGCATCAGCTCTATGGCCAGGTGGCCCTCAGCGGCACTCCCATCCGCTTTGAGCAAAAGGTAGATGACTGGGGCCGCTGGTACGATGTCTACGCCTTTCGGGTGGGTGACCCAGCCCTGCGCCAGGTGGGCATTTTGTTTAACGACATTAGCGGACGCAAGCGGGCCGAGGCCGACCTGCAAGCCAGCGAGTGCAAGCTGCGGGCCGCCTTTAATGGCACCTTTGCGTTTATAGGCCTGCTCACCCCGAGGGCACCCTGATCGACGCCAACCGCACCGCCCTCGATGCGATCGCCGCTGACCTCGACGATGTGGTCGGGCAGCCCTTTTGGCAAACCCCCTGGTGGACGCATTTGCCCGAGCAGCAGCAGCTAGCGGCCCTCATTCGCAGGGCGACCAGCGGCGAAACCATCCGCACCGAAACCCAGCATGTCTGGGCCGATGGCACGTTGGCCTGGCTCGACTTTTCGCTCAAGCCGATTGTCGATGAGGTGGGCCAGGTGGTGATGCTGATGCCCGAGGGCCGCGACATTACCGAGCGTAAGCAGGCCGAACTCACCCTCCAGCGCCAAGTTAAGCAAGAATATTTGCTCAACAACCTCACCGAGGATATTCGCCAATCCCTCGATCTGGAGGCGGTGCTGGTGCGGGCGGTGGAGCGCAGCCGGGACGTGCTAGAGAACGATCGGGTGATTGTGTTTCGGTTTGTGGGCCATGGCGAGGGCCCACAAACCGCTGGGCCAGAGGCTCTCCCACCGGGCCAGGGAGAGGTGATTTTATTGGTCGATGACGATGACTCGATGCAGCAGGCCCTGCAATCGCTACTGGTCAACTACAACTACAGCCCCCTAAGCGCCAGCAGCGGCCTGGAGGCCCTCGATCTC
>QBLT01000244.1 GCA_003249105.1 Leptolyngbya sp. | reverse complement strand
TCCCCATCCCTGTCCGTCCTTGTGCGCACTCGCCCCCAACTTGCCGCCGCCACCGAGGCCGACATCGCGACAATCTACTGCGAGTTCGAGAATCCCGCTACCTACCGCGACGCCGTGCAGTGGTTTCAAGGCAACCGGGTCAGCGAGGCCCAGACGATCTGGGTCGCCCCGCCCCGCATCACTAAGCCGCTAGAAACTTACATTCTCGACCAGGTGAAGCGCTCTGAGGCCGATGGCTACCTGGTGCGCAACTACGACCACCTGGCCTACTTTGCCGACCAGCGCTGCGTAGGGGATTTTTCCTTTAACGTGGCTAACGCCCTGACGGCGGACTATCTGCGAAACCGCCACGGGCTAGAGCGCGTCACCGCCTCCTACGATCTCAACGCCGACCAGCTAGTGGATTTGCTGCGATCGGCCCCAGCCGCCTGGTTTGAGATTACTCTGCATCAGCACATGCCCATGTTTCACATGGAGCACTGCGTCTTCTGCGCGTTTCTCTCCGAGGGCAAAGACTTTCGCGACTGTGGCCGTCCCTGTGAGAGTAAGCAGGTCAAGCTGCGCGACCGAGTGGGCACCGAGCACATTCTGCTGGCCGACGCGGGCTGCCGCAACACGGTGTTTAATGGTGTTGCCCAAACTGGGGCCGAGTACGCCCAGCGGCTCATGCAGGCAGGGGCACGGCACTTTCGACTGGAGTTTTTAGATGAAGGCCCGGAGCAGGTGGAGCGGGCGATCGCCCAGTACCGCCAGCTTTTAGCCGGAGATATCAGCGGTAGCCAGCTCTGGCGTGCCCTCCACCTGCAAAGCAAGCTCGGCGTTACCCGTGGCCCCTTAGACTCTAAACCTAGCTCAGGCCGAGGCTGACGGGGCCAGGGCTAATTCAGCAGCGAGTCAATGTCTTGGTCGCGCAGGTAGCCCACCAGCATAGGGCTGACCCCCGACACCACCGTAATAAACACCACGATAATTAGTTGCCCCAGGCTGAGATTGCCCAACAGATCGGGTAGGGCGATACTGTCGGTAGCTCGCTGGGCGCCGATAAACCAGGCATTACAGGTCAGCGATGTCCACAGGTCTACCGCTACGGCCATTAGCCAAACCAGCCGCAGCCCCAAAAGCGGTAGTCCGTAGGCGCTGTAGCGCTGCCGCCGTTGCCAGATGGGGCGAGTGGAGAAATTGAAGGCCACCACGATCAGCGTGCCGATTACGGCCAGGCTAATAGCGACCAAATTGCGGCTGTCTAAAATCAGCAAGATGCCCAGTAGCGTAGTGATTAAATCCCACACGGTGCTGAGCTGAAGTGCGGCTAAAAGAACCAGTTTGCGCAGGCTAACAGGCCGAGATTTCTGCATAGTATCGCAACCCCAAAGGTAAGACACGGTGGCGGTGCCAGCGGAGAAAAGCGGGCGCAGTCAGTGAGTTCAATCGCAGCTAGGCGTTTAACGGGGATGCTATTTCGGCACGCTGGCTTCGTGGCCGATATGCTCAAATCTAGCTGTTGCCTACGATGAAAGTTGCGATCGCGATAGGTTTCTTTAGGTTCTCTGCGTCTGTTTAGAATCGGCTAGGGTATAGCGTTTGGGTAGCCTGCTATTTTGCCCGCCCAGTTTGGATAAAATGCAGGGCATACTGACCCTAACCCGTAGTTCTCTGTAGGCAGCATGGCGATTAAACCTATTCAGTACGAAACGCTGCTCTCGGTCTGCACCGACCATGAGGGGGCCTTGGAGTTGCTCAAGCACCATCGGCCTTACCTTGAGGCCGTACCCAGCATGCGACGTCCTGAGGAGAGCGTAATTACGCTGCCGCTGCCAAACGTGCGTGTCCGCGACGGGGTGCATCTCAATCCCCACAGCCAAAGCATTGCTCCAGGCTCTGTCGTGACCCTGCCCTGCGATGTCGCCCTGCTGATGTGCGATCCCGAGTGGAAGATTAAGACGGGGATTGAAATTTTTGTCTATATTCATCGCCCCCAAGAGGACTTTTCCGACCTGCTGATGCGGTGGCGGCACACGCAGATTTTGGTCGATCGCGGCTACGAGTGGCTGCTGCCCCAGCGCTACGAGCACCTGCTCAGCGACGGCACCGACAAGACCCATCCTCTGTTTGTGGTGTTTCCTGAAACGCCGGGGCATATTCTTCAAGGGCTGCGGGGAGCTGGGTTGCCTACCGTACTCCTCTCCTCTGATGCTGATGCTGAGGCTGAACTTGTAGCTGAGACCCCCAGCACCCTCGATATTGGCGACATTCCCGAGCTAGACGACATCGACACCAGCGCCCTAGAATCGCCTGATGAGTAAGCGCTGGGATCTCTTTCAGTCTCCAATTTGGGCTTGGGGACGCTGGTTTTTGCTGGGGTTTTTGGCTCTGCGAGTGGTGTTCTGGCTGACGGCCTTCCCCAACCCCGACGAAGCCTACTACTGGCTGTGGGGGCAACGACCGAGCTTTTCGTACTACGACCATCCGCCTTTGCACGCCTGGGTGCAGGGGGTATTTGCCGCAGGGTTGGGGCGCTCTGCGGTTGTTCTGCGTCTGCCTAACCTTCTTAGCAGCGGGCTTTTAGGATTCACGCTTTACCACATCTGTCGCTACCTCTACGGCGACCAGGCCAGCGATCGCACCTGGCTGGTCATTCTTCTCGGCCTGTCATCACCGTTATTTTTCTGGTACCTGGGGCTGGCCTGGCACGATCACTGGCTGGTGACCTTCGCAGTGATCAGCAGCTTTCTTTTCGTCCGCTACGTAGATAGCGTTGTTGAAAATCCCAGTCGTGGCAGCGGTCGGGATCTCTATGGTGCCGCTATTTTTCTCGGCCTGGCGGGGCTGTGTAAGTACAACGCGGTGTTTGTGGGGCTGGGGTTTCTGTCAATGGTTTTGGCGGATAGACGACGCTGGCAGGTGCTGCGCGATCGCCGCCTCTACCTGGCCCTGGGCCTACTCCTGCTGGTGCTCTCGCCGATTCTGCTGTGGAATGTTCAGCACGACTTCTTTTCGTTTCGGTTTTACCGCGATCGCACCGCCGGAAGTGGCTTCAACCTCAACCTGCTTCAGCCCGTAGTGTTTTTGGCCCTATGTGGTCTCATCCTCGGCCCTATCCAATCCTGGAGCGTTATTCGGCTGCTCAGGCAGCGGGGACAGACGGCGATAGTTCGGGAATCCTGCTATCCGGCCCTGGCGCTGTGGATCTTTGGCCTCTCTACGGCCGTCTTTGCAGCCCTCTCCGCCGTCTCCGTCGCCCTGTTTTATTGGAATATTCTGGCCTACCCGCTGCTATTCCCGCTGCTGAGCGACCAGTTTTATCGGCCCCAGTGGGCGCAGCCAGCGCGGGCAGGTCAGCTGGCGATCGCCCAAGCTCTAGGCCTATTCGCCGCCACGGCACTAGTCACCTACTACACCGTGATCCCCCTCGGCACATTCTTTGGCGCAGTGGATCCCGACGGTGCCGCGCTCTTTGGCTGGCCCCAGGTTGCCCAAGCCGTAGCCACCCAAGCTGATGATCTCGACGATCCCCTGCTGCTCACCACCGACTACCGCTCGGCATCGGCCCTGGCCTATGCCCTCAACAATCCCGATGTGCTGGCTATCTCAGGCCGCCTAGATCAGTTTGACTTCTGGTACGATGCTCCCGGGCTAGAGGGCCGCGACGCCGTGCTGCTGGGCGAAACCTGGCATCCCATTTGCCCCACCCACCTGGCTATGTTCGATCGCGTAGATCCACCAGAAACCCTAAAAGTGCACCGGTTTGGCCAGGTGCTACAAACCTACCAAATTATTCGAGGCTACGGCTTTAGGGCTGGTTCAGAGGGCTATCCGCTGAGTCCAGCCTATCCCTTAGCCTTCACCAGCAATGGCGAGCAATGCCTGCCAGAATAGACAGAATTCCTCCCCCAATCTTGATCCCTGCATCCGTCAAAAACATCTGGACGAATCCCCTGCAATCCCTTCGCTAGGCCAATCACGGCCTGCGCTTGTCCCACTGTCGCCACAATCCGCTAGAATAGGGGAGCTCAAGCCCTCCGGGTTTGGGCTCCTTTAGCAGCAATGTTTTGGGAGGTGGGTCGAGGCCCACTTTTTTATTGGCATTCTTTCGCGGATTAGATGGTACATCCCCTTATTCCTCAGGTGCTTGAACTGGTGGCCCCCGTTGCCGAAGAGCTAGGGCTAGAAGTTGTGGAAGCGGTTTTCCACACCAACCAGTCTCCGCCCGTGCTGCGTATCGACGTGCGCAGTCTCGAGAACGAAGACACTGGCCTGGATGACTGCGAAAAAATGAGCCAGGCCCTCGAAGCCGTACTCGATACCACCGACCTGATTCCCGACACCTACGTACTGGAGGTCTCAAGCCCAGGGGTTTCTGCCGCCCTCGAAACCGATCGCGACTTTGTAGTGTTCAAGGGGTTTATGGTCGAAGTCGCCCTCAGCGAAGCGCACAAGGGCAAAAAACAGTGGCTTGGCCAGCTAGTGCGCCGCGACGATGAAGCCGTGGTACTGAGCCAAAAAGGAAAATCCATTTCCCTGCCGCGCCACCTGGTACAGACGGTGGAGTTGAGCGACCAAAGCCCCGACTAGGGCCAGACCCGGCGGGTTTTGTTCCGCCCCAGGCCGGGTTTAAGACCGATACAGATGATTGCTTAGAAGATTTATTGTCCAGAGGTGAGTGGTTATGTCGTTAGTAAGTCTGCCGAATTTGCAGGAAATGATTGATACCATCAGCCGCGAGCGCAACCTGCCCAAGCACGCGGTTGAAAATGCCCTGCGAGAGGCACTGCTCAAGGGCTACGAGCGCTACCGCCGCACCCGCGAAATCGACACCCACTTCGATGAAGAATACTTCGACAACTTTGACATTGAGCTCGATGTCGACGACTACGACGACCAGGGGTTTCGGGTGCTGGCCACCAAAACCATCGTGGACGAAGTCACCAGCCAAGACCACGAAATTGCCCTGGCAGAAGTGCGCGAAGTCGCCCCCGAAGCCCAGGCCGGCGATACAGTGGTGCTCGATGTCACCCCTGACCAGCGCGACTTTGGCCGCATGGCCGCCATTCAAACCAAGCAGGTGCTGGCCCAAAAGCTGCGCGACCAACAGCGCAAGCTCGTTCAAGAAGAATTTCAAGATCTCGAAGGCAGCATTTTCTCGGCGCGGGTGCTGCGGTTTGAGCGCCAGTCGGTAATTATGGCGGTTGTCAGCGGCGTGGGTCAGCCCGAGGTTGAGGCCGAGCTGCTCAAGCGCGACCAGCTCCCCAACGACAACTACCGGGCCAACGCCACCTTCCGCGTGGCGCTCAAGAAGGTTTCCGAAGGTTCCCATCGTGGCCCGCAGCTGCTGGTGTCGCGGGCTGACGCAGCGCTGGTGGTCGAGCTATTTACCAACGAAGTGCCCGAGATTGAGGACGAAATCGTTCGTATTGTGGCCGTCGCGCGGGAGGCAAACCCCCCATCGCGCTCCGTTGGCCCCCGCACCAAGATCGCTGTAGATACCCTAGAGCGTGATGTGGATCCAGTTGGTGCCTGCATCGGTGCGAGGGGATCGCGTATTCAGGTGGTGGTCAACGAGCTGCGCGGCGAAAAGATTGACGTCATTCGCTGGTCGCCCGACCCGGCCACCTATATTTCTAATGCCCTCAGCCCCGCCCGCGTGGACGAGGTGCGCCTGGTCAACCCCGACGATCGCCAGGCCCACGTGCTGGTGCCCGAAGATCAGCTCAGTTTGGCGATCGGTAAAGAGGGCCAAAACGTCCGCCTCGCGGCCCGTCTCACCGGCTGGAAGATCGACATCAAAGATTCTGGCAAATATGACTACGATGAAGAAGATCGCAAGATGGCTGAGGTAGCGGCGGCCCGCGAAGCAGCAGCCCGCGAAGCGGCCGAACTGGCGGCGGAGGAGGCTGAGGCCGCAGAATGGAGGGCGAAGGCGGCGGCAGAACGGGCCGCCGCTGAGGCCAGAGCGGCGGGCCTAGAGGTCGATGAAGCACCCTCTGAGCATGACGAATTGGCGGTCGCCCCGCTCGCCGATGCTGAGTATGATGCCGATTCCCCAGAGCCCGCTGCTGAAGAGCTTGGGTCTGACGAGCCTGAGCCTGAGGCGGAACTTGCCACCGACTTTGAAGCAGAGGAGGCGCTAGAGGAAGCACCCTTGGTAGATGAAAGCCCAGCGGCGATCGCAGAGGAGGAGTAAGTTCTGGAGGCAGGCCCCTATGCAACCCAACTATCGCCGCTGTGTCAGCTGTCGGCAGGTCGGCCCCAAGGCCGAGTTTTGGCGAGTGGTGCGGGCTTACCCCGATGGCACCGTGCGTGTCGGAGAGGGCATGGGGCGATCGGCCTACCTTTGTCCCCAGGCCGACTGTCTGCGCCAGGCCCAAAAGAAAAGCCGCCTCGGGCGGGCACTAAAGGTCAACGTGCCAGAGGAAATTTACCAGCGCCTCTGGCACCAGCTAGAGGAATCAAAGGCAAAATTCGGGGCGATCGCCTCGCCGCCGCCCGTCCCCAAGGTTTAAGCTAGAGAGTGTTAGGGGAAAAATTGCGCCATCGGGAGACTTAACCAAAAATTTTTGCAACTGAATTGTCTCTAGACGCGATCTCTCTGAGATTCTGTTCATTGGGGAAGCAACTGATTAAACTCATAGTATGGGTATCTAACTGGCCCCCCTGGGCGCCAGGTAACTTGCTTGGGGTCCCATGTCCACCTAGCCTTGGTTTACAATGCCATGCTAGGGCTAACGTATTCGTCAGAATGGTTTGATGTCGTTTTGTTGGACGAAGCAGGTTGGTTTATGTAAGTAACAAGCTTGACTAGCGTAGGGAGATGTGGATGAACGGCAAAGTGAGAATTTACGAGTTATCGAAGGAATTGGATTTGGATAACAAAGACATCTTGGCGATCGCAAGTCGCCTCGACATTGCCGTGAAGAGTCACAGCAGCACCATCGCAGAGTCAGAAGCTGATCAAATTCGCTCAGCGGCTCGTCAGTCTCGCGCCAGTGGCGGTGCCAATCGGCCCAACGCGCCCGATCGCTCTGCCAATCGGCCTCGCCCAGCGGCCCCGGTCAAAAACGGCGCTCGGCCCGAACGCAAGCAGCAGATTTTAGAAATTCGTCGCCATCGAGTTACGCCCAGAGCCGATACGGAGGCCGGTGCCCCCACTCCCAGC
>QBLT01000243.1 GCA_003249105.1 Leptolyngbya sp. | reverse complement strand
AGGCCGTGAGTCGATAACAGCCGGAGTAGGGGTGGGAGGCAGACGCATAAACGCTAGAACCAGTGGAACTAGCCTGAAACTCTAGCATCTTTAGGCTCCCCTGAGAATGAAATGGCCCTGGGGCTCGACCACACCTGCCCCTCTGACCACAGCACCAGATCCCGCGGCTCCTGCACCTTGGGGTGGTCGTCAGGCACGCTGCCGTGAATGGGCAGATTGCGCGGGTGAAAGAAGCGCACCTCGGCCCCAAAGCCCTCAATGATTCTGGCCGCTTCTTCAGCCAGTAGCCGACTGTAGGAGCGATCGCGCAGCGAACCGTAGAGAAATAAAATTCTCGGTTTGTGGTCAAAGCCCATGGGGTTCTCTCCATTGAGAGTCGCAACTTGGTGATGCCTTGGCGGTTCACCAAGCCCAAATTAGCAGGTTAGTCAAACACCCGTAGCACTCAGCCCATCCAACCGCCGTTGCACTACTCTGAATTCCCCAATTAGAGGAACAAACGCCTACTTGTCTAGCTGAGTGCCGATGAGGCAGGCTCCGGTCAAGCTAGCGCCATCCATTTGAGTGCTCGAGAGGTCAGCGCAGAGCAGATTGGCCCCTCCCAGGGAGGCTCCCGACAAATTGGCCTGGCGCAGGTCAGCCTCTTCTAAATTCGCGTTGTCTAGCCGCGCCCCCTGCAAATCGGTCTGGGAGAGGTCGGCCCCCTTCAGGTTAGTGTCGCTGAGGTTCGCGCCGCGCAGGTCCGCCCCGCGCAGGTCTACCCCTTGCAGGTTAACCCCCATCAGGTTGCAGCCACTTAGGAATGCTCCGGCCAGGCTAACTCCACCCAGGCGCGCCCCCATCAGGTTTGCGCCGCGCAAGTTCGCGCCCCGCAGGTCGGCTCCCGTCATGTCACACTGCATCAGGTTTGCGCCCCACAGGTTGGCCCGCAGGTCGGCCCCGATTAGGCTGGCTCCCATGAGATTGGCCCCTTCTAGGTGAGCTTTGACCAGGGAGGCACGACTTAAATTGGCACCCACTAAGGTAGCCCCAGCTAGGTAGGTACCCGCTAGGTCAGTGTCAGAGAGGTCTTCATCTTCTAAATCAGCCCCGGCCAGGTGACGGAGCTTGCCCGATCGCAGGGCGGCAATATCTATAGAGTCGCTGGGCACAGAGGTCACTACTGGAAGGGCACTATCGAGGGAGCAGTTCAGAGGAGGCGGGGAAAACCGAAGCTTGGTCAGCCACATCGGGGTTCAGCAACCCCGACCCCAAGGTAATTTTAGTCGGTATTGTGGGCAGGCTCATCCCCTGCTGAAGCCCCATCACCATTAACCCTAAGATCTCTACCAGCTTAGGGTCCCACCGCTGACCGGCCTCGGCCTGGCAGGTGATGAGCACGTCACTCAGCAGAGACATGTCAACCTTAGCGGGGTCTTGGCCGTGGCGAGCCTGGGCCGCCCGCCGCTGAAATTCTGCCACCAGCGCTAGCATACGCGACTCTAGGGGCACGGCATCGCCAACGAGGCCAGCCGGATAGCCACTGCCGTCCCAGCATTCGCCCTGGTGGGCAATGATGGCAGCGACCGCCCGCATACGAGGCATCAGCCGCAGCGCCTGCACCTCAGGAATCAGCGGGCAGCTTGGCCCATCGTCGGCCAGGGCGGCGAGATCGGGGGCCGGGGCAATGCGGTGTAGCATTCCCGCCAGGCGCAGCCGCTGAAGCTGCCAGGCGGGCAGGTCGAGCAGCTGGCCCATCATCTCTAGGAGGGCTACCACTTCGCTGGCGGCCATCGGGTTGACCGGGTCGCTAAGATCCACCAGCTGGGCCATGCGCAAAAACGCCTGGAGCTCGTTAGAGAGCAGGTTTTGGTCGAGGTCATCAACCCCGTTAAAGGCGAGGTTGCCCTGGAGATCGTTGCGGCTGTTTTGCAGGTAGTGCACCACCTGGGTCACGGTGTGGCTCACAACCGCAGGCTCGTCACTGCGAAGGGCGGGGTTTTGCTGCTTGAGGGTGGCCAGGTGGTCGGCGAGCTGCGCCTGAAGGGCTGGGTTATAGCGGCCCACGTGGGCGATCGCCAACTCCACCGTTTCAGCTACCAGGGTCGAGTCAAAGGTCCAAAACCCGTAGAATTTGCGCTCCAGGTCGTGCTCGGGGATACCGGTCTTGCCATAGTCCGATTCTGAAAGCTCCTGGCACAGCACCATGGCGGTGTAGTCAGGAGAAAGAATCATCAGGTGCCATTCTTCGGCCACCGGGTCATCGTCGTCCAGGTCAACCAGAACGACGTTCTCGCGCTGGCTGGTGGGGTGCTCGTGAAAGCCTGCCTCGGGCGAGGCCATAATCACAATTTGCTGGGCCGCGTCGGCGATCGCGCTGTAGCGATCGGCCTCTTCTAAATACCACTTGCCCCGCTGAAAAGCCGTGACCACCAGGGGGGCCGAGCCCGAGGTCAAAATGCAGTCTTCAAGGGCGTGGCAAAGGGCGACCAGGGTATTTTTGTAGTACACACCGTAGTTGAGTGGGGTCGTCTCTGGCTCAGTGCGACCATCCACCAACTGCTTTAATATTGACCCCTCCAGCATCGCAATCCCCTATAGTTCTATTGCCTGTAACCCTTGTATTCAGGATGATAACGCAGCCAGCGGGCGGCGGTCAGCCTCGATCGGCGCGCTCAAAGCCTCCTCTAAAGGAGCCCGCCCCAGGCGCTCTTCTAAAATGTCCATCACCTCGCGACCAAAGTCATCGGGGTTGCGCCGCCAGGCCGTCAAACACACTTCCCCAAAGAACGACCCCAGCGGTTCTGGATTCCACAGCAGCTTCTTTGACACCCAGGGCAGGTGAATATCGAGGGGGTTGTAGTCACGCTGGAGAATGTTTTTCTCAAAGGCATACTCTTCCAGATGGGTGTGGGGCTGAAGGCCAATGAAGAAGATCGCTGGCTCCACCTTGTCGCGGCCAAACACCTCTTCTAGGGCGCGATGGTAGGCCAGGGTTTGACGAATGGTCTCAGGCCGCTCGTCGATCACGTTAAAGGAGTAGTTGACTGATACCAGGTCGTTAAACCCGGCTGCCTTCAGGTCTTTGCAGTTTTGCAGCACCGTGCGCAGGTTGTAGCCCATACGCATCTTGCGCACCAGCTCCTGGGAGCCGCTGGTGATGCCGATCTCAAAGTAGTTCATGCCCGTGTCGGCCATCAGCTGGCAGAGCCTCGGCGTCAGGTTGTCGGCGCGGATGTAGGCGGCCCAGTGAATGTCGGTCATACCGGCCTCAAGGATCTTCTCCAGCAGCTCTTCGGCATCCTTCATGAAGCGGCGGGCCGGGATGAACTGGGCATCGGTGAACCAAAAATTGCGCACCCCCCGTTTATAGAGCTGCTGCATTTCGGCCACCACCTCCTCGGCAGGGTTGATGCGCACCTGCTTGCCTTCAACCACCGTGTAGACGCAGTAGCAGCAGTTGTGGGGACAGCCCCGCTTAGTCTGCACGCCAATGTAGAAATCCTGGTCTTGCAGGTAGTAGTCGAACTCGGGCCAGATGGCCTCAATGTAGTCGTAGTTGCAGGCGGTTTTTTCGAGCGGGGCGGGCTCTTCATGGATGAGGCGAGCGCGCGGGGTCGTCTCCCCAGCGATGTAGCAGCGCTGGTCAGAAAAATCTTCGCCCCGCAGAATCCGCTCCAGCAGCATTTCCCCCTCGCCTACGGAGATGATGGTGCCCTTGGGCAAACGGTTATAGAGCTGCTCGTAGAAGACGCTCACCGCCCCACCCCCCACAACGGTGATGATGTTTTGGTGGTAGCGCTGGGCACGCTTAAAGCCGCGCTTGATTAAACCCTGGTTGCGCCACAGCTCGGCGAGGTAGGTGGTAGCCATGCGCAGACCGCCCAGGGCACCCCGCGCCTTTAGAAAGAGATTGCGGGCGTAGAAAAACTCAAAGGCGTTTTGTAGCGGATTGCCGCCGCGACCGCCCACTGGGGCAAAAATCTGAATATCCCGCCAGGAGAACACCAGCAGGGTGGGCTTAAAGTCGTCAATGCAGCGATCGAGGGCTGCGCCATAGTCGAGGGGCGGCACAGCACCCAGATCAAAGATGCGCTGTTCTAAGTGAGAAAACAGTTTGTGCACATGGTCGGCCAGGTAAACCACCCCGATGGGGAAGATGGGGTTACAGGGCAGCCGCACGTAGAGCACACGGGCCTGGCTGGCGGTAGTAGAGGGCATGCTTCTCAGGCTTGACATATATCTTTACGATAGCACCGTCTCCTACTCAGAATTGGGGAAACTGACAAATCTCTCCCTCGGCAAGCCGGGAACTCGCTAGGACAATTTTGTCGGTGGCCTCAGATCGGCCCTGGCAGCCAAAACCAGACCGATCTGAGGTCACCGAACCGTGGTATAAAAACACTGTTAAGATTCTCTGCAATGTTGTCTAGTGCGCAGCTTGCAGATCTTTACAACCCTGAAGTTGAGGGCTGGCGAATAGACAGCAGCCTTGGGTTCAAACTCAGCAGTTGCGAAATATAAAGCACTGTGTTCAATTATTTTGAATAGTGAAGGAGCTGTGGGGGTTGGTAGTCGCCTTTACAACAGCCGGGGATCGCAAGGTGTTACGCTTTGCGAGTGATTCTTGCAGTATTGCCGTAAAGCATCAATGGCACAAATCCTTGATCCCCTTCCCTCCGATGGCCAGAGCCAGGTGCTCTGCTGCTATGTCAACGCCACCAGTAAGATCCAGGTTGCTCGCATAACCAACGTGCCCGATTGGTACTTCGAGCGGGTTGTATTTCCGGGGCAACGGCTGCTTTTTGAAACTGTTCCCAAGGCTCTCCTAGAGATTCATACAGGCATGATGGCCAGTGCCATTTTGTCAGACAGCATTCCTTGCGAACGGTTGCAGGTCGACGCCCCAGAACCTGTGGGTTTTGAGACCGCCTCAGGTGATGAGCTTGAGGCAAGTCGATTAGCCGCCCTAGATGAGCCTACGCCGGCAGTAGCCATTTCACCCGCCAGCTAGTTCTGTAGACTATAGGGTGTGGTGCGCTGAGTCCTGGCCGTAGCAATAGCGTTTGGCCGCAGCTTGATAGCGGCTGAGGTAGAGGTTCGACCTTCTCTATGCCACCAGGGCAAAGCTGATGGTGACATTTGGGGATGAGCCGTGATTTTACCTTCGTTTTTGTGGCTGTGGCGGATTGCAGCCTGGTCTATGGGGCTGACGCTGACGGCCTATTTTTTGCTGGCCGTTACGGGTGGGGTTTTGTTTTACACCCGCTCCAACGACCAAGAGCGCTCGTCCTGGCTGCGCCCGCTACATATTGTCATGGGGGTAGGGGCCGTAGGCCTGGTTTTAGTGCTGCTTGCCATTGGAGTGATTGGCACGCTGGGGGAGTATGGCCGGTTGGGCCATTCGGTACACCTGCTGTTTGGGTCGACGGTGGTGGCGCTGGTGTTGGCTTCGGCCTGGAGCGCTAGCCGTATTTCTGTCGAGCGGCCCTGGGCGCGATCGCTCCATGTCACCCTCAACAGTGCCCTGGGGGTGGCGCTGGCGGCGGCTGGGCTATCCGGTTGGCAGGTGGTGCAAAAGTATCTACCTTAAAGGAGAAACCCCGAGGGTCTCGCCAGTTCAGAGCTGACCGCAAGGGTCTGGATTCCTAGATCAGGTTTTGTATTGGTATGGTTGAATCTTCGCCTTCGGCTACCCTGGCCTCCACAGCACCCCAGGTTTTTCACATTTCGCCGCTGATTCGCCTGACGCTGCTGCTGCTCTACCTGGCGCTGATGGGGCCGCTGCCGTTTTTGGCTGAGGCTACCAATGCGGCGGTGTCGCCCAGACTGCTGGCTATCGGCATTGGGCTGGGCGGCCTAGGGATTTACGGCGCGCTGGGTCAGCGGGTCGAGGTAGATAGCGACGGCATTCGCGTGGCTTACCCGGTATGGATTCGCTGGCTGTTTCGCGGCGGGTGGCAGCTGCCATGGCGCGAGGCTCAGGCGCTCAAGCCCCGCTCGACCGGGCAGGGGGGCATTGTGTATTACTTTATCGGGGCCGATCAGCAGGCCTACCTGTTGCCCATGCGGGTGGCGGGCTTTGCCCGTCTGCTGGGCCTGGTTGAAACCTATACCGATCTCGACACCCAGGATATCAAGCCCCTGGCTCAGCCCTGGATGTACTTGATTTTGCTGGGGTTTACCCTGCTGCTGCTGCTGGTCGATCTTTGGACGATTACCACCGCGCTGCAAATGGGCTAGGCGATCGCAAGCGTTGGGCTTGTCGCGGCATAGCGTTACGCAGTAAGGACGCATGCCACGGGGCCAACCGCAGTAAACCGGGCGATCGCCCATCGGGCGGTATATTAAACCCAGAGTATTTTTCATCATCCCTGCGCTGATCGCGGCCTGCGATCGCTGCGCTACCACTGAGGCTATGACCCCACCGCCTATTCTTCGCCTTGACGCTATTACAAAGCGCTATAGCCCCCAGTTGCCGCCCGCGATAGACCAGGTCAGCCTCAGCCTGGGGCAGGGGGAAATTTTGGGGCTGTTGGGGCCATCGGGCTGCGGCAAAACCACGCTGCTGCGGCTAATTGCAGGGTTTGAGAAACCCGATGGGGGCACCCTTTACCTGGGCAGCCAGCCCGTGGGCGGCACAACCTGGCTACCGCCCGAGCGCCGCGATGTGGGCATCGTGTTTCAAGACTACGCTCTGTTTCCCCACCTGACGGTGGAGCAGAATGTCGCCTTTGGCCTCCAGCGGCGCGATCGCAAAGGGCGGTCAGCTACCGCCGATCTTCAGCAGCGCACCGCCGAGGCGATCGCCCTGGTAGGGCTAGAAGCCCTGACCCATCGCTTTCCCCACGAGCTTTCTGGGGGGCAGCAGCAGCGGGTAGCCCTGGCCCGCGCCCTGGCTCCGCGCCCGGCGATCATTTTGCTGGATGAGCCCTTTAGCAACCTGGACGTGCAGGTACGGCTGTATCTGCGCCAGGAGGTGCGCGACATCTTGCGCCAGGTGGGGGCATCCTGCGTCTTCGTCACCCACGACCAGGAAGAAGCCCTGGCTCTGGCCGATCGCGTTGCCGTCATGCACCAGGGTCAGCTAGAGCAAATCGATACACCCGAGGCCATCTATGGCCAGCCCGCCTCGCGGTTTGTGGCCGAGTTTGTCACCCAGGCCAACTTTTTGCCCGCCCGGCCCAGCCC
>QBLT01000242.1 GCA_003249105.1 Leptolyngbya sp. | reverse complement strand
ACCCCTCTCAAGCTCAAGTCCCGCCGTCCCGCCCATCTTGAACTGGTAAACAACTCCCAAGCCTCGCCCAATCAAGGATTCCTCGTATTCGATCAGGTTGCCAAGAGCTACCCCACCGCCAAGGGTGTATTTCCAGTCCTAGACAACGTCAACCTGACCATTCAACAGGGCGAATTTGTCTGCTTCATCGGCCACTCCGGCTGCGGCAAATCGACCCTGCTCAGCCTGGTCTCGGGCTTTCAGCAGGCCACCGGAGGCTCCGTCACCCTCGGCGGGCAACCCATCCTCAAACCCGGCCCCGATCGCATGGTGGTCTTTCAAAACTATGCCCTGCTGCCCTGGCGCACCGTATTTGAAAATGTCTACCTGGCGGTGAAATCGGTGTGGCCAAATAAGCCCGAGGCCCAAAAACGAGCGATCGTGCGCGACCATCTGGCCATGGTGGGGCTCACCGAAGCCGCAGATAAAAAGCCCGACCAGATCTCCGGCGGCATGCGCCAGCGAGTTTCCATCGCCCGCGCCCTGGCCATTCGCCCCGAGGTGCTAATTCTCGACGAACCCTTTGGGGCGCTGGACGCCATCACCAAAGAAGAACTCCAGGAGGAACTGCTGAAAATCTGGAACGACCACCGCTGCACGGTGCTGATGATCACCCACGACATCGACGAGGCGCTGTTTCTAGCCGATCGCCTGGTCATGATGACCAACGGCCCCGCCGCCACCATCGGCGAGGTGATGGACATTCCCTTCGAGCGGCCCCGCGATCGCGACCAGATTATGGAAGACCCGCAGTACTACCAGTTGCGCAACCACGCCCTCGACTTTCTCTACAACCGCTTTGCCCACGACGAAGGGTAGCAGGGGATTTTGAGCTGCTACTGGGAACCCCAGCTAGGCCCAACCCCAACCGCATTGGGCTGGGCCAGCTTGACCAAATATTTGGGCGACTCACCATAGCCCTGCCGGTAGTAAAACCGGTGGGCTTGCTCTCGGCGGCTGTGGCAGTGCACCTCAATGCGATCGCACCCCCGCGCCCAGGCCAGATCGCTGGCCGCTGTTTCCAGCGCTGCCCCTACCCCCTGGCCCCGCGCCTCTGGGGCCACGCAAAAGTAGCTGATGCGGCAAAAATCGCCCGGTAGCGCCAGCTGCGGAATAAAGTGCAGCGAGATGAAGCCAATCACGACATCCTGTTCTACGGCGACCAGCAGGGCCGCATCGCTATGGGTGAGCTGCCGCTGAAGGCTCTCCGTGACAAATTCAGAGGTAACGGGGTAGTCGAGGGCGGTGAGCAGGGCGGCGATCGCCACGCTGTCTGCCACCGCGCCGGGTTTAATCTGCATAGGCGGTCAGGGCGACTGGAACGGCTCTATTTCAGGGGCCACCACGACACCTTGTCTCGGGTAGCTCCGTATACTTCCTTCAGCCCTTCGGGGTCAACCACCTGCACCTGGTCGTTGGCCGACTCAGCGTTTTTGCTGGTTTTGATGTAGCCCGCCTTGGTCAGCCCCTTCAAGACCTGCTCAACGGTGCGGTGGTTGAGCTGGCAGGCGCGGGCAATGAGATCGATGGGCAGGTCAAAACAGTAGCTAGGTGTAGTGCCCTGGCTCGGCTGACTGCCCAGGCTGCGCTCTTGGTAGATCAGCGCCCGCAGCAGTGCCGCCACCGCCTGGGGAGGGTAGGTACTGCAATTGAGCAGGTGGTACTGAAACTTTTCGCGCAACTCAAATAAAAGCGAGTAGCGATCGCGAAAGCTTTCATGCTGGTCGTACAGCGATTGCACCACCGCCACCGGCACCTTAATTACGTCCGTGGTCTTGTAGGCCTCCACCAGGCTGGGAAACGCCCGCACCACCGGCCCAAACCCCACCGGCAAATTGCGCATGCCAAAACAGGCCCCAGGGTAGGTCATAGCAATCACCCGATCGAGGGGGGTGCTGCGCATAATCACCGGGCCGCCCTCGACCACCACGTAGAGGTAGTCGAGCCAGGTTTGCGGACGAAAGGCCGTATACACTGGCCGATTGGAGTACAGCTTTTCTATGATCAGGACACTGGGGTCTATGCCGTTGAGCAAGTCTCTACCCTCCAGACCCTGAAACAAAAAACTCTTCGCGGTCAAGATTGCGACAGCATCGGTCGCCGCAACCTGGCCTTTTTGCCTTGCCATACTGCACTACAGGTTTGTTACCCCGCCATTGTCCCTCGAAAACTACGCTTGCTCAAGAATTCTTGATTTTGATCTCGATCAACCTGGACTTGGAATTGAGCTGATAGGGCAGTGCTGTGGCGAAAGGCTGAGGAATGCTCGATAGGTTTGAGTTTTGCGATTTTGGGCTGCCTTCTCAGGCTTGACATGCTGTAGGGCCGTGAGCGATCGCCCAGAGTAAAGCGATCGGGCTGCCTCCCAAATCAACCCACAAAACAAATTCAGTAGCCATCGTCGGCTTCAGTGTTGAACCAGAGGTCGGCGTCTAGCTCCACCAAATCCAGCAGCGCTTCGTGGATAGTGGCGGCGCGACCCTCAATGGCCAAATCAAACCAGCCATCCTCCTGGCCATTGGCTCCGAGCAGCGCACCCAAAATATTCACCTTAAGGCCGTAGCGGTTGATCAAATTAGAAATCACCGGGTCAGGGTGCCGCGCCTTAGGAATGCGGATTTTGACCTGAGTTTGCACCAGGCTTTCAGGTTCCTTGAGGTGCAGAGCCTCAAGACCATAGTCGGGAGAAATGGATGCCATAATAAACCTCCTTAATGGCCCCGATGCTGAATGCCAGCCGTGCGCTCTAGCAGATACTTGACCACCAGCGTAACCACCGCCAAGCAGGCCAGCAGCAGCGCCGCCGTGTAGGCCGCCTGGGTGTTGTATTGAATGTGGGCTTCTTCGATAAAGAGAGGCAGGGTTTGGGTTTTGCCCACGATATTGCCCGAGACCACCGCCACCGCGCCAAACTCACCCATGGCCCGCGCGTTGCAAAGAATTAGGCCGTAGAGCAAACTCCACTTAATCGAGGGCAGCGTCACCCGCCAAAAGGTCTGCCACTGGGTCGCCCCCAGGGTGGCGGCGGCCTCCTCCTGCTGGGTGCCCGCTTCTTCGAGGGCGGGCAGCACCTCGCGGGCAATAAAGGGCATAGTGACAAAGATGGTGGCCATGACAATGCCCGGCAGGGCAAAGATAATCTTGATGCCGTTGGCGTCGAGCAGTGGCCCAAACCAGCCCCGGTTGCCAAACAGCAGCACCAGCATCAGACCAGCAACCACCGGCGAGATCGAGAAGGGCAGGTCGATAATGCTGATTAGGAGCGATCGCCCCGGAAAATTTTTGTTGGCCAACGACAGCGCTGCACAGAGCCCAAAAATAGTATTTAGCGGCACCGTAATCACCGTTGCAATCACCGTCAGCTTCACCGCATTCAAAAAGAACTTGCTGGTAAATGTATCTAGTAGACCTGGCAACCCCGCCTTAAGGGCCTGAATAAAGACATTCAGGGCAGGCACCAGCAAAATCAGCGCCAGGTAGCCAAAGACAAACGTCACCAGCAGCCACTTGCCCCACTGAAATCCTAAAGGGGCTTCCTGGGGCTTAGGTGCAGCGGCAGCAATGGGTTGCTTTAAAGACGAATCAGCCATAGAAGCGCCTCCCACGGGCTTGAATCAGGTTAATCACCAACAACACCGCCAGGGAAATTAGCAGCAGCACCGTGCCAATCACCGTGGCCCCGGCGTAGTCAAACTGCTCCAGGCGCTGAATAATCAGCACTGGCGCAATCAAATCTTGAAAGGGAATATTGCCCGCAATAATGACGACCGAGCCGTACTCGCCCACCGCCCGCGAAAACCCCATCGCCACCCCGGTGAGAATGGCCGGCATCAGCGGCGGCAAAATCACCCGCCAAAAGGTCTGCCACTGGGACGCCCCCATCGACCAGGCCGCCTCTTCTGCTTCCGACTCCAGGTCTTGCAGCACTGGCTGCACCGTCCGCACCGCAAAGGGCAGCGAAATAAAGATCATCGCCACCAGCACCCCCAGGCGGGTGAAGGAAACCTTGATGCCAAAGGGTTCTAAAAATCCGCCAATCCAGCCGTTGGTGCTGTAGATGGTCGAGAGGGTTAACCCGGCCACCGCCGTGGGCAGGGCAAAGGGCAGGTCGATGATGGCGTCTAAAAACCGCTTTCCCGGAAACTCGTAGCGCACCAGCACCCAAGCAATAATTAGCCCGGCAAAGCCGTTGATGACACCTGCCACCAGCGCCGTAAAAAAGGTGACGTTGTAGGTGGAAATGGCTACGGGGTCAGTGGCAATGCGCCAGATTTCTGCCGGGTTGAGGGTCAGCGCCTTGAGCAGCAGGGCTGCAATGGGCAAAAACAGAAACAGAGTGAGATAGAGCCAGGTGACCCGCCAGGGCCAAGAGGCGTGGAGAATTTGGTGCCAGAAACCCGGCGATGAAGACGGTGGAGGTGAAGTCATGGGTGCAGAGAAAACAGGTCGATTAGTCAATCCTTAAATAGTCCTCACCTCAGCCTTCTCCAGATGAGCTGCCGCTTATACACAAACGCACCTCGCCGTATTGCCCTAGGCCAATCTCCCCACCCCCCTAAAAGGAGGGCTTTATTGGAGAACCTGGGAGGAAGCCTCGGGGGGGATCAAGATGGGGATTTAGCCAAAAATGGAGATGGGTATAAGCGGCAGAAGCAGGAGAGCAATTGGGGGAGGACTACCTATCTATCTACTTGCCAACCTTGGATTGAACCTGGTCAAAGATCGCTCCGTCGGCAAAGAACTTCTGGTCAATTTCTTCCCAGCCGCCCAGGTCAGCCACTGTAAACAGGGTGTCAATCTTGGGGAACTGATCGGCAAACTGTTCACCCACCTTGGGGTCGGAGGGGCGAAAGCCCACTTTGGCAAACTCTGCCTGGGCTTCTGGAGTAAACAGAAACTCCACAAACGCCTCAGCCACCTCGCGGGTGCCGTGCTTATCCACATTGGCATCGACGACCGCGATGGGGTTATCAATGGAAATATTCACGTCGGGAACGATAAAGGGCAGCTCTTCGCCATTTTGGGCGGCCAGCAGCACTTCGTTTTCGTAGTTAATTAGCACATCGCCCTGGCCCCGGGTGAAAAACACATCAGTGGACTCCCGCGCGTCCTTGGGCAGCACCGGCACGTTTTGATAGACCTTGGTGACAAAGTCGAGGGCGGCGGCGTCATCGCTGCCGGTTTCGGAGAGAGAGCCCCAGGCTCCTAAAAAGTTCCACTTGGCCCCGCCAGAGGTTTTGGGGTTAGCGGTCACTACCTGCACATCGTCGCGGGCCAGGTCTTCCCAACCCTGAATGTTTTTGGGGTTGCCCTCGCGGGTGACCAGCGCTGCTACCGAAGAATGCACGATCGCATTGTTGGGGGCTTCGCCTTCCCAGCCGGGCTCAATCAATCCACCCTCTTCAAGTTTTTTGGTGTCTCCGGCCAGGGCCAGGGCAACCACATCGGCCTCTAGCCCATCAAGCACCGCTCGGGTTTGGGAGCCTGAGCCGCCGTAGCTCTGGTTAAAGGTGACCTCTTGGCCGGTTTCGGCCTTCCACTTCTCAGCGAATTTAGGAATGATTTGCTCGTAGGCGGCCTGGGTAACAGCGTAGGAGACCAGGGTGAGCTCTACGGGGCCGACAGCGGCAGTGGTCGATTCGCTCGTGCTGGCCTGCGGGGGGGTGGTGCTACCGCAGGCGGCTAGGGTGCCCGCCAGCCCCAGACCAGCCACAAATAAAACTGCCGATCGCCGCGAAATATAGCCTTGAGGTGATGTCATGGGTAGCTCTCCAAATAATCTCCGGTATCTCGATAGGACTATCGAGGATTACGTCTATGGACTGTATCACAAAATTCTCAGATGAAATTGAAATTCATTCAAGATCGGAATGAACATTTTTTAGATCTCAGATGCATCTTATTTGGATGCTGCTTGCATTCGGGGCTTGAGTAAGATAGGTTTGTTTTACATCGCGGTTAGCTCCCTTGTCTGTGGCTGGTGCATGGCGCTTTTACTGGCGCTGACGCGCGACTGGCTGAGTTGATCGAGCATCCCCTGAGACGCACCGTAGAGTTTTGGAGATTACCCGTGGGAATTAGAGTCGAAAACGTTTCAAAGCGGTTTGGAGAATTTCAAGCTCTAGAACCGATTAACCTCGACATTAAGAGCGGTTCGCTGGTAGCGCTGCTGGGGCCGTCGGGGTCGGGCAAGTCCACCCTGCTGCGGGTGATTGCGGGCCTAGAGCAACCCGACACCGGCAGAATCTATATTTCGGCCCAAGATGCCACCAAAAAGTCGGTGCAGGATCGCCAAGTGGGCTTTGTGTTTCAGCACTACGCGCTGTTTAAGCACTTGACGGTACGCAAAAATGTGGCCTTTGCCCTGGAGCTGCAAAAGTGGCCAAAGGACCGCATTAAGAACCGGGTTGATACCCTGCTGGATTTGGTGCAGCTGGATGGGTTGGGCGATCGCTACCCTTCCCAGCTCTCCGGTGGGCAGCGCCAGCGGGTGGCTCTAGCTCGGGCGCTGGCGATCGAGCCCCAGGTTCTATTGTTGGATGAACCCTTTGGTGCCCTCGATGCCAAGGTGCGCAAAGACCTGCGCGACTGGCTGCGCCGCCTCCACGACGAGGTGCATGTCACCACGGTCTTTGTCACCCACGACCAGGAGGAGGCGATGGAAATCTCCGATGAGATTGTGGTGATGAGCAATGGTCGGGTTGAGCAGGTGGGCTCGTCGGCTGAGGTTTACGAAAACCCGGCCACTCCCTTTGTGATGAGCTTTATTGGCGCGGTCAACGTGCTGTCGCCCGACAACACCTGGAAGTCGCTCCACCGTGACGCCCCCACCCATGGAGAGGTGTTTTTACGGCCCCACGATATTGAGATCTTTACCACTCACTACGACGGCAGCGTGGCGGCCACGGTGAACCACATCATTCACTTAGGCTGGACGATTCGCGTTGAGCTGACCCTCGACAGTGGCCATCCCATTACCGCCCACATCAACCGCGAGCAGTATCGCGATCTGGGCATTCAGCCGGGGCAGACCGTGTACCTGCGGGCCAAGCTGATCCGCAGCTTTGACGAGTCTCCCAGCTACTCGCGATCGGTCGCTTGAGAAGCGAGAATTTCAAGGCAATATGTCTAGTACTGGACAGTGCGAAGTTCTCCGGCTCTGAGCCTGGGAGAAGGTTAAGGAAAACGG
>QBLT01000241.1 GCA_003249105.1 Leptolyngbya sp. | reverse complement strand
CAACTCATCCACGTGGAAACGATGCTGGGGTGGGCTCAGACGATGACATGGAAAGGCCTTCATCCGGTCGTTAACTTAAGCCAGAACGTCTACAAAAAAGGCATTTCTCTATCCAAACAGGCTATGAAGGACATTGAGAACCGATTGGAACGCAACCCTCTGCTACCCAAATGGGACATTCTTATTCGT
Source organism: Leptolyngbya sp. (assembly GCA_003249105.1). Taxonomy (GTDB): domain Bacteria; phylum Cyanobacteriota; class Cyanobacteriia; order Phormidesmidales; family Phormidesmidaceae; genus Nodosilinea. Next base: position 7,081 of record QBLT01000241.1, on the reverse strand, counting down.
CCAGCCTAGACGGTATATTCTTTCCCGGAAATCACCTTAGCATCATGGCAAATTTTTCAGCAGATTTTTTCTGGGGGCCGCCACCGCTTCCTACCAAGTTGAAGGAGCCTATCAGCAGGACGGCAAAGGCCCGTCGATCTGGGACATCTATTCCCATCTGCCTGGCACAACCTACCAGGGCACCAACGGAGACATCGCGGCAGACCATTACAACCGGTACGAAGAAGACGTGCGGCTCATGGCCGAGCTGGGGCTGCGCTCCTACCGCTTTTCGATCGCCTGGGCACACATCTTCCCCAACGGCACTAGCGAGATCAACCCCGAAGGAATTGCATTCAATCACTTAATCGACAAGCTGCTGAAATACCAAAACGTCCCCTTTTTTACGAAAAAAGTGCGTCAATGTTTTCCATGACGCACTTTACAAACGGACTAAGTTTTTACTAGGGTTTCATTAAACTAAAGCGCCAATAGCTGATCTAAGGCATCCAGTGCTTCGCATTTGGGTGTAGCTGGAGCCGATCGCTTCACTTGAGCAGACTTTACTTCCCCATAGAGCGGAAAGCTCTCTTCCCGTGCCGCAAAACCATCTGCCCCTTCGGGAGGGCGACCGTAAAGGTAGTCGTCACAATAGCGGCGAAATACGGCTTCTACGGCAGCGCGGGCGTTTTTAAGGCCCCACTCGGCGGCGATGCGATCGGCTTTTTCGAGCACGTCCTGGCTGAGGCGAACTTTGTTGTCTGGGCGGGTTTGGCGACTCGCCCTGGAAACATGGTGGGTTACTTGGTGGTCATGCATAGTTGGGTATCCCCGGTCATCAAAAACAAGCCGCGAACGTTGGCAAACTGAGGATCGCCCATGACGGCGAACAGATCGTGCCCCTGTAGGCGATCGGCGATTAGGTGGGAACCGCCACCGGTTACCAAAAAGCGGGTCACTCTGGGCATATAGGGCGTGTACTGGGCTTTCACGGTTTGAAAAATGCCCTTAAACCACGGGTCGAGGTATTCATCGAGCCAGTCGGCCCATGCTAGGCCCGTGTCGGCATAGACGTGGTCAGCGCGAAAGCCATCCATAACGATGCAGGGGTCAGCGCTGCTGCCCAGGAGATCGGTGAGGCGGTGATCAAAGCTGATGGCGGTGGCCAGTTCGTAGGTGCCGCCGCGATCCATGATGTTTTCGTCGATCACTTCGCCATCGGCATCGACCAGGCGAGTGAGCCAGGTACCGCCGCCAATATCGACCACAATGGTGTAGCCCTGGCCGGGAATAATGCCCTGGGCCTTAGCGTAGTGGTAAGCGCCCATGCCCTCGCGGCCCACCTCCACCGATTCGACGTTGACGCGAAACTCTACGTCGTTGCGGACGAACTCGTGGACGCCGAGTAGCTGAGCCTGAATGTCTTCGCCGTTGCGGGCCGGATCGGGCGTAGAAACCTGGAGATTGAGATTGTAGTCGGCCACGTCGCCCGCCAGCGGCTCTAGGCAGGCGTAGAGGTGAAGCTTAGCCAGTTCCACTTTATTTTCGATCACGGTTTGCTGCTGGCGGCGGTACTTGTAGGCTTGGGCCCCAAAGTGATAGCGGCGACCGTCGGGCAGCTCGATCAGGGGAGAAGCCTCTGAGAAACTGACAGCATCGCGCCCCTGGGGTAGCTGGTAGCGCACCGAGCGAATGGCCTTGGGGTGGCCGCTGCCGGTAAAGAATTTGAGGTCGTAGTTGCCGGCATCAAGGGCAAGCACCGGGATGGTGGCGCTAGCCGCCTGGGCGCCGCGAGCCTTGGCCGAACGAGTCGCACCAGCGGCGGAACGGCTGCGGGGGGCGGTAGTCGTGGTCATAGGAAACTCTCGTGGGGGATATCAGGTCAGCGGTGCGTTAGGCTACCGTCACCGCAAGGTTGGGAACGGTTGTACCCATAAGTACGCATGAACCAATATTAATGCACCTGTACTGCTCTGGCAAGGGGGTTATTAAAGAGGTTAGGGCAAACGCATACTCACCCTGCTGCGGCCAGGACTTTGGTGAGATAGGTGTTATCCCAGCCTGCTTTAAGGCGTTTCGCCTTTTTACCAACCTTGGCTGAGGATTCCTGAGAGAGCAGGTTGAGGGCGATGTGCCGAATGACGGCCATGTTTTGGGGGGCATAGCCGGAGCGAATGCGAGAATCGTCCTCATGAAAAGCCACATCCGGGCACCAGTAAAGATTATTCTCAATGCCCCAGTGGCTGCGAGTGGCTTGGGCAAAGCGCTCCACATCACCATCGAGGCTGACGAGATAGTAGCGTTGGGTAATCGTCGGGGGTTGGCCTAGGAGACGGCGCTCTGATTCAATCAAGTTCAATCAAGCCGACCCGCTTTAGCCCCACCCATTGGTCGGCATCCACCAGATGCTCAACGGAGTTGAGTAACCAGTGACGCCGGATTTCGAGCCGACCGTGGCCCTTATCAATCGTCTGATAAACCTCGTAGGGAATGTTCTTGAAGTTCTGCTGCCGCGCCCAGTTGAACATCCTTGTACAGCCCCTCGTGATCGCCTTTGAGGCTGAGGATATAGTCGGCACCTTGGTCGATAATCTGTCTGGCAATCGTTTTCTGGGTGCCCATAGCGTCGAGGGTGACGATGCAGCCGTTCAGCGCCAGCACCTTTAGCAGTTCAGGAATCGCCGTAATTTCATTCGATTTTTCGTCCACCTTCACTTGCCCCAGCACCAAGCGATTCTCAGCCGCCCACGCACTCACCCTATGGATGGCTCCTTTGCCCTGGCCTCGGTTATAGGATTGTCGCAAGGTTTTGCCATGCACCGCGACGACCGCTCCTGCCGTGAGCTGAGCTACGGTTTGAATTCAACTCAGAAAGCACGCTTGCAACTGCTCAGGGTCGAGTTGGGCAAACAGCCGACTAATCGTGTCATGGGATGGAATGCCGTGCGGCAACGCCAGAAAGGCGCTCAGCCAATCCACCTTGCTCTGGCCGTAGGCCTCGATGTCAAACATATCCATTAGTATCCTTACTCGCCGAGTATGCGTTTGCCCTGTCGCGCCCCCGATATCCCATAGCTCAGAATTAAGCTCACCCTATGGGGATCATCAAAAACCGCTATCGTGTTGCAGGTCACATTCCGTCACAATCTTTCCGGATACCCCTTGTCAAGCGGTACCCTCAGGCTCACACTGGAAAAGTGAAACAGACGGTGTAAAACGAGCCAGTTTGTGGGCTTATTGAGGGAATCTTGTGAAATCAGTTCTGGCAATAATTCTAGGGGGCGGTGCCGGCACTCGCCTTTATCCATTAACGAAATTTCGGGCTAAGCCAGCGGTTTCTTTGGCCGGCAAATATCGTTTAATTGATATTCCCGTAAGTAACTGCATCAACTCCGAGATCCACAAAATTTACGTACTGACCCAGTTCAACTCCGCCTCGTTGAACCGGCACATCGGTCGTGCCTACCAGTTTTCGCAGTTTACCGAAGGCTTTGTGGAAGTGCTGGCAGCCCAGCAAACCCCTGAGAGCCCCAGCTGGTTTCAGGGCACCGCCGACGCTGTGCGCAAATACCTGTGGCTGTTCGATTCCTGGAATGTAGAGGACTTCATCATCCTCTCCGGAGATCACCTCTACCGCATGGACTACAGCCTGTTTGTACAGCGCCACCGGGCTACCAATGCCGACATCACGCTGTCGGTGGTGCCGATTGGCTATAAGCAGGCCTCCGACTTTGGCTTGATGAAGGTTGATGGCACTGGGCGCGTGGTCGATTTCAGCGAAAAGCCCAAGGGTGAAGCTCTAGAGCAGATGAAGGTGGACACCACCTCCCTGGGCCTCAGCGCTGAGCAGGCGGTCGAGAAGCCCTTTATTGCGTCGATGGGTATTTACGTGTTTAAAAAGCAGGTGCTGATCGACCTGCTGCGTAAGAACCTTGACCAAACTGATTTCGGCAAAGAAATTATTCCGGCCTCGTCGCGCGATTACAACGTGCAGGCCTACCTGTTCGACGGCTATTGGGAAGACATCGGCACCATCGAGTCGTTCTATGAAGCTAACCTAGCGCTAACCCAGCAGCCCTACCCCGACTTTAGCTTTTACCACGAAGATGCGCCCATCTATACCCGCGCCCGCTACCTACCGCCCAACAAGCTGCAAGACTGCCAAATTACCCAGTCGAGCATTACCGAGGGCTGCATTCTCAAAAATTGCCGCATTCACCACTCGGTGGTGGGGCTGCGCCAGCGCATCAACGCCGACTGCGTGATCGAAGACTCGCTGCTGATGGGGGCCGACTACTACGAACCGCTCTCAGAGAGCAGTCAGCACCTGACTCGGGGCAAAATTCCCATGGGTATTGGCGAAGGCTCGGTGATTCGCCGCGCCATTATCGACAAGAATGCCCGCATTGGCCGCAACGTGCAGATCGTCAACAAAGACAATGTGCAGGAGGCCGAGCGCGAAGATCTGGGCTTCTACATTCGCAGCGGCATTGTTGTGGTGCTAAAGAATGCGGTGATTCCCGACGGCATGATCATCTGAGGCCGGGTATCCGGTGACCCAAGCTAAAATCCCTGTGCCCCTGTTGATGCTGGTGGGTGTTCCCGGCAGCGGTAAATCAACCTGGGCCAGGGATTTTGTCTTGGCGAATCCCCGCTACCGCATTGTGTCTACCGATGCCCTTCGCGCCCAACTTTACGGCGACGAAGCGGTTCAAGGCGACTGGCTGCGGATCTGGCAGCAGGTGGTTATCCAGTGGCGGCAGGCGATCGCAGCCATTTACCAAGGCGAGCTAGAGGGCGTGATCTACGACGCTACCAACGCGAGGCGACGGCATAGGAGAGAGGCGATCGCCACCGCCCGCCAAATTGGCTTTGCCCCCATCACCCTGGTCTGGTTTGATGTGCCTTTGAGCTTGGCGATCGAGCGGAATCGGGGGCGATCGCGCCAGGTGCCCGCCGACATTATTGCCACCATGCACCGCCAGCTCCAGGGAGCACCGCCCTCGCTGCAAGAGGGTGTAGATCGGGTGCTGGTTTTGGGAGCAGATTTGTATCCTGGCTTACCATCTCAATTTGCCGACCCGCTACGCTAATGCCTGGGGATCGTGGGGTCGCTGGGTTCACATCGCGGTGTAACCCTGCTCGCGAGTCCTATCCCCAAATCGCTAGTTCCCAGGATTCTATTGAGTTGCCCATGAACGTTCGTGCCGTCGCTGCCGCTGGTCTGTGTTTGTTATTGTTTAGCGGCTGTCGGGCACCAGAGAATCCCCAAACTGAAACCGGCACTGACACCGCCACCACCGCCGCTGACGACACCCTGCGACTGCTCTACTGGCAGGCCCCCACCATTCTCAACCCCCACTTTTCCAGCGGGTTCAAAGACTCTGAGGCCAGCCGCATTACCCTCGAACCCCTCGCCAGCTTTGATGCCGAGGGCAACATGGTGCTGTTCTTAGCCGCCGAAGAACCCACCCTCGACAACGGTGGCGTGGCCGCCGACGGCACCTCCGTCACCTGGAAGCTCAAGGAAGGCATCACCTGGTCAGACGGCACCCCCTTCACCGCCGAGGATGTAGCGTTTACCTACGAGTTTATTGTCAACCCCGAGGTGGCCACGGTCAATGCAGGCACCTACGAGCTGGTGGAACGGGTAGAGGCGATCGATGACACCACCGTGAAGATCACCTTTAAAGAGCCCAACCCCGCCTGGTACTTGGTATTCACTGGCACCGAGGGCATGGTGCTGCCCAAGCACATCTTTGAAGACTACAACGGCCCCAACGGGCGCGAGGCCCCCGCCAACACCATGCCCGTGGGCACTGGCCCCTACCGCGTCACCAGCTTTACCCCCGGCGACGTGATTGTCTTTGAGGCCAACCCCAACTACCGCGACGCCGACCGGCTCGCCTTCAGCCGCGTCGAGCTGAAGGGGGGCGGCGACGCCACCTCGGCGGCGCGGGCGGTCCTGCAAACCGGCGATGTGGACTACGCCAACAACCTCCAGGTTGAGGCCGCTATTCTTGAACAGTTAGAAGCGGCAGGCCAGGGCGAGGTGGTGGCCAACTTTGGTTCGCTGGTCGAGCGGGTCATCATCAACTTCACCGACCCCAACCAGGCCACCGCCGACGGTGAGACCTCCAGCATCGAATTTCCGCACCCCTTCTTTAGCGATAGCCTGGTGCGCCAGGCCATTAATCTGGCCCTCGATCGCGACACCATTGCCGCCCAAATCTACGGCCCCACCGGGCAAGCCACCACCAATTTTCTCGTCGCTCCCGACCCCTTTGCCTCGGCCAACACCAGCTACGACTACGACCCCGAAGCCGCCGCTGCCCTGCTCGACGCCGCAGGCTGGGTGGACAGCAACAACAACGGCACCCGCGACAAAGACGGACAAGAAATGCAGGTGGTCTTTCAAACCTCGGTCAACCCCGTGCGCCAGAAAACCCAGGAGATTGTCAAACAATCTCTAGGGCAGATTGGCATTGGGGTCGAGCTAAAAAGCATCGACGCCAGCGTCTACTTCTCGGGCGACCCCGCCAGCCGCGAAACCCTCGATCGCTTCTCCGCCGACCTGCAAATGTTTGCCACCGGCAACACCAACCCCGACCCCGGTTCTTACATGCAGACCTACACCTGCAACGAAATTGCCCAAAAAGCTAACAACTGGTCGAAGAGCAACTACGCCCGCTACTGCAACCCTGAATACGACGCCCTCTGGCAACAGGCCGCCGCCACCCTCGACCCCAAAGAGCGCCAAGACCTGTTCATTCAAATGAACGATTTGCTGATCGAAGATGCCGCCGTCATGCCCATCGTCCACCGCGCCGATGTCTCCGGCGTCAGCAACCGCCTCACTGGTATCAACCTCACCCCCTGGGATCTGAGTACCTGGAATATTGCTGAGTGGAGTAGACCGTAATGGGGTGATGGAGTGATGGAGTGATGGAGTGATGGAGTGATGGAGTGATGGGGTAGGTGAAATGCAAAATTAAAAATTAAAAAATTTTGTTTTTTGAACGCACCATTTCATCACTCCACCACCCTCCCACTGTCTAACTCCATCACTCTCCCACTCCATCACTCCATCACTCCCCTACCC
>QBLT01000240.1 GCA_003249105.1 Leptolyngbya sp. | reverse complement strand
AAGTAGGGGAGTTGACGAGTAGATAGGAAGGGGAGTTGACGAGTAGATAGGAAGGGGAGGAACGTGAAAATCACCCTTAAACCTGCTGGCAAGCTTCGCCATCACCCCCTTACCCCATCAACCCATCACTCCATTACCTCGTCACCCACCTTCCCCTTCCGCCTGCATTTGCTGCAACGCCTGCCAGCGGGTTTCTAACTCCTCGCGTTCCTGCTTCAGGCTACGCTCTAGCTCTTGAATTTCGTCGCGACGGGCGGCGGTTTCGAGGGCGCGGCGATCGACCTCCTGGCTTTTGAGGGTCAGCGACTGCCGCCACCGTTCGGCTCGCTCAATCTCTTGCTCTAGGGCTTCGGGAGTAACTCCATAGGCCAAATAGTGCTCGACTAAGCCCAGCACCCAGGGGGTAGCGTCTTGCACCGCTGCGACCTGATTGAGGTTGTCAAGGTCTACCAGCACGAGGTTGCCCTCCTGAAAGGCGAGGAGGCGGGTAGTTTCGACAAGACGTTCTGAGGGCAGCAGCGTCCAGGTCGATTCAGAGGTCTGTTCGGCCAGCAGCAGCAGTTCTGCACCGCCCAAAAATGCTTTTTTTTGAACCTTCGCCAGGTATTGCATTAGCTGTTGACTCTATACCCCTATGGCACGAGTATACCCGGTGAACTCTTGATTTCAGAGCAGCGCTGTGGCGGAGCCTATGGAGCGATCGCCCAGCTGTGGCCGTGAGAATACGGACATATAGTCTCTCAGGTGCACAACTTTTGGTCAATGAACTAGGTTATCCCGCCGATGCCGACCCCTTAACCCCTCAGTAAAATCGAGGTACTATACAAAGCGTTATAGTTTTCGGGGGTAACACTCAGATTGTGTTATGCATTCCCCCGAAATAGCCACGGTTCGACCAATCAGAGTGCGTTACCATGTCAAACCTTGAGCAGACCATCGAACGAATGTTTGCGGCCCGTCGCCTAACTCGTAACGACCAACAGCAGTTGATGGCCATGTTTTCTCAGCGTGATCTAAGCCCCAACGATGCCGCCCTTATCAATCGGGTTTATGAAGCGCTCAGCCAGGGGAGACTGCGAGTCGTCGACTAACTTTTTGGCGCTGAGGGCATTGGCGATGGCTGCGTCATCTGACTCAGCCATCGCCAATGCTAGCTATTCTCCCATCGCCACTGATGCACGGCACTGATGGATCAGTGCCTGAGCAACTCTGCCTTAGCCCCCTTGGGTGACCAACGATTGAGCTTTGAGCCCCCTCTGTTGATAAGCGGGGGCTTTTTTGTGGGTCATGGAATTTTATGGGCGTTGGCGTTGGCAAAGCGATCGGTGCCGCTGCTCGCCAGATCGAGATTGGGCCAGGGCCAGATTCGGGGTAAGATCTCCACGACGTTAACTACTGTAAAGTCATGGCAGACACGCCGGATGCTTCCCCTGAGAAGCCCAAGAAAAAAATTATTACCGTGGGAGTAAAAGAAGACGGCGGTGGCAGCGGCGACGATCGCCCTCGGGGTAAAGGTAAGCGGGCGGGCGGCGGCGGTCGAGGTCGCGATCGCGATGAGCGCGATCGCAAGCCCTCTGTGCCACCCGCTCTGATGCGCGGCCCCAAGCCCAAGCCTAAGGTTGAGGCGGTCGAGGAGCCCGAAGCAGCACCGGAAGAAACGGTAGCCGAGGTTGACGAAACCACCGGTGCTGAAGGTGAGACTGTTGCTGAAGGTGAGGCGGTCGAAGCCAGCCCCGCTGCCGCTGAGCCCGACGCTGCTGAAGTATCGCCTGCCTAGTTAGCGGCAAGGGATGATTGTAGACCCCGGTAGTTCAGTCTGCCGGGGTTTCTGCTAGCTCTAAAAACTGGCTATCCACTAGAAAAGACCCTTTATCGAATTTGATGCCCCAGTAGCCGCCGGGGCGACGGCTGAGAATTACCCCTTCGGCCCCGAGCGGCACCGTATCAGCGGGCCGCAGCATGGGCATGGGGTCGGCGGTTTTGAAATAGGGGGGCAGGGCAGCAAGGCGAACGCGATCGCCGACGGCAAATTCAGATGTCATGGCCACCTCTGGGTCAACATAGGGCAGTGGTTATGCCTGGAGTGTAGTTTACTCTAGGGCTGATACAGCGGCGCGATCGCGGGCGTTGGGCTGAGGGCCGGGGTTTCGCTGGCCCCTAGAGTCACTAAGGCCGCTTTTTGAGCTGTGGTGAGGCCGGTTACCCCAGCGATCGCCATGCCTTCGTAGGGACGGGGCACCCGCAGCGTTTGGGCGTGGCAGTAGATAAAGCCGTCGGGGGTCGGTACTTTCTGCCAAACCTGAATGGTTTCGTCTTGGCTACAGCTGATCAGGCGATCGCCATCGGCACTGAAGGTAATGTATCGCACCCACCTATCGTGGCCGCACAGGGTTTGATGGCACTGGGTCTGGTGGGGGCGGCTGCGCAGGTTCCACAGCTTGATGGTGGTGTCGCCGCCGCAGCTGGCCAGCCAGTGACCATCGGGGCTAAAGGCCACGGCCAGCACCAGGCTGGGGTGGGTGCCGATGACGGTGCGGTGGCCCAGTTTCAAATCCCACAGCATCACGTAGCCGTTAGACCCGCCGCTGGAGAGGAACCGACCGTCGGGGCTAAAGGCCAGCCCCCGCACCCAGCTGCCCTCGCAGGGCAAAATTTGCAGGCAGGTCTGAGACTCAAGATCCCACAGGCGCACGGTTTGATCTTGGCTACCGCTGGCCAAGCGGCGACCGTCGGGGCTGATGGCCAACGTCCACACGCCGCTGGTGTGCCCTGTGAGAATGCCGCAGCCCACTTGGCGGTCAATATCCCACAGGCGAATGGTGCCGTCGAGGCTGCCGCTGGCCAGGCGATCGCCCCCTGGCTCACCCCGAGGACAAAAGGCCAAGGCCCAGACCTCATGGCTGTGGTCAGCCCAGGTGGCCCGGCAGTTCCCGGTTTCGCTATCCCACAGGCGCACGGTGCGATCTTCGCCACCGCTGGCAATCCAGCGGCCATCGGGGCTGACCGCTACGGCAAAGACCCAGCCATCGTGCCCGCCAAAGGTGCGCGGTGCCGGGGGGGCAGACGGTTGGGGCGTTAGGGGCCAAAGGCGCACCTGGCGATCTTGGCCGCCGCTGACCAGGTAGTTGCCCTGGGGATGTAGCGCTACTGACCACACACCGCTGTTGTGGCCGCGCAGCACCCGCAGGGGCTGGTGGGCCTGGCTATCCCACAGGCGCACGGACTGATCTTCGCTAGCGCTGGCGAGGATATAGCCGTTCTCTTCGGCGGATGTGCCGCCTACGGGGCTGAAGGCAACGTTTGAGATCCAGCTGCTGTGACCCTTGACCGACCATGTGACCTGCGCGGTCTGCCAGTTCCACAGGCGCAGGATCTGGTCATCGCCGCCGCTGGCTAGGGTGCGTCCATCGGGGCTAAAAGCTACGGAGCGCACCACCTGGGGAGAACTTGGCGATCGCACCGCTGGCTCAGTTTGGCACCATCGTACCGGTGCCTGGGTGGCAACATCCCAGATCCCGATGCGACCGTTGTAGTGACCGCTGGCCAAGGTTTGCCCGTCGGGGCTAAAGGCGATCGACCACACGGGTGACCCGGCTGCCATCACGGTGCTGTCACCGCTGGCTAAGTCCCACAGGCGCAGGGTGCCGTCGTAGCTGCCGCTGGCCAGGGGTGCGGAGCGATTCTGGCAGGGAACGCCGGGCGCATCGCTCAAATTCAAACCGCTGCGCAGGTAGCCCTGGGGCGAAAACGCCACCGATCGCACTTCGTCGGTATGGCCCACCAGACTTTGAACCAGGGTTTGAGTCCGCACATCCCAAAGGCGAATCTGGTGGTCTTCGCAGCCGCTGGCCAGAAAGCGCCCGTCGGGGCTGAAGGCGAGGGAAAAAACCCGGCTAGAGAAGTCTTTGAGCTGGCCGTAGCGATCACCGGTTTTGAGATCCCACAGGTCGATGGTGCCGTTGGCGCTGCTGGCCAGGGTTTGATTGTTGGGGCTAAAGGCCACTGCCCAGCACCAGCCGTCCTGTGCTTGAAGGGTGAGCACGGGCTGGGCATCGCTGACTCGCCACAGATGAATTTCGTAGCTGACATCGCTGGCTGCCAACAGCTGACCGTCGGGGCTAAAGGCGATCGCCAGCACCTGGCTAAAGGTGTCTTTAAAGACCGATCGCGACAGGTCGGCCTGGGCAAAATTGGCGTTGTGCAGGGTGCTGTCTTGTAGATAGGCCTGCCAGATCGTCTGCTCAGAAAAATCCCAGCCCGCCAGGGAAATCTCGGCCTGCTGGAGTAGATTGAGCAGGTTGCCGCAGGCGTAGCTCGGCAAACTCTGCCCGCGCCAGGTGTCGAGGTGGTAGCGCAGGCGCTGGGCCAAACTGTCAGGGCGCAGCCGCAGCCGTTCTAGCACCGGTTGCAAAATTAGCCGGGTTTGGCTGTCGCGAATATAGTCTTTAGCCTGGGCCAAAACCAGGGCGTGGGTGTGCAGCGGGCCGGGGTCGATCGTTGGCGGTGCCAGAATAGCCTGGCTCACCTGCTCCACCAGCCAGTCGGTCATGTATTCCATCACCACGGGCTGGAGGGTAAAGCGCGTGCTGCGAGCATTGGCTCGCGGGGTGTCGCGCTCGATCAACGATCGCCGCTCTAGGCTGGTGAGAGCTTCGATGAGCTTGCCTAGGGCCAACGGCTCCACCAGATAAGCGCGCACCTGCGCCAGGGTAACGGGCTCGCGGTGAATGGCGAGCCAGGCCATCACCTGCTGCTCGACGGTCGTGAGGCGATCGAGCTGGTGGGCCAGCAGGTCGCGAATGTCGCCAAACACCGAGTCGCCCTGGGCCAAAATCTGCACAAACGGCCCCAGCTGCCCGTCAAAGAAGTCTTGCACCACAGCGGCCACCATCTTGAGGGCCAGGGGGTTGCCCGCGTAGTGATCGACCAGGCGATGCCAGTCGGTGGGGCTACCGATGAACTGGCCCCGCGCCTGGAAGATGGACTGGCCGACTCGGGGCGACAGCCCCCCCAGACGCAGCGAGCGAATCGGTAGGGTCGCCCCCTCCTGCTGGGCGATCTCTTTGATTTTTTCGCGGCTGGTAAGCACGACGGTGCTGGGGTGATCGACATTGCCCAGGCTGTAGAAGAGCTGGGCGTAGTTTTCGTAGCCTGGCTGGTAGGTGCCGGTGCGATCGCGCGGCTGCAAAATCGTTTCGCCGTTGTCGAGCACGATCAGACTGCGGTGCTGGCGCAGCTGATCGAGCAGCGATCGCAGCAGGCCGTCAAACTCAGCGGCGACGTTGGCCCCCGGCGACAGCACCCCCAGCAGGTCTTTGAGCAGGTCGTTGACCGGTGGGGCATGGCGCAGCGATCGCCAGATCACCACCTCAAAGCGGTCTTGCACCTGCTGAGCCAGCTTGACCGCCAGGGTGGTTTTGCCGATGCCCCCCATGCCAAACAGCCCCACCAGCCGACAGCCATCGGCCACCACCCAGTCTTGCAGCTGCGCCAGCTCGTCGGTGCGGCCGTAGAACACCGTGGCGGTGGCGGCGTCGCCCCAGTCGCGGCGGCGGCGAAAAGGGGCAGCAGTGGGGCTGCTGGCCGCCAGCTCAGGGTCTTTGACCGCCAGGGCCTTGAGCTGGCGGGCCAGCACCGCCCGCAGATTGCGCTTGGTAACTTTTTCGCCCAGGTGTTCAGAGAGGCACTGCCACAGGTCAGACCCCATCTGCTTGATGTAGCCCACCTCGTAGCCCAGGGCCAGGGCCGTGTCTTGGTAGGTGCGATCGCCCCAGGCCTGCCGAAATAACGTCGCCTGCAGCGGGCTAAGCGCTACCCCACGCTTGGCCAAAACCCGCTCAACCAGTCCTAACGCATCGTCGTCGGTCATGGTGGTGTATCCAATGCTACTGGCTGCTCTAAAACTGAAGCGGCGTAGGGCCTAGGGGCAGTTCTCTGGAGCTGATCCTAGCCAAGCCCTACCCCCAACTTTGTACCTTGAGTAACATTTCGTCCGCTAGGCCAAAGGCTCCTTGCTTAGAAACGCACTTTTGGCGAACTTTTCTCGCACCTCCCGACCTAGCCTGCATTGGTAGTCTCTCCTTAACATTCAGCGCTTCACCCTAACTGTCTCTCACCCTCAACTAAGGAGAATCCCCCATGCGGAAACCAACGTTTCAGGTGACCCGTCGCCAGGCAATCCGGGGATTGCTGGCCACCGGGGCCTTTGGCCTGACGGTCAAGCTCAGTGCCTGTAGCACCTCCCCCACAGCGGCGGGGGGAAGCGACACTCTCACCGCCGGGTTTATCTATGTCGGCCCCAAGGATGACTACGGCTACAACCAAGCCCACGCCGAAGGCCGCGCCAGTTTGGATGCGATCGAGGGCGTCAAAACCTCCGAAGAAGCCAGCGTGCCCGAAACCAACGCGGTGCAGGAAACCATCCGCAGCATGATCGACCTCGACGGGGCCACGGCGATTTTTGCCACCTCCTTTGGCTACTTTGACCCCCACGTGCTGGCCCTGGCCAAAGACTTTCCCGAGGTGCAGTTTTTCCACTGCGGCGGTCTGTATCAAGAGGGCGTTCACCCCGAGAATGTGGGCAGCTACTTTGGCTACATCGACGAAGCCCAGTACGTGGCGGGCGTTGTCGCCGCCCACGCCTCAAACAGCAAGCGGCTGGGGTTCATTGCCGCCAAGCCCATTCCCCAGGTGCTGCGCAACGTCAACAGCTTTACCCTGGGGGCGCGCAGCATCGACCCCAGCGTTACTACCCAGGTGATCTTTACCGGCGACTGGGCCGACCCGGTGCGCGAGGCCGAGGCCGCCAACAGCATGGCCGACCAGGGCGTTGACGTGCTCACCTGCCACGTTGACAGCCCCAAGGTGGTGATTGAAACCGCCGAGCGACGCGGCATTTTTGCCACGGGCTACCACGCCAACCAGGCCGAACTGGCCCCCCAGGGCTACCTCACCGGGGCCGAGTGGGATTGGTCAAACGTGTACAAAAACTACATCAGCCTCATGCAGGAGGGCAAAACCCTGATGAACGGCGGCATTCCCCACCTGGTGCGGGGCGGCTTTAAGGATGGCTTTTTGAAGCTGTCGCCCTTTGGCCCGGCGGTGAGTGCCGAGGCCCAGCAGGCCGCAGAGGCGGCCCAGGCCCAGCTCATCTCTGGGGAACTGGTGATTTACAAAGGCGAAATCAAAGATAACAAGGGCAAGACCGTGATCGCTGGCGGCAAAGAGCTGGGGCAGACGGCGGTGGAGCTAGAGCAGATGAACTGGCTGGCGGAAGGGGTGATGGGG
>QBLT01000023.1 GCA_003249105.1 Leptolyngbya sp. | reverse complement strand
GTCTGCGACAACCTCAATACCCACACGCCGGGCGCGTTTTACGACACCTTTTCAGCCACCGAGGCTCGGGCTTATCTTCTGCGTCTAGAGTTTCATTACACTCCCAAGCATGGCAGTTGGCTCAACATCGCCGAGAGCGAGTTGAGTGCCTTTACCCGTCAATGTCTCGCCGGACGACGTATCGGTGAGTTAGCCACCCTCCAAGCTGAAGCCCAAGCCTGGACCCAGGCCACCAATCAACGCCAACGAGGCGTTCTCTGGCAGTTCAACATCCACGATGCCCGGCATAAACTGCACGCCCTCTATCCCAAAATCTTATCTTGACAGACCACTAGTTGCGATCGCCACTGTCGCTGCTGGGTTAGTGCCGTCGGCCCTGGCCCAAAGCCCTAAAAGCGTCGTCTCAGGTCTGCAAGAAGACCAGGATAAAATTCGAGCGTGCCGCCAGGTCAACCAAAGAGCCGCAGTTTTTGACAACACTAATCTATGGCCGATCGCCAATCGATTGGGCACTCTGGACGCGGGCCAGAGAGTCAGGCTAACCGGAGTTGTTTTACTAGGCCGGGCTCAAATCTTTATAGAAAATGACTTTTTCCGTCTGGGACAGGCACAGCCTGTTGGATGGATTAGTTCCGGGGTGTTGGGACCCTGCGGTAGCCCTATATCGCCTGTAAGTAGGGTCTGTTTTCGTGCCGATGTGGATCTTAGGGTCAGACCCACGCGATCTTTGAACGACAATGGCATTCTTACCTACAGGACGAACGACATCTTTGTTGCCTCCACCAATCCACCCCTCACAGTCCCCAGCAATAGTCTTTCCTGGCTTGAGGTAACTATGAACGACGGCACCTACGGTTGGGTTGTTGAAACCATGAACAACGGGCAAAGGAACGCCACACAGATCAACTGCCCATAATATTTAGGTTCCGGAAGCGTTCCCTTTCATGTCTTGCCTTTTAGCCCGCAAGGAAGATACCGAGTAAATTAACAGGGCAGACCAAATACAGCCAAAGGTTACCAGGTGGGTATTCGTAAAGGGCTCGCCGTAAACAAACACACCCAGCAGCAGCGATAGCGACGGGGCCAGGTATTGAAAGAAGCCCAGGGTAGCGAGGGTCAGCTGTTTGGCCGCCTTGTTAAACCACAGCAGCGGCATCGACGTTGCCACCCCAGCCCCGATAAACAGCAGGGTAATGGGCAAACTTTCCCCAAAATGCCCTTGTCCACTGACGGCGAGCCAGCTCACCACCAGCAGCACTAGGGGGGTAATCAGCAGCGTTTCAACCGCTAGGCCCACCAGCGGGGCCACCGCCACCACCTTGCGCAGCAGGCCGTAAAACGCGAAGGAAATGGCTAGGGCCAGGGCAATCCACGGCACAGTGCCTAGCTGCCAGATGAAGTAGCCTACCCCCACCACCGCCAGCGCCACGGCCACCTGCTGCCCGCGATACAGGCGCTCTTTGAGGAAGATAAACCCCAGCAGCACGGTCACCAGCGGGTTGATGTAGTAACCCAGGCTGGCTTCGACGACGCGATCGCTATTTACTCCGTAGATATACAGCCCCCAGTTAAAGGTCAACAGGCTGGCGGTGAGCAGCAGCACCAGTACTTTGCTGGGCGATCGCAACAGCAGTTGCAAATCCCCCAGCCGCCGCTGCACTAGCAAAATACCAACTAAAAACACCGCCGACCAGATCATGCGGTGACTGAGCACCTCCACAGCAGAGGCAGCGCCCAACAGCTTCCAGTAGATGGGTAGTAACCCCCAGGTGCTATAGGCTAGCAGAGCATAAATCGTCCCCAGCCTGGTGTCAGGGCGATCGCCGGGGTCAGCCGACGCAGATTTAGGTAAGGTCAAAGAAAAATTCGCCGCTCAAAGCACACATTCTAACGGTCAGGGTCGGCGGTGGTGAATGGGCAGCCGCACCACCATCGTCGTGCCTTCGTCGGGCTGGCTGCGGGCGACAATGGTGCCGCCACAGTACAACAGCAGCTGCTGCACAATTGACAGCCCTAGCCCTGCTCCCTCTGTTTCGTCGGGCGGCAGATTGCGGCCTCGGTAGAAGTGCTCAAAAATGTGGGGCAGATCGCTGGCCGAAATGCCGGCACCGGTATCGCGCACTTCAATCTCGGCATGGTCTGCGGTGCTAGAGGCCGTCACCCAAACCTGGCCACCGCTGGGAGTATATTTCAGGCTGTTGTTCAGCAGGTGAATCATCACCTGGCGCAGCCAGCTGTCAGGGCACAGTACTGGGGGTAACTGGCTGGGGATGGTGTAGGCCAGCATAACGCCCTTTTCTGCGGCCAGGGGCTGGTAGGTGCTGACCACCGGAGGCACGGTTTCCGACAAATTTAGCGGGTCAAGCTGGGCCTGGCTAACACTGGTCTCCATTTGCAGCAGGTTGAGTACGCCGCTGATCAGCGCACTCTGGCGATCGCACTCATGGCTGATCATTTCCATGTACCGCTGGCGCTGGGGAGGCTTTAGATGGGGCGAGTCGAGCAGGGTGAGGGCGGTTTTGATGGTGGTGAGGGGAGTGCGCAGTTCCTGGCCCACCGTGTTGAGAAAGTCATCCTTGAGGCGCAGGGTGTTGATCAACACCTCGTTTTGGGATGACAGGCTCGACATGTTGAGCGCCTGACGGCGGTAGGTTGAGGCCGACTGCCGCAGGTTTTCCTGGCGCTTGAGCTGCCAGTTGAGCCAGCGATCGACCAGGCTGAGGTAGGCCGGGGTAAGGGACTGGGCAGGCCGCAGCTGGGGCCACTGCTGGGTCAGGGCAGCTAGATCAAGCCCGGTATTGGCAGTGCCCAGGCCCTGATCGATCTGGCGGCGAATGGCGCTGACCACGGTTGCCACGAGGTCGGGGTTGATAGAACAGCACACCGATAGGTACGACGATCGCGCCGCCGTCGCTTCTTCTAAGGGCGGTGAGGCCTCATCGTCATCCTCAGGATCGCGCTGGCCCTCGCTCAGCCGCTGACTCTCACTGGGGGGAGTAGCGGAGAGCGGCTGTAACCGATGGGCCACCAGCATGGCCGCAAAGGACTCAGACTGCACCACCACAAAGTAGTCACCACGCCAGGTGTGGCTATCGGGCAGGGGCACTACCACCTCGTTGCCTAGGTTGGGCGACTCTGCATCAGGGCGCGCAAACCGCAACACCCGATGGGGCAGCACCAGCCCTTGGCCATAGCGCAGCACGTCCTCATTCCAGGGGTCGCCCACCGGCAGTTTGACTAACAGGTAAGCCTGAATGTCGTGGGCTTCGAGAAACTCTACCGTTGACTGTAGAATCGCCTTAAACCCCTTGGGTTTGACCTGGACATAGTCTGGGGCTGCCGCAGTAAGCTGTAGAAGCCGGTGCAGCGACACCTCTTGTTCTTGGTAAGACTGCATAGTGCTCCAACGGGCCAGGGCCAGGCTAGCGCCTACCCAAAACCAGATCAGCACTAACACTTATTAGGGTATCTTTAACCACTGAAAATGGCGGGGGGAATGTTGCGTGTGTTCACATAACGCCGCCATTTCAGGGCAAAAATGTCAGCTCATATACCGTTTTTCAAGGAAATGGCGGGCTTGTTCGCGGTCGTCAAAGTGAATTTTTTCGGTGCCGAGAATCTGGTAATCTTCGTGGCCCTTGCCCGCAATTAGAATGCCATCCCCCGGCTGGGCTAGGTCAATGGCGGACTGAATGGCGATCGCGCGATCGCCCACCACCTGATCTTCCCCCAGTTCCGCCGGAATGCCCGCCACCACATCTCGCAAAATCTGCTCAGGGTCTTCGGTGCGAGGGTTGTCGGAGGTGACGACGACCAGATCGGCCAGTTCGTAGGCGATGCGGCCCATCTGAGGGCGCTTAGTGCGATCGCGATCGCCGCCGCAGCCAAACACGCAAATCAGCCGCCCCGGCACAAAGGGCCGCGCCGCCGTGAGGGAACTCTTCAAGCTATCCGGCGTGTGAGCATAGTCTACGATCACGCTGATGTCCTGGTTTTCAGACACCTTCACCTGCTCCATGCGCCCCGGCACGCCGCCAAAGCTGGGCAGGGCGGCGGCGATCGTTTCTAGGGCAACGCCCAGGTGCAGCGCCGCCCCCACCGCCGCCAGCAAATTCTCCAGGTTAAACTGCCCCACCAGCGGCGAGCTAAAGGGCACGGTGCCTGCCGGAGTCTTCAGGATTCCCGTCACACCGTTGGCCTGGCAGGTGAGATCTCCGGTGTACAAGTCGGCAGCAGGATTTTGGGTGCTGTAGGTCCAGACGCGATCGCTAGGGAGCTGAGCGACCAGTCTCTCTCCGTAGGGCGTATCGATATTCACCACCGCGCGGCCCGCCAGATACGCCTCGCTAAACAGCAGCGCCTTGGCCTGGAAGTAGTCTTCCATGTCGCGGTGATAGTCGAGGTGATCCTGAGTCAGGTTGGTGAACACGGCCACCTCAAAGGGGCAGCTCCAGACCCTCTTTTGAACCAGGGCATGGGAGCTAACCTCTAGCACCGCGTAGCGACAGCCCGCGTCTCGCGCCTTTGCCAATTCCGCCTGGAGGTCTACGGCGAAGGGGGTGGTGTAGAGGGCGGTTTGCTGGTGCCCCGGCCAGCGGGTGTAGAGCGTTCCCAGCAGGGCCGTGGGCTGCTCCGCCGCATTCAACAAATGCTCAATCAGGTGAGTCGTCGTCGTTTTGCCGTTGGTGCCCGTCACCCCCACCAGCCCCATCTGTCTAGCCGGGTAGTTGTAGAACCGTGCCGCCACTTCGGCACAGGCCACCGACATATCCGTCATCGGCACCACGCAGGCATCGCCTTCTACAGGGCGGTTCGCTAGGGCCAGGGTGGAGACTAACGCCGCTGCGGCCCCCGCTTCCACGGCGCTGGGCCAAAATTCGCCGCCATCGACTCGGGTGCCGGGCATGCCAATGAACACATCCCCCGGCTGACAGGCGTGGGAATTGGTGCACAGTCCCTTGATGTCAGGATCGTTCCCTTCCGCTAGCGTGAATCCGGCATCGATCAGTCCAGTGGGCAGGCCCTCAAGCAGTTGGCGCAGCTTCATGTCAGCAACTCCTCACATCATCGAAGTTGCCCTATTCTGCCTTACTCTGGCCCACATAAGTCTGTATCAATTGCTCCACCTTGGCCTGGGGGGCTCTGGGCGACAGGCGCGGCAGGGGAATTTCTTGGGAACCAGACTCACCCTCGCGCACGCAGCACAGCACCGGAATCTCGTACTGGTAGCGCTGAAACCACTCGTCGCGGGTGGTGATGTCGCGCACTTCTAGCTCAAAGGGTAGGTGGGCGGCGGCAGCGAGTTTTTCTTCGAGCCCTTCGCACAGGTGGCAGCCGGGCTTGCTGTAGAGCACAAATTTAGTCACGGAGTCAGTCACGGGAAGAGTGTTTCTACAAGATACTTGTCCAGAATCTCACCGTGACTGGACCATAAGGTCGAGTTCGCATCCTTGGCAAGGATTTTTTTCCGGGGGGGAATATCTGGGGTCAGTGACTGCGCGGTAGCTAGGTAGGCGCGGGGGCGGCATCTGGCGAAATTCTTGGATTCCCTAAAAGCTCGTTTTTGTGCGTTGATTGCGTAAAGCGCTCAGGAGAGCCTGTAGTCTACTTTTCGTAAACCCTAGGCTTTAGGGCTGGGGCCATCGATTATTCTCTTGAAACATCTGCTTTAATCGCCCAGGGTATTTATAAGTATGCTTCCCTTCATCATTCAAAAATTTGTCTTTGAGAATGAGAGCCTAGCCCGCATTGTAGAGATAGACGATCCCTTAGGTACTGAGGGCAAAATCCCTGGCTACTTTGTTATGAGTAACGCCCCAGCGAATATTGAAGATGCCGAAGAAGGCAACATTGAAATTCAGCAGCAGGCGAAACAAGGCATTGACGCGATCGCTGACCACCTCTGTCGAATGATGGCTATGGATGTAGAGGGCAACACCCATGGCAATGCCGAGTTAGTCATTACTGTGCATGGCTACAACACCGATCTCAAAGGGGTAGAAGCTTGGTATAAGGACATTTTCAAGTATGTCAACCACCACGATGCGAAAGTTAGTGATTCCTCCAACCGGGTTTTTATCGGCTATCGCTGGCCCTCTCAGAACGTAGACCTAAACCCCAAAAAAATCTTTGAAGCCTTAGAGGCACTGCCACCAGTGCCTCGGGGTCTGCTTATGACCGGGGGTACGGCTGCCCTGGCCTTGCTGTTTTTTGAGCTGTTTACCAACTTTCAGCCCTCTATTTCAGGCTTTTTGGTTGCCTTACTGCTGATATTGTTCTTTGCCCTGGGAATGCTCATAGTGGCCCTGGTTGTGTTGCGGTTGGTAGAATATTTTCGCGATAGCTACCGGGCGGATAATTTTGGAGTTCTAGACCTAGTTGAACTGTTGCATGAGGTTGACCAAGCCATTTTGCGGCGCACTGTTGCAGAAGAGCTTTCTCTTGTAGAAAAGCGTTTTCCTCACTATGACCGCCGTATGTATGACCGCCGTATGAAGGAACAACTAGCAGTCTTAGCCCAAGCCCGAAAGATTTGGACCCAGCCCAACCACAATAAAGTCAAGCTCAGCTTTATTGGCCATAGCATGGGTGGCTTTGTAGTTACCAAAGCGGTTCGCCTTTTGTCAGATATATTTGAGCCTAAGATTCGCCCTCGCAATTTAGGCAATGTATATGAACTAGAGCGGCTAATTTTGGCCTCCCCTGATATTCCAGTGTTGACCATTGTGTCAAGCCGGGCGAATGTTTTAGCTTCGTCTCTAGAACAGTTTGCTGAATCGTACCTGTTTTCTAGCGAGGGTGATATTGCCCTCCGCATTGCCTCAACGGCGGCCAACTATATTGCCTTTCCAAGCAAAACCCAGGAGCGGGGCTATCGTTTAGGTAATGTGGCGTTGCAAAACCAGACGGGCACCGCCAGCGACTATGGGATCATCAATTTAGACGCGGTAGACAACGACTTTCCGGTCGA
Source organism: Leptolyngbya sp. (assembly GCA_003249105.1). Lineage (GTDB taxonomy): Bacteria > Cyanobacteriota > Cyanobacteriia > Phormidesmidales > Phormidesmidaceae > Nodosilinea. The sequence continues at coordinate 22,914 of QBLT01000023.1, read as the reverse complement.
TTTGCCTATAGGAGAGGCGTTCATTAAATCGAAGGAACGTGTCATGGATAACCTATTTCTTACCGCTCAGCGGTTTCATGTCGGGGGAGTGACCACCATGGCCAGCTTGTTCAGAAAACAGGTTAATCGAGACTTTGTCCCAGTTGTACTAGCCGATTATTTTACCTATTTTGACTGCACCGACTACACCGACATTAAGTACAATATGGAGAATGAAACTTGCACCACCCGGCCCAAGGGAATCTTGACCCGTGCCCTAGGTCGGGTGGTGCTCAAACCCATTGATTATCTGTTGCTGACCTTTGACTATGCCACTAGCAGACGCGATGTGCATGGCGGCTATTTTAAGGCTCCGTTTAGCCGTCATCTGCTCTACCGTCTCGCTTTTCTGGGCTTTAGCGACTATCTCGACTGCCTCGACGACGATCGCCAGGTGGCCCTGAGCATGCTGCACTTACAGTGCCGAAGGTACAAAATTCAGAGTTATCTATCGCCGATGCGCTACCGGATTAGCGTTCAGGGCGAGGGCGTGAGTGGCACACAGACAGAGATGCTGGAGATGACAAAGCGGTACGCACCATAGGCCAATCTCCAGGTTTTTATGTAGGGGATAATCTGGGGTAGGTTACTGCACGATCGCTCGATAGGCACTGGGGGTGGTGCCGGTGGCCTGGCGAAACTGTTTGCTCAGGTGGCTATGGCTGTTGAACCCACAGAGCAGGGCAATTTCCACAATGGCGTGGTTGGTTTGTTGCAACAACTGCTTAGCCCGCTCGACTCGCTGTTGCAGCACGTACTGGTAGAGGGCTACCCCCATCGCCTGCTTGAACTGGTGGCTGAGATGAAAGGGGCTGAGACCGGCGATCGCCGCCAAATCCGCCAGTTTAAGGTCGGCATCCAGGGCTTCGTGGATGTGATTCAACGATGATTGCAGCGGGCATTCTCAGCGATCGCGGGGCGGCGCTCTTGAATGGAGAAATCGTTGAAATGCTCTCCGAAGTAGAACCCCAAGCCTACTACGCCAGCACCGTTAGAGATTGCCTCAGACCCCTGCTACGTGAGCAGGCGCAAATGCAATAAAGCCATCCCATCACCATCGTTACTGGGCTGATGCACCTTCTCGAGCAGCATCTGGGGTAATCGCCTGGCTTGGTTCTGCATCGGGTGGGGCGATCGCCTCTTGCCCTAGCGGCGCTAAATCAGGAGAAGTCCCCAGTGACAGATCGTCTGAGCTGACCTGTTCAAACCCTAGGGGCTTTTCTGGCTCAGGGGCACTTGCCGCGTTGTCCGAGACGGCGGTCTCGGAGGGCAGGGCCTGGGGCTCGGCCTCTGGAACAGCCGTCGGTACTCCTGAGACATCTATGGCTTCTAAGACCTCTGGCTGTTCGACCTCTGGCTGGGCGGTAGCCTCGATCGCTGGAGACTCAGGGGATGTCTGAGGCGCGATCGCTGTCGGCGCATCGGGTTCTGCAACGGCGGCCTGAGGTATATAGACCGTACTGTCGGGAAACGCTCCGGGCACAGGGGATGTGGTGGTGATAGGAGCAACGGCCTGGCTACCTTCTCTGGCATTGGCCCAGGATGGCGAGGCGATCGCAGCTGGCTCGATTACTGTTTCTGCTGGGAGTGCAGCGGCAGACGGTATCAAGTCTGGTGCAGGCTGCTCGCTATTCTCCGCGGCCGCTGTTGGGATGGGTAGCGTCTCGTCGACAGCGGGCGCGCTATCACTACTGCCGATCGGTGCTGACGATGGAGCTGTGGCTGCCTCGTCATTGTCCGGAACGGCATTTTGGGTAGCAGAATCGCCCCGATTAAACAGGACGTTAGCCAGGGAGGCTGTCTGCGGTGAGGTGCCAGCCCCCGATGGAAACGCCGCCTGGGAGAAGCGTTCAACCGTGACCTGCCATAGCGCTGCCAGCGGATCGGCATCACTGGTTTCAGCCGGGTCGGGCGCAGCGGCGATCGCCTCGTTGGCCGGTTCAGCTTGGGCCACGGGGTCACTGGGAGAAGTCCACATTTGCAGTATCTCGTCCACCGGCTCTGCCTCAGGGGCGTCTAACGCTACCAGGGTTTCAGTCTCGGGGGCGGGCGTCAGCACCCAGGTTTGGGCCTGAAGGGCAGGATTTTCGGCCTCATAGGCGGCGATCGCCTGGGCCACGGCATTGGCTCGGCGCTGCTGGTCACGGCGAATGCTGGCTTCGGTGTTACCCAACCCAGGGGCGTTCCAGCGTCCGGTATTGGGGTTGATATAAGAACGGGTGCGAGCCACCAAAATGGCCTCAGAGCCCTCGTATCCGTTTGCCTTCGCTTCAGCGAGACGCTCAATGTAACCCACCCGCCCGATGGCGGCCAAAGGTGACTGGTTGGCCAGGTCTAGCCCGTTGAGGGTTTCTTCAAGGGTGAGGTTAAGCCCGTGCTTGAGGGCTCTTTGGCGCAGCACATCCCCTTGATTTTGCAGCCGGGCTAGCTGTTTTTGGTCGGCTTCTTCAGGAGTTTGAGCCCCGTGTTGATAGGAGAACGTGCCCATATTCCACACGCGGTTGCCGGGGTCGGTGTGGCCAAAATAGGCAGGATTAATTGCGCCGTTAGGGGTGCGGGTGCCCTCAGCGCTGCCCACTGCCCTGGCTACTAGAGAGTCTGAGTTGCCTTCAAACAAGCTCGGCAATGGATTAGGGATGGCTTTGGGCTCGGCCAGTTTGGCCTGAGCCATCAGCACCGCTGCGGATGGTTCTAGCCCAAAATCAAGGGCTAGCAGCGGAGTTTCCTGCGGGGGTGCAACCTCGGGGTCAGGGGCGACTGGTTCAGGAGCGACGGCCACCATGACCGGGGTCAGAGGTGGTGGCGGAGCTGGGGGCAGCAGCGCCGTGGCCGACGTGCTATCGTTCAGCGCTACGGCGACCCCGCGCCGATATACCCCCGCTGGCAGCTGCTGGGGAGAGTGGTAGCGCATCGGCGGCTTGGCGGCTTGGGCTGGAATGGGCAGGGGCTGGTTGGCATTGTCTACTACTGGGGCGATGGCCTCGGCCACCGGCGGCGGCTCTACCCACTGAGGTGGCGCGAGCTCAAAGCTTAAAATGCCGTCTTCGGCCTGCACCGCATTAGGGCAAAGTACTGCCAACAGGGCACTGGCGGCTAGGAGGGTGGGATGTAGCTTCATGGGGCAGAAGGGGATAAATTGCCGGGGGATGCAGGCTTAAAGGATTGGAGTTCTAAAACAGCGCGGCTGAGACTAGAACGGTAGGCGTGGTGGTGGTCGATTGAGCGATCGCTCCAGCACGCGATCGGAGGGCTCGACCATGGCCCACGAACCATCGGGCTGGCGTCGCAGGGTGGCAAAGTGGATATAGCGCCCGCGCCCCATAACCGCTCCGGCCTCAACGGGTCCCACCTGGGGATGGCTGACACCGCAGTAGCGAAATAGGTAGGCCGGTACCTCTGGGCTGGAAAAGTAAATGCAGTTAAATCCCTTTGCTGCTAGCTCTACCTGACCGGTAAATGGAGCGCGCAGCCGAGCACCCTGTAGCCGAATTGAAATATCGCCCAGGCTGCCAGTAACTAACTGCCCAGCTACGCGATCGCCCGATTCAATTTCCCAGGCCTGCTTTAGCACAATCTGACGGGGCACCATTGGCGTCAGCCTGCTACAACCGGCCAGACCCAGCAGCAGCATGCCTAACCCTAGACTGAGGGCCAGTCGACCAAGCTCCAGGGAGCGTTTGCCCAAGGGCGAAAACTGCGGAGAAAACTGGCCTCTTGCCCAAGGGTATAAAGGTCGCCAGCCAAACTGGCCGATCAGCAGTAGGGCACTACTGAAACCGAAAGCGGTAGCCAGCGTACTCGTCATTTTCGTATAAAATCACTAGCTGAACGGTTGGATCCCATGCCATCGGGTATGCTTCGCGCTCGGAGACCACCCCGGAGCGCACCTGGAGCTGAGGGAGACTACAGTAGGGTTCGGCAACAATCTTGCGTACGTTTGCTTTTGGGTCACGCTCGGGCACGACCAGCAGCTGAGCGAGCTGCTCACGGCTCAACTGAGAATTGCTCTGCACAATCTTTTCGCATCCCTCAGCGCTCTGGGGACCAGCGGCCTGCAACCAGCCGCCCAGCCTCTGATCGTCGAGGGCCAATAGCCCAATGGCCAGTACAATCGCCGCCGCAATAAAGGGCTTGGCGTTTGCCAAGGTGATTTTTTCCCCCTGGGGATGCATTGAAACCATACGCTGCCTCCTTAAAACTCAGTGAAGAATAGAGCTACACCGCCCTAGAGCTGGCCGCCCACAACCAGCCCTAAAACCAGCAAAAATACCCGGATGGCTGGGCCAAAGGCCAGCTTGGGGGCCAGGGTAGCTCGGTAGAGGGCATAGGCGGTAATCGCGGTAATCGCGGCTACCGCCAACGACCATAGGGCTGGAAAGGCGGCCAATAGCAGATTCAAAGCTAGGCGACCAATGACGCCACCCCCCAGCCACAGCACCCCATCCACCACAGAAAGAGACGATCTTCGGTGCGGCTGCCCTAGGGAGGGACTAGATGTAACCGAGGGTTTAGCCGGTTGAGGGGAAACTAAGCGGGCGATCGCTAGGCCGACATCCCAAACGGTGCGGCTCAGGTGGGCAATGAGCTCAGAGGGCTCCTGCCCCAAGGCCAGCAGATCAGAGGTCAAGGCACTCCATTGGCCGCGCCCTCGACGTTTAGACCCGCCGTAGGTGGTGCGCAGATGGCCAGCCAGCTGGTTGACCTCAGCTGAGATAGGCTGGCGAGGTGCAGGGGATGGGTTGGGGCTAACGGTGCGGTAAGCCAGAACGATGTTCCCCTGGTTATCCATCTCTGCCGACGCTAAGACGGCCCGATCGACATCGAGGTAGGGAGGTGTCACAGGCTGCCCCTGGGCATCGGCGATAGGATACGTGCGGGTCAAGCGCGCCCGAATTAGCTGCATTTCTGCGATCGTTCGCTCTTGCTCCGACGACAGCTGGTTAATCTTATGGGCCATAGCGTTCAGGCGTTTGAGGTAGACGTCCGCAGGCGCTGCTCCAATCGGTAAACTAGCCGTCAGATCGGCTGCCCCTGCCTGTTCAGCTCGCCACCGCAGGGCATCAACGGCGGTAGAAAAATCTACGCCAGGGCGCGATGATCCTCCAGAATTGGTCTGGCCCCCTCGTCCGTCTGTGCTTGGCAGCGATGGTTCACCAGCCCAGTCAACCTGTACGGTGGCATCGCTTTGGCTCAGGGCGTTGACTGTATTGGTGAGCTTGGTTTGAATGCTTTGAAAATCCATTGCCTGTTAACCGTGTGGGGGGCAACCAAAAACCATCAACTCTGCCCTTCAGCTCCAGCTAGCAGTAGAGCGAGCGGTTGCGCTCGCTCTACACCTGCCCTAAGTGGAAGTCCTAAAGAGAGAGATAATACAAGTGTACCATATTCCTTCCAGATTCGTACTAATGAATGTACTATTCTCTGCGACTCCTGAGGAATCTGGGCTAGACGACCACCTAGCGTTCAAAAGTTCGATATAGCTTGAGGTTGCGGTAGCGCTGGGTCGCCCTCTTAAGGGCCAGTTTTACCGCCAAAAACCGCCGATATTGTGAAAATGATCCGAAGAAACGGCGTCAACTCAGTCAGACTCTGTAAATTGGGACAACCGGGTCACGATTTATCACAATTGCCTTCGGTGGTTGGCCGTTACGATATTGGCTGCGCTGGCCTGGGGCGCGGCATTAGCGCTGTCGAGGCCTGATTTTACTCGGGGTTAGGAGACATTTTTGTCGTCGCTGCCGTTGCACTATAGATCCACAGAACTGCTCTATTAGGGCACCCTGAGCTTGGTAATTTGCCTCTGCCCATCTACCCTACGAGTTGTTGCCATGGTTAAGGCCTACGACAAAACCTTGCGGCGTTCCCTTGCCCTCCCTGAGTTGACCAACTCAGGTTGTAGCCCTCGGCCTGAACCCCGATCGGCAATGGCGGTGCGGCCAAAATCTTGTCCTTATCACATTGTGATGGCCTGCTTTTTAGGCGGTCAGGTGCTTATGCGCATTTTGCGTGGCCGGGTCAACGGCCAGCGCACTCTAGAACAAATGGTTACGGCAGGGCCATTGACCCTAACGCCGGTGCTGCTGACCAATGTGTTTGCCGGCATGATTTTTACCGTGCAAACTGCCCGTGAGCTGGAGCGTTTTGGAGCCATGCACGCCCTCGGTGGGGCCTTTGCTATGGCGTTCTGTCGAGAACTGGCCCCGATTTTGACGGCGGCTATTATGGCTGGGCAGGTGGGCACGGCCTATGCCGCTGAAATCGGCTGTATGAAGGTGACAGATCAGATCGATGCCCTCAAGGTATTGCGCACAGACCCCATTGACTACCTGGTCGTGCCTCGGGTAGTGGCCTGCTGCGTCATGCTGCCCGTGCTCACCGTGCTGGGCCTGGTGCTGGGAATTGTGGGCGGGGCTGGGGTGGCCTTTTTGTTCTACGAAATGCCGGTGGGCCAGTTTTTAGACTCAGTGCGATCGCTGATGGTGCTCAACGATCTCATTGCTGTCTTGATCAAATCGGTTTTGTTTGGGGCCATCGTCGCTTTGGCAGGCTGCACCTGGGGGCTAACGACCACCTGTAGTCGGTCAGTCGGGCGGGCTGCGACTTCAGCGGTGGTCACCACCTGGGTGGGGCTGTTCATGGTCGATTTCTTTTTGTCATTGGTGCTGTTTGGCGGTGCTGGGCTAGTGCTGCACTAAGCCCTTGCTAGATCAGGCCATGGTTTTGCGATCGCAAAACCGGAGACGACTACCTGGCATTCAGTCGCCTCCGGCTCCCTGGCCAAAGCCGCTGGATTTTTGTGGCAGTGACTGTCAGACAAAACTGCTGGAGCGTTACTCTGCCCCAGCGGGCAGCATGTCAAACTTAAAGTCTATGTAGGTGTTGTCGGGCATCATGGCCCCGATCAGGTTGGCACCGTCGAGGTCTGCGTTGGTCAGGTCAGCTTCGCGCAGATCGGCTCCCTGGAGATTGGCGTGGCTGAGGTTAGCACCCCGCAGGCAGGCCCGTTTGAGGTTGGCACCGCAGAGGTCACTGCCACTGAGTACGGTTTCCTTGAGAATAGCGCCCTGAAGATTGATGCCGGTCAGCTTGGCCCCTGAAAGCAGGGCGCGGTTGAGCTGAGCGCCAGACAAATCGGCCCGAAAAAAGTCGCTGCCAATGAGATTGGCCCAGTTGAGCTTGCTCTTGCGCAAGATGCTGTGGGTAAACACGCCCCCCGGCATAAACGCGCCCGATAGATTTAAGCCTGAGAGGTTGCAATCGATAAATTCGACAAAGGGCAGCTTAATGCCCTCTAGCGATATATTCCGCAGGTCTAAATGGTGAAACTGGATCTGCCCACGGCTGTAGTTCTGGGTGAGCAGGTCGAGGGAGTAGCGCGTGTAGGCATGCATGGCAAGGCCGCGGAGAAAAGGCTAGGTTGAGGGATCGCAAACGGGCGATCGCTTGAGGATGTAGATGACCTATGCGCCTAATCGCTTGCCCTAAACCCCTGTGGTGCGGGACGTTGAACGCATTTACCCTGGATTTCTATCCTAGACGTTTTTTCAGAGCTTATACCCAAGGGGCTTTTAATATTTGTGTTCTCCCAAGGCGTGGCATGGCTTCTCGCTACCATCCTGATCCCATTGGCGCTGCCATGCCCGACCCGAAAAACAGGCTGGGGGTGCGACCGCTGTTGCTTTGGTTATCAGCAGTTAATTGATGACATCCCCTGGAGCCTTTCGGTGATTCCTGTGGATAGCTCAGCAGGATTAAGGGGGGACGAACTTTTGGGCGTTGCTGAATTGAGGCATGAATCTGCAAAAGCAACAGTTGCTGCATCGGCCCCCCAAATTTGGGGGACTTTGAAGTCGGCCGGTTCCCCCCAGAATTGGGGGGCTAGGGGGGCAAATCATACCGCTGATCAGCAACGCCAACTTTTGCCTCTAGCTATCTATTCATGCTGGGCCTTATCATCTTCATTCGTCTCGCCGCAACTCAATTTGACATTTCGTTACATTTGGTTTACATTGGGTTACATAAGCGAATTGCTTCGGTTATCGACTGCACCGCTGAGTCAGGTGAATGGCGCGTTGTGCGACTTTCACCGTCCCGTATTGGAGGTTTATTATGACTGCCCTATTAATTTCTCTTTTCGTCATCGGCTGGGTCGCTGCTGCACTAATCGGCACCCAGGCTTATTTTCGGGGTGAGCAAACTAAGCCAATTCACGAGCGCAACTGGCGTTCTGATTCCTTTGACCAGCTGGCTCAGTCGGTGACCGGCCAGTCTACTGATTTCGGCGATCGCGTACCCGCCTACAGCGGTGATGCCTTTTCGAGCAGCGTGATTCCCAGCTAGTGACTAGCCTCTACCCTTCACCCGCTAGCACTTAGTTATTCCCTGTAGGGCTCCTACCTCTAAAGCCGTCCCCGCGTTGGGGGCGGCTTTTTGTTGTTAAAGTCAGGCTTGAGCCCCAAGGGTGGTTTCTCCGGGGAGGCTCAGCTGGCTTCCCGTTCCACCACAATGACGTTTTCGGTCACCTGCTCAAAGGTGTCGTCGTGGCTGATCACAAACAGCTGCTCAAAGGTTTTGATGCGGCTAATCGCTTCGGCCAGCCCTTGGCGGCGGGGACGATCCATATTGGTGGTGGGTTCGTCAAAGAAGGCAATGTCGGCATCGGCTAGCACCTTGAGCAGGGCCAGACGCACCGCCAGGGCCGCGCACATCTGCTCGCCCCCCGATAGGTTGATGAACCGCCGCTGGTTGGGGCCATCCTGCACCACAATTTCGTAGTCCCGCGTCCATTGCAGAGCCACGTTAGGGCGATTGAGCAGGTCGCGAAACAGGCGATCGGCCTGCTGGGAAATGCTGCGCAGGTACTGCTCAGTAATGCGTGGCCCTGCTTCGTTGTAGGCCTTACGGGCAAAGTTAATGAAGCGCCTGACCTTTTCCTGGGCCTGGAGCTGCTGCTTGGCGCTGTCGCGACGCTGGGCGATCGCCTCAAGTCCGGCAATTTGCTGGTCAATGTCGGCCAGTCGCTGGCGCTGCTGGGGCACGCTTCCCGCCAGCTGGTCGGCTTCAGATTTGATCGCGCTGTAGTGGGTTTCTAGAATGGCAGCAGCCTCGGGGTTGAACTCCGCTAGGGCCGCCTGGTAGGCCTGGTCGGCATCCTGCTGCTGCTGCAAGGCCTGGGCGAGTTCGGCCTGGGCGGTGGCGAGTTCGGCCTCTAGCTGGATGTGTTGGTTGGCCAGCGATTGGTTCTGCAGATAGAGCCTGTAGCCTGGCTGGTGCTGGGCGCGATCGCGCTGTACCTGAGCCACGCGCTGGTCTAGGTCGGCGAAGGGCGTTAGCTGACTGGTCAACGCTTTGAGCTGTTGGTCTAGGGCGTCTAGGGCGGCGGTTTGGGCCGTAGCGGCCTGCTCCACCCGGGCTTTGTCTTGCAGGGTGCGCCCGAGAATTTGGCTTTTTTCACGCGGTCGCCCCAGGCTCTCAAGCTCTTGCTCCAGCTTTTCTAGGGTGGTCTGTACCTGGGTCTGCTGGCCCAGCTGCCGGGTCAAAGTTTCTCCCTGCGCGATTAACGCCGCCTGGGCTTGCTGAATGTCCTCTAGCTGTGCGGCGATGCCACCGAGCTGCGCCAGCTCGGCCCGCCAGCCGTAGCGCTGTTTGATGTCGTCTTCCAGTGTGTGCAGCGCGGTTTTGAGGGCGGCTTCATCGGTTTGATCGGCCAGGTCGCTGAGAATGGCGTCTAGGGCTGACAACAACGATCCGTGCAGGTCGGTGGCTCCCTGGAGCGACTGCTCAAGACAGTCTAGGGTGGGGCCTGAGAGCAACGGCAGACTCTCGGCCAAGGCCGACAAATCTTTTAGAACGGCTTCAATCTCAGACTGTTGGGCCTGACCCTGGCGGCGGCTGTCTGCCACTAGGGCATTGATCTCAGCCTCAAACTGGCGGGCCGCAGCCAGGCGGCTGAGCTGCTGCTGGAGGCGATCGCGCTGGTCTTCAAGGGCGGCAATAGTCTCGACCTGGGGCTGTAGGGCTAGCAGGCGATCGCGAGTTTGGATCGCCTGCTCCTGCTGCTGGTCGAGCTGCTTCAGCTCCGCTTGGCACTGCTGCTGCTGGAGCTGCCACCGCTGGCCCTGCTCGAGCTGCTGCACCAGGTCTTGGCGCTGGGCCTCCAGCTGAGTTTGGGTAGCTATCTGGGGCTCTAGCTGAGCTAGCTCCCGCTCTGTTGCCGCAAACGATTCGAGCTGGGTTTGCCACCGGGCCAGCTCGACCTGGGCTTTGCTCTGGGCCGTTTGCAGCGTCTGGTACTCGATCTGCAATTGCTGGCGCTGCTGCTGGGCCTGACCGAGCACCTCTAACGCCTGCTCTGCCGCTTGATAGTCTGTGAAGGATGGCTGGTGGGTTTGGCACAGGGCGATCGCCTGCTCCGCCTGGTGCACCGACTGCTGAAGTTGGGCCAGCGCCGTCTGCTTGACCTCAAGCTGATGCACCAGCCCCTGATGCTGGGTAGCCAAGGTCTGCACCGCCTGGGCCTGGGCCTTGAGCGCGTCCCGCTGGGTTTGCAGCGTGGCGAGCATGGTCTGCAACGTACTTAGGCGCTGCTCACTGGTGCCAATTTCGCTGGTTAAGGCTTGCTGCCGCTGGTGCAGGTCATCCCAGAGGGTGAGTGCTTCTTCGTATTGGGCAATTTCTCGCTTAGTGGCCTCCGCCTGATCTTCGGCGTAGCGGCGCAGGGCGTTCATCTGCTTAAAGGCCAGCTTGTAGTCTTCCACCTTGAGAATGGCGTCGAACACCGCCTTGCGCTGTTCGGCAGGCTGCAAAAAGTCGGCGGTAAAGGTGCCCTGGGGTACCCCCAAAGTGCGGGCAAACAGCTGCGGTAGGTTGGTGGTGGGACCTAACCCCAGGTGCTGACGCAGCCAGGGCAGCACCTCGTCTTTGATGCGGGTGTAGGGCAGACGCTCGTTAAGCTGAGGGTCAAACAGCGCGTAGCCTCGCTGGGTACAGCGCTGGGCGTGGTAGGTGCGGCCGTCGTAGTTAGAGGTAAAGGCCACCGTGACCTGGGCACTGCCGCTGCCGTTGCGAATCAGATCGTCTTTGCCGTAGTCGCCCTGGTAGTTGAAGAGCACCCAGGCGATCGCCTCCAAAATGCTGGTTTTGCCCGCGCCATTTTCGCCGCAGATGGCATTGGTGCCCGGCTGAAACTCAAAATAGCGATCGCGGTGGGTCTTAAAGTTTTGCAGCGCCACCGACAAAATTTGCATTGCTTGCCCCGTTCCATCGTGTCAGCCACGAAGACTAGGATAGCTTTCTTTGCTGGGGCTAGGGCTGCCCCGGCTGGCTACGGGCGGCGGTAGAGGTAAAACATACCGGTTCTGCTTGGGTGCTGGTGCACCAGATTTGAATGATCACCGATGGATCGTCGGGCGAAACCGACCAGGCCTCAAGCTTGACGACCTGGTTGGCGGGGGGCAAATTACTGCTTGGGTGAGCGGCAACTGGGGGCACAGGGGTCTGAGTTGCCTTCCAACCATTAGAGCTGTGGATGAGCGGCTCTAAGTCTTGAGTCATTTTGGTCAGGGCTGCCCGCAGCTGCGGTGCGGCCGTCCGATGTGCCAGCGGCGGTGGGCTGGGGAGTGGCGATGACAGCGGCAGCATATTTGTGCGTATCACTCCGGTCTGGGGCGAACCTAGATGGGTGGGGTTATCCCCATCGGCCGAGGTCGGCGGATCGGCCAGGTTGAAGGCAGGGGTAATCATATTTACCCTAGGCTCTGGTGCCAGGCTAAAGCCAGTCTCTGGCTGACTGAGGTAGCTGTGGCCGTAGGCCGTTAGCATGCCGGTAGCCATACTCAGCGGAATCAGCAGTCGCACCAGGTGGCGCTGACGGCCGCAGCGCTTGGTGTAGCGATCGCAGGCCTGCAAATAACGGTTGGCCAGCACCGAGAGCTGGTCAGGGTGGGCCTGCTGAAATGCTTTGGCCTCATTGAGACGGGTTTTGGTCAGAAAATAGTCGGGATGGTTGGGCTGCTCCTGCTGCTGCCATTCCTGGGCGGCACCCTCAATAGTCCGCTGCTGCTTAACCCGTGGCCCCTGCGTTTGCAAGCATTCTTGCAGTAGTGGCCAGTTGCGGATCAGAGCCTCATGGGCAATGTCAAAGTAGGGAAGGCTGGTAGCGGGTTTAGCGCTCAACAGGTCGCTGCGAATGGCGGCCAGGCTACCGTCAGACTCCGCCGATGCCCATCCGGGCACTGAATGGGCGGTGATACTACAGCTGGGAAACTGTAGCTGGGTGTGGGCCACCACCAGCCGAGCTGCCATAAGCTTGTCTAGCACAGCGACAACAGCTGGCTCGGGCATGGTCTCGGTAACCAGCTCAGGTAGAGAAACGGGGCGGCGAGTGACCATTGCGCCATCGCCCAGGTCGCAAAGGCTCAAAAATATGCGCTGGGCAATGGCCTGCTCAGACGTCGTTAGGCCCTCGTACAGCTCGTCAGCCCGCTGGTTGAGCAGATGACGAACGCCTCCCATCTTGGCGTAGGCCGCTAGGGTTAGATGCGGTGGATTGGTAAGCTTGGGGGTGCTTTCTCGCCGTAGCCACAGCTCCTTTAAAATTAGCTGAAGCAGAGCCAAGTCGGCGGGGGCACTGACAATATCGAGTAGTAGTGTGTAGACCAGGTTGGCATCGTAGCGCAGCCCCACCTTTTCGAGGGGGCCGATGATTGTGGCCTTGAGCTGGTTGTAGTTCATGGCCGGTACGGCCAGGCTGTGGTCCGCCACCAAGGCCTTAAAGTCTGGAAATTCGTTGAGGCTCTCCACCTGGTGAGCCTGTAGACCCAGCACTAGGTGAACTGGGATATGGGCGTTTTGCACAGCCGTGGTCAAACAATCGACCACCAGGCGGCGATCGTGATCGGGCATTGCAGGCGTTAGCAGCGCTTCTATCTGATCGACGACTAATACTAGGCGGGCCGCTGCGCCTTGTTCTCCAACCAGAGCCTGAATTAGCTGGCAGAATCCGTCAGCTCCCCGCTGCAAAAACGATTCGGCTCGACTCAACTGTTCGGCCCTAGGCAAGCCGACAGCACCGGGGTCAACAAAAGCCTCTGCCAGGCTGGCGAGGGGTGAAGACCCCAGAGCTACGTAGCGCAGAGTCCAGGCGGTGGAGCCTTCGCCTTTAGCTAGGTTGGGCAGCAACCCCGCCCGCAGTAGCGAGGTCTTGCCAATGCCGGATGCCCCTGTGACCACGCACAGCCGCGATGACTGCACGCGATCGACTAGGGTTTGCGTAATTTCGTCACGGCCAAAAAAGAATTCGCTATGGGCCGCCTCGAAGGGGGCGATTCCCGGAAAGGGGCAAAATCCATAGCGCAGTTTTTGCAGTCTCTCTAGCAGCGGAGGCGGTGTGTCTCCAGCCGGGGAAGTCATGCCCGATATGCGAGTGAGCACAATTTCGCTGCCAGAGCTTTCAAACAGAGGTTGCTGAAGCTCGCTTTTGAGCTCTCGGTTGACCGTATCTGTGAGGGAGTGGCCGTTAACAATGCCCCCCTTGATTTTGTAGGGGTTGAGGCCTGACAGTAGCGCCTGGGTGAAGACGCTGTGGTTGCTGTTGAGAGATTCGTAGGCGGCTTCGTACTCTCGGGCTGCTGCCATAAAGAGGCGATCGGTACCAGAGCGGGCACCCGGATCGGCCTCGAGCATGTTAAAAAACTCACCACTGTTGCAGCAGTCGAGCAGAATAACTCGCTGCCGCACCGGGCTTTCTTGCAGCAGTCGCCGCAGCCAGTGCAGCGACAGTCCGTAATGCCCTACAGCTGGGTTGGCGTCGCTGGTGGCCAAATAACCTTCTTGAATACCGGCTTGGCGCTGTAAACCGTGGCCAGAATAATAAAAAATAGCGGTTTGAGGAATCGTTTTGCCAGCGGGCTTAAATAGTTTGATCAGAGCTTCTTCGAGCAGCGCTGTAGTCACACCACCCCGCTGACTAATCTCTGGCTTTTGATGGGTGATCGCCTCCGGCAACCTGACTACGCGGCATTCACCAAAGCTCTCGAGGCAGCGAGCCACTGACTCAGCATCGTGGGCTGGGGCCTGCAAAACTGGCAGGTGCTGGTATGTATTAATTCCGACAACAAGCGCATCCCTTGACATTTTCCTCGCACCCTGATTTGGCGTTCTCTAAATCTGGCTAACTAGTGAATAAAAGGGGGAACACGAAAACTTTAGCCATTGCTTCAGATGAGATTTTCTGTGACTCAGCCAATTGAGAACTGTAGAAAAATAGATCTCAAGCTGAGTGACCACGCCTCAATAGGTTAAGTTTATCGAAGAGGTCATTTTCTTCTAAGAGGGGTTTCACCCCTAAAAAAAATCTCAGTCAAAGCAGATTATTTTGAAAGTAAATCAATCCGTAAATCTGCGTAAAAAATTATGTTTTGAGAGCGTCACAGGTTTGGTCGCCACAGAGAAATCCACAAGATATAGTGTTTTTCTTGCCATTAAATCTAACAATCAGGAGTCAACTCCCGTGGAATTACAGAAGTAATTTTGTACTTCCGTCATCTGGCCGAAACGACAATTTATGTCTTGAGTCTTGGATGGCCGTCTAGATTTTCTTTGATTTCTTGTCTTTGTAGATGTCTAAAGCGACTGTCTAAATGGTGTGATTGAGCCCCTAGCGATCGCTAGTTTGCTGGGTGTCGCCTGCGGGTTTGACATGTTTGCGCTACCGATAGTTTAATCTGGCGGTAATACTCTACATCTAGACCTATGGCCGAATTGCAGCCCAAGGGCTCAAGGGTGGAGCCTGACTTAAGGGTGAGCAGCCTTTGTAGCCTGGGCAGCCTTTGCAGACAATGGGGCTTGGGTATGAAGCTGACTGCCCTAGGTTGGGGGCTGACTCTGGGAAGTGGCCACGTACTGCCCGGTGTGGCGAGCATGCCTGCGGGTTGGGTGCAGGTGGGTGAGAGTCTGACGACGGTTTGTCACTTGACTGACTTTGCTGCCGCCATCGCCTTTGTAGAGCGCCTCGTAGAACCCGCCAATCGGCTGGGGCATCACCCTGATCTGGCGATCGCCTACAACCAAGTCACAATCTCGGTGACCACCCATGATGCTGGAGGGTTGACGAGTCTAGATTTTGCCCTGGCTGCGGAGATTTCTGCGCTCCACGACGGGCAATGCCAACCACCTCTAGATCCGCAAACCCCATGACCCAATCTCCGACCGGCAACCAATGGACTTCGGCTAGCCATGCCCTCGACTACCTAGCCCGGGCAGATACGATTCCCCACCGCACCGAGGGGGAAGCTATGCTGTTGAATCTGGTGCCTAAAACAGTTCGCCGTATTCTCGATCTGGGCACGGGGGATGGGCGGCTCCTGGGACTGCTAAAGATCGATCGGCCTGACGCCAGCTGCGTAGCGCTGGATTTTTCGCCGACCATGCTGGCGGCGGTGGGCGATCGCTTTGGCACAGACCCCAGCGTCGCGATCGTTAACCATGACCTATCTCAGCCTTTACCCGATCT
The DNA here is from genome assembly GCA_003249105.1 of Leptolyngbya sp. Taxonomy (GTDB): domain Bacteria; phylum Cyanobacteriota; class Cyanobacteriia; order Phormidesmidales; family Phormidesmidaceae; genus Nodosilinea. The sequence continues at coordinate 7,364 of QBLT01000023.1, read as the reverse complement.
TGGCACCTTTGACGTTGTAGTCTCAAGCTTTGCGATTCACCACCTCGACCACACCCGCAAGGCAGCGCTTTACGCAGAAATATGCCAAATTTTGGAGCCTGGAGGCTGCTTTTGCAACCTAGAGCATGTGGCTTCTCCCACAGAGCGGCTGCATCACCAGTTTTTGGCGGCGATAGGCTATACCCCTGAGCAAGAGGATCCTTCGAACCAGCTGCTGGATGTGGAGACTCAGCTGGGCTGGCTCAGGCAGCTTGGGTTTGACGATGTCGATTGCTATTGGAAATGGCGTGAAATGGCGCTACTGGCAGGGCTAAAGCCGCTCAAGCGCTAGGGTTTAGGCCCAGCTCCCTGGCCAGGTGGTCACCAGGAATACGATCAAGCTAATCAGGGCGAGAATGCCCTGCAAAATATTGCCGACTAGGGTGCCAACCACGATGGCCAAGCCTACCTTGGCCGACTGCTTGACTCGCTGGGGTAGTTTCAGCTCGCGGCGGTGTAGAAACTCGCCGACAAAAGCCCCTAGCACCGTGCCGACTAAAAGCCCAAGCAGGGGAATGCCCGTGGGCAGCAGGGGCAGCAGCCCAAACAGGCCCAAGAACATGCCCACAAAGGCTCCAATTTGGCCCCAGTTGCTGGCCCCGACTCGCTGCGCCCCCAGCACCCCAGCCAGGTAGTCAATGGCAAAGCTGAGGATCAGAGCGGCGATCGCGACCCCGAGGGCCCATTTGAGGCCGACAAACCCGACCACCAGACCCCAGATCACCATTGCCCCCACAATCAGCGTAATCCCAGGGAGGGCTGGCACTACCGCGCCGACTACCCCTACACCCATAACCAGCACCAGCAGCCAGTACAGGGCCAGATGCCATGCTCCATTGGCGTCAACAGTTGTGGGCACCTGCACCTGGGCAGGCAGGCTAGCAATGCTGTGGCCGATCTGAATCAAGGCGCTGCTGCTGTTAACTAGGCTGGCTACCCACTGGGTCACTTGGGGGTAAACCCCAGAGAGTCCTGGGGGCAGAGGTGACGCAAGTGGGGCGAGGGCTAAAAAGTCGGGCATGGAAAACATCCTGGAAAACGTTGCACCTCTGGGGGTAGGGTGCTGGAGTGATGGCCACAGTCTAAAGCGAATCATAGCTAAAACCAGGGCCATCGCTAGGCGGGCTGGAGGTGCGGCCATCCATACATCCCATACCTATCTATGCGGTTGATAACAGTGTATCGACGCCGTTGTTAGGTCGGGGGCGGTCAGAGGGCGTTAGAGTTGGAGGATCCCTGCTGCCCCCGGAGCTTTACCCTGTGCTGCCTAACTCTTGGCTACCCAAGCCCTTGCTGCCTGCCTTCAACCCACCAGCGCCGCTACTGGTGATGGCTGCTATGGCTTCGACCCAGCTGGGCTCAACCTTGGCCAAGAGCTTGTTTGGCCAGGTGGGACCGCTGGGTATGGTGCTGCTGCGGGTGGGGCTGTCGGCGCTGGTGCTGGTGGCCTGGTGCCGCCCCCGCTGGCGGGGCCATCGCCCGGCTGACTACCGGCTGCTGGTGGCCTTTGGTTTCTCGCTAGCGGTGATGAATGCGCTGTTTTACTGCGCGATCGCCCGGATTCCCATCGGTGTGGCCGTGGCGCTAGAGTTTTCGGGACCGCTGACGGTGGCGCTGCTGCACTCGCGTCGCTGGCTCGACGGGCTGTGGGTGGCGCTGGCGGCGGTGGGCATTGTGCTGCTATCGCCCCTCAACACGCCATCGCTGGACAGTCTGGGGGTGGTGATGGCGCTGCTGGCCGGGGTGGCTTGGGGTAGCTACATTGTGCTGTCGGCCCGCATGGGGCAGGCCTTTCGCGGCGGGGAAGGCCTGGCGCTGTCGATGGTGGTGGGGGCGCTGCTGCTGCTGCCCGTGGGAGTGCTGGCGGAGGGGCGAGCGCTGCTGTCGCCCCACATCTTGCTGCTGGGGTTGGGGGTAGCCATGCTGGCCTCTACCCTGCCCTACTCCTTAGAAATGACGGCGCTGCGGCGCATGCCGGTGAATGTGTTTGGGGTGCTGATGAGCCTAGAACCGGCGATCGCCGCCGTGATTAGCTTTCTGTGGCTCGGTGAAACCCTAACTCTGACCATGATTGGGGCCATTGGCCTAGTCACCATTGCAGCAGCGGGCATTTCTTTAGCCCAGCCCTCTACCAAGGCGATCTGATCTGGACCTGCCCTATGGCAGGATCGATCGCCGGAGGGTTCAGGGGAACTCTGGAGCTAACCAATAACGGCAGAGGCGGGGTTAATCGGTGACAACAATTAGTGGAACACTGCGGCAGCGATGGATCCTGTTAGTGGGTACAAGTGCTCTGATGGGGCTAGTGCTCTTAGCGCCTGAATCAGCCCTAGGCAACACTAATGTCCAGTCTGTTCTCACCTCAACCACTGCCGGTTCCCTACTGGCTCAGGCCCAAACAGGCTACCCCCAACGCCAAGACGCTCTAATCAACGACTACGGCGGGGTGCTGCTACCGGCTGATGCCGATCGGCTGCGATCGCTGCTGGAGCAGACAAGAACGACCGCTGGTATTGAGGTCGTGGTGGTGACGGTGCCCTCCATCGGAGTTTACGAAACCGGGGATGCCGCCATTGAGAGCTTTGCCACCAGTCTATTCAACAGCTGGGGCGTTGGCGATGTCCAGCGCAACGACGGAGTGCTGGTGCTGTTTTCGGAGGGCGATCGCGCCGTGCGCATTGAGCTGGGCAAGGGCTACAGCCGCGCCTACGACGCTCGCATGCAAACCGTCATTGATGAATACATGCTGCCGCGCTTTCGCGCCTCGGCCTACAGCACAGGATTGTACGAAGGTACCCAGGCCCTGGTAGGGCAGCTGACCGGCCCGCCGCCCACGGCCCTAGAGCAACTGCCCTGGGGGTGGCTGATCCTTGGCCTAGGCGGACTCGTTTCTGGTGGAGTTGCGATCGCGGCTTCTAAACTGCTGCTCAACCTGTGGCGACCCCGGTGCGAACTCTGCCAGGTGCAGATGACCAATCTCAGCGACACCGAGGCCAAAGAGCACCTCGATACAGGGCAAATTCTCGAACTAGAGCTGAGGTCTGTGTTTCATACTGTTTCTGAGTGCCCCCAGTGCCATAAACACACCGCTCGCCACTTTGCCAACCCCATCACTCCCTTCTCGGCCTGTCCGAGCTGTCACTACAAAACCCTGGAGGAGGTGCAGCGAACCACAGTGAGAGAGCCTACCTACCACTCGTCGGGAGAAGCGCTGGTCAACCGGCACTGCCGCCACTGCGACCATGGCGACCAACAGACCATTACCCTATCCCAACTGCGTCACAGCGACAGCTCATCCTCTAGCAGTAGCTTTGGGAGTGGATCATCTTCGGGCGGTGGGTCGTCTTCGGGGGGCGGGGCCAGCGGTAAATGGTGATCGCAGCCTCCAGGTTTTAAGCCGTCGATCAATTGCAAAGAAAGGCGGTTGCCTAGGTAAACCACCAGCATTCCGTGGAACACTGTTGCTACACAGGGAATGCATTCTAACGTCGGCTATGAGTCTTTGTATTAACCCAAGTTGCCGTCAGCCCAACCATCCAGAGAACGGGGGCAGTCCTACCTGCATGGCCTGTGGGTCAGCCCTGGTGCTCCAGGGTCGCTACCGGGTGATGCGGCTGATCAGCAGTGACAGTGGCTTTGGCCGCGTGTATGAGGCCTATGAGCGCAACGTCCCCAAAATTCTCAAGGTGCTCAAAGAGGGCTATAACGCTAACGACAAAGTGGTAGAGCTGTTTCGCCGCGAGGCCCAGGTGCTGAGCCAGCTCAACCATCCGGGGGTGCCTCGGGTAGAGCCCGAGGGCTATTTTCTCTACTACCCAGCCGATGGTGGTGAGCCTTCACACTGTCTGGTGATGGAGAAGATTGAAGGCCCCAACCTGAAGCAGTGGATGGTGCAGCAGGGCAACCACCCGATCAGCGAAAAGCAGGCCATGCTGTGGCTCACCCAGCTGACCGATGTGCTCAATTTGGTGCACCAGCACAACTACTTTCACCGCGACATCAAGCCCGAAAACATCATGCTGCGCCCGTCGGGGCAGCTGGTGCTGGTCGATTTTGGGGCAGCCCGCGAGATGACCCAAACCTATATGGCCAACCTGGGCGACAGCGGCATTACGACCGTGAGTTCGGCGGGCTATACGCCGCCCGAGCAGGAGCAGGGCCAGGCGGTGCCCCAGTCTGACTTCTACGCCCTGGGTCGCACGCTGATTTACTTGATGACGGCCAAGCTGCCCAACGACCCGGCGATCTACAACTCGCTTACCAATGCGTTTGCGTGGCAACTGGCAGCGCCGCAGATTTCTGCTCCCCTGGCCGATTTGATTGATGATCTGATCGCCCCGGCGGCGGCCAACCGTCCGCAAAATACAGGGGAAATTTTAGGGCGTCTGGCCCAGGTGCGATCGCGCCAGGTTTCCAGTCTGCCTCGCTCGGCTGCTGCCCCAACCTGGCCGATAACCACCCTGGACCCCCACCAGGCCCAAACCCTGCCTGACCCGTCGCGCAGCTTTTTGCCCCCCTGGCTCGATCAGCGCCCCTGGCTGCTGGCGGGCCTCACGGGGCTGGCGCTAGCGCTGCCCCTGGGCTGGTATGCGCTGAGCCGAGGGGCGTTGCCCTTTGCAACCGTCGCCCCTCGGGTAGCGGCACCGGCTCTTCAAACTTCAACCGTCAGCCCGGTGGCAGTTCTAACTGGCCATGAGAACGATATCTACGATCTACTGCTGTTGCGAGACGGCAAAACGTTGATTTCGGCCAGTGCCGACAGCACCATCCGCATTTGGAATTTGGAGGACAATACCCTGCGCCACACCTTGGCGCACGACAATGTGGTTCAGGCGATCGCCACCACCGTCGATCAGACGACCTTAATTAGCACCGGGGACGATCGCACCATTCGTTTTTGGTCACTGCCCGATGGCCTTCCCCTAGGGCAGATCGACAATGCCCACGGCACCCCCATTCGCGCCCTGGAGGTGAGCCGCAATGGCCGCACGCTGGTGAGTGCTGACAGCGAGGGCACTATCAAGCTATGGGCGTTGACCGACAGCACCGGTGCCCTCAACCTAGCGGGCATGTCAGCCGGTGGCCCCAGCCACACCCTCCAGGCCGATGGCACCCTCAACGACCTGTTGTTTAGCCGCGATAACACCACGCTGATCAGCGGCGGCAAAAGCCTACAGCTCTGGAATCTGGCCAGTCTAGAGGATGCCGCTGCGGGGGCAGTCAGCCCGCCCACTACCCTGAAGGGCCACAGCAGCTTTGTCAATCGCATCGAGATTACCGACGACGATCAAACCCTGGTGAGTGCCTCAGCCGATCAAAATGTGCTGCTTTGGGATATGGCTACCAAGGCTCAAACCGCAGCGCTGGAAGGTCATCAGGGCTACGTCAACACCCTGCGGCTGGAGGGGCCTCAGCTCTGGAGCGCCGACGCTGACAAAACTATTCTGGTGTGGGATTTGCAGAAAAAAGTCCCGATTCAGCGCATTACCGGCTTTGAAACCGATATTTGGCGCTTTACGGTGCAGCCCAACGGCCAAATTATCACCATTGGCGGTACTCAGCCCTATATTCGGCTCTGGCGCTTAAATTAGCGCTAGAGGCCCTAGCTTTTGGCCACGGCCAAGACCTTGCGGTGATTGAGGTCGAAGCGATCGCCGTGGGCTAGCAGGTGCAGCCGCAGCCCGTGGATGCTGAGCGGGTCAGAGGCGGTAATGTCGGGCTCGTTGGTGTGGGTCATATCGCTGGGGTCGACCACGGCAATCACCCCTTTGCCGATCACTCGAAAGCTACCGTCGCTCTCAAACAGAGCACAGGTGTCTTCGTCAATGCCCAACCCGAGACGGTTGGGCTGCATGGCCATGGCGCTCATCAACCGGGCCATGCGGTTGCGGTTGTGAAAGTGCTGATCGACAATCACCTCGGGCACAAAGCCTAGGCCAATCGCCATATCCACTAGCGAGCGGTTGGGCGACTCGCCGCTGCCGCCCCCGGCAATCATATGGTGGCCCATGACGGCGGCCCCAGCACTGGTGCCGCCGAGGGTGATTTCGCCTAGCTGCGCCCGCTGCCGCACCAGATTAATTAAGGGGGTGTCGGCCAGCAGCCCGCACAGGCGCACCTGGTCGCCGCCGGTGATAAAGACACCGGTGCAGGGTTCGACAATGGTTTCCCAGCAGGGGTCTTCTCCCTGGGCGCGATCGCGAATATCCATCACCACCGTCTTGGGAGCGCCCATTTCGGCAAAAATCTCTTGGTAGCGACCCGAAATCGCTACCGGATCCCGCGAAGCGCAGGGAATAATACCAATGCAGGCCGCCGTCCCCCCAGACCGCTCGAAAAAGGTGTGCAAAATCTCTTTACCGTGAACTTTATCTTCTGCGCCACCAATGGCCAGAATCGCATGGTGCTTGACGGGAGACATGGGCCGCTCAACAAAGGGACGAAAATTGCTACCTAGACTCAATTACTGCATGATAGAGAGCGTTATATACCAAGTCCAGCTCAAGATCTGTAGTTTTCCTACCGGTAGGGCTCCACTTCTGGACTTGGATGACGTTGATTCAACCCATCAGGTCGTTAGGCCTCAGCAGTCTAGGCTATGACAACTGGCATTTCGGGGGCTTCCCATCTGAGAGTAGATGTTGTCAGCCTGTTTCCAGACTTTTTTACATCTCCCCTGGAGTCAGGGCTGATTGGTAAAGCCCTGGCGCGCCAAATTGCAGAAGTTTATCTTACCAATCCCAGGGACTTTACAACGGACAAGCACCACCGGGTCGATGACGAACCCTACGGCGGCGGTGTAGGCATGCTGATGAAGCCCGAACCAATTTTTGCGGCGGTGGAATCGCTGCCCGTGCTGCCCCGCCGCGAGGTGATTTTGCTCACCCCCCAGGGCGAAGCCATGACCCAAGACCTGTTTCGCCACCTGGTCACCCTCGATCAGCTGGTGTTGATCTGCGGCCACTACGAAGGGGTCGATGAGCGCGTCAGCCACCTGCTGACGCGGGAGGTCTCCCTGGGGGATTTTGTGCTGACCTGCGGCGAAATTCCGGCCCTGGCGTTGATCAATGGCGTGGTGCGGCTGTTGCCGGGCACCGTTGGCAAGACCGACTCCCTGCGCTACGAGAGCTTTGAAACCCCGCTGCTCGACTATCCCCAGTACACTCGCCCCGCCAGCTTTCGCGGCTGGGAGGTGCCGGAGGTGTTGCGATCGGGCAATCACGAGGCGATTGCCCAGTGGCGGCGCGAGCAGCAGATCGAGCGCACAAAGCAGCGGCGGCCGGATTTGTATGAGAAGTGGGTGGGTGAGGGTGATGGGGTGATGG
>QBLT01000239.1 GCA_003249105.1 Leptolyngbya sp. | reverse complement strand
CCCCCCGCCTCGAGAATGAAGGCCCGCTGGCGGCGGTACAGGCCCTGAAACAGGTTGGTTAGCAGCAGGGCCGCCAGGGCCACCACCAACCCCGCCGCCGTCGAAATCAGGGCCTCGCTGACCCCAGCGGTGACGCCGCTGGCCGCTGGGCCGCCGGTATCCCCCAGGCGCAGCGTCGAAAACGTCTGCATCAGCCCCAGTACGGTGCCCAGCAGCCCCAGCAGGGGGGCGACACCGACCACCGTTTCAAACAGGGTTTGGAAGCGCTTGAGCACCGGCAATTCGGCCTGGGCAGCGCTCTCTAGGGCCAGACGAAATTCTTCGGGGGTGGCATCGCCCAGGGTGAGAGCGGCCAAAAAAATGCGGGCAATGGGCAGCTGCTGGTGCTGCTTGAGTTTGGCGATCGCCCGCTGGGGGTTTTGGCTAAACGTATTCAGTACCTGGGGCACCAGCCCTCGCTGCTCGCGGCCAATTTGCAGCCAAAACCAGCCACGCTCCACGGACAGGGTCAGCGTCGTGAGGGAAAATAGGAGCAGCGGCCACATGACCACGCCCCCCGCCGTAAACCAGTTACCCATAGCGCCGATGCCCTAACCCAAGAACCCAACTATGATACTGGCCTGCCGAGGTTCACGGCCTAGGGTTTTTAAAAGGGCGCAGCCGTGTTACATAAGCTAGGACGTGGAGAAATCCTAGAAATGCCCAAACGTTTGAACGCTTCTAAGGAGATTTCTAGGAAAGAAGATCCCCGCTTCATCGAGCAACTGTAGCCACTTTAGGGTGGGCACTGCCCACCATTAGGGAGAAAGTTTTCCAGAAGTCACCTAAGCCCTATATCGTCCCTGGGAAGTGCTCGATCTGGGCGTAGCCGCTAAACACCAGCTGTTTGCCCTGGGTTTCTAGGCGGTTGACCCGCAGCAGCACCCCGTCGAGGTTAAAGCGCTCCAGATCAACCATGCGGTTGAGCACCTCCGCAAAGCCTTTGGTCAGGGTTTCTGAGATTGAGGTCAGCGCTTCGGGAACACCCTCGGGCAAAAATTCGGCATTGGCAAAGATAATTCGCCGCCGCTTTTCGACCGTCACCTGGGCCGACATTTGAATCGGCACATCTTTGTGGTTGGGCAAATCGGTCTTGGCCGTAATTTTGACGGCCTGGTCGGGCAGCAGCGTGATGTTGATATCGCGAAAGGAGACGGGGTCGCCCCCGGAGAGAGAAGTAACCGCTTCATCGGTGACACCTTCGAGGTGCTGGCGCACTAGCTCAGCCTCAAAAGCACGGTTGATAGCGTCTTCGTTCAGCGTCACCTGGGCCACCGCTTGAGTGGGCTGGCGCAGGCGAATCTTGCCGCCGATCGCTGAACCGACATCGATCGACACCGTATCGGTCTCAAACATCATCTCGGCGGCCTCAAATTCTTTGCGAATCACGAGGCCGCGCCCTTCCATGCGGAAGCTGTCAATGGTGCCCTGGAGAAGCTTGCTGGAGGGAGAGCAGCGCACGGCCACTTCCACAGCATCGCTGCGGCTAAACAGGTGACGCAGCGACTGGGTAGCCACAGAGTTAATCATCCGTTCGCCAAAGTCATTGGATCCTTTGGACTGAAACCCGGTAAAGCCACCAAACATAGAGGTTATTACCAACCTAATTCCCCTAATGTTGTAACAAAATATGAAGCCCAATGACAGAGGACTTTGCTAATGGCACCCATTGTGAATGCTGATGAGGCCGATTTAAGCGGCGATCGCCGCCCTCTCCAGAGACCGATCTGACGCCTTGAAAGCTGCCGTACCAGCGATCGCGGCACCATCCTTGGCCAAGCGGCGACCCAAAGCTGCTGCTAAGGGTTCGAGGCTGCGGGCCAGCATAACCATCTCCTCTAGGGTAAGGGCTTGGCGTGCATCTGAGACAGATTCATCGGGCACCGGGTGGCATTCAACGATTAGCCCGTCGGCCCCAGCGGCGATCGCCGCCCGCGCCAGATCGGGCACTAGCTCGCGCTTGCCAGCGGCGTGGCTGGGGTCCACCATCACCGGCAGATGGGTAATTTGCTTGAGCGCCACCACGGCTCCCAGGTCCAGCACATTGCGGGTGTAGGTATCAAAGCTGCGAATGCCCCGCTCGCAGAGAATCACGTTGGGGTTGCCGTGGCTGAGAATGTATTCCGCCGCCATCACAAACTCTTCGATGGTGGCGGCCAGACCGCGCTTCAGCAGCACCGGCTTATCGATGCGGCCCAGGGCCTTGAGCAGGTCAAAGTTCTGCATGTTGCGGCTGCCCACCTGCAACACATCCACCTGGGCCGCCATCGAGGGAATCTGCTCCATCGCCATCACCTCAGAGATCACCGGCATCTGAAACCGCTGCCGAATGCCGTCCAGAATGCCCAGCCCGGCCTCTCCCATGCCCTGGAAGGCGTAGGGCGACGTGCGCGGCTTGAAGACCCCGCCCCGCAGCGCCTGCACGGGGGTAGGGGCCAGATGGCGGGCCACCTGCTCCATTTGCTCGGCGCTTTCGACGGCGCAGGGGCCGCCGACAATCAGCAGGGTGTCGCCGCCAATGGCGACGGTGTCGGTGAGGGCCACCACCGAGCGGTGGTCAGGGCTAGATTTACGGGTCAAAACAGCGTCTTTCATAGAGAGAAAAGGGGGTAAAGAACGGTTTGGGGGTTGAAGAACAGGTCGCAGCAAAAAACAAAAAACCCGAAGCTTGCGGCTCCGGGTCTGGTAAAGGGCATAGGAAGACCTATCACCACAAGCCTGACCCGGTGGTGTAAAAAAATCCGTAGTACCAATTGGTGGTGAAAATTTGCATAGCGGCTAACGCAAAAAGGGCTAACGACTCAAACTGGAAAAAACAAAACCGCAGAGGGTAAGCTCCGCGGTTCACAAGGTTGGCAACACAAATGGTGCTCACGACCTGTGAACCGACGGCTGCCACCAAAAATAAAATGCTCTTACGGGCGCGGTCATTTGCGGAAAGACTGAAACGTATCTGCAATCTAACAGGGCTGCCGAGGAGCGTCAACCGGGGTGAGAAAATTCAGCTGTGCCCCAGCCCACAACCTTGGTAGGTCGCCGGTCTAAGTTCGTGGATTTTTCGGAGTGCATCCCCAGTTGATAAACCTAGGATGAAGACAATTGGCCTGCATGAAGCCATCGTAAAGCTAGGCCCCCCGACGCACCACCGACTCAGACCGCCATTAGGTAAATCACCATGATTTGGGAACTTTGCATTCGTTACGCCAATGGCCGAGAAACCGTTTTAGACGTGTTTCAAAGCCAGGCAATTGCCCAAAACCGCGTTGATAAGCTCTATGCCGAGGGCTACCCCATGCACTTTGCCTACTTTGTCCGATCCAAGGGCGCGACGCCCTAGAGACAAGAGTTGTAGAGACACGATCGGTCGCGTCTCTACGGGCCATCACACGGTCATGATGTCTTTTTCTTTGGCGGCTAGGGCCTCGTCGAGCTTGGCGATGTATTTGTCGGTGAGTTTTTGAATTTCATCCTGGGCGTCGCGCGACTCGTCTTCGGAGATGTCGCTGGCCTTCTCTAGTTTTTTGACGGCGTCGATGCCGTTGCGGCGCTGGTTGCGAATGGAGACGCGGCCTTCTTCGGCCACCTTGCCCGCCGTTTTGACGAAGTCTTTGCGGCGCTCGCTGGTCAACGGCGGAATGTTGAGGCGAATCACCCGACCGTCGTTGTTGGGGGTGAGGCCCACGTCAGACATCGAGATCGCCTTTTCAATGGTGGTCAGGCTGCTGGCGTCGTAGGGCTGAATCATCAGCGTGGTGGAGTCGGGGATGGAGATGTTGGCCATCTGCTTGAGGGGAGTCTGGGCACCGTAGTAGTCGATCTCAATGCGATCGAGCAGCGAAGCGTTGGCGCGTCCGGTGCGAATGGTGTTGAAGTTGCGCTGGGTCGCCTCGATAGACTTCTGCATTTGGTCTTCGGTTTCGAGCAAAATATCGTCAACTGACATCACAAGACTCTCCTACAATCGTGCCGATAGATTCGCCCATCAGCGCCCGCTTGATGTTTCCCGGCACCGACAGGTCAAATACCATGATAGGGATGTTGTTGTCCTTACAGAGGGCGATCGCGGTGCTGTCCATCACTTTTAGATCGTTCTGCAGCACATACCCGTAGGTGAGGGTGCGAAAGCGCTTGGCGTTAGGATTAATTTTAGGATCAGAATCGTAGACGCCGTCAACCTTGGTCGCTTTAAATACCACCTCGGCGTTGATCTCAGCTGCTCGCAGCGCGGCGGTGGTATCGGTGGTAAAGAAGGGATTGCCGGAGCCCGCCCCAAAAATAACCACCCGGTTTTTCTCTAGGTGGCGAATGGCGCGACGGCGAATGTAGGGCTCGGCGACCTCTTGCATGGCGATCGCCGTCTGTACCCGAGTTGGCACCCCCATGCGCTCTAGGGAGTCTTGCAGGGTCATGGCGTTCATCACCGTGGCGATCATGCCGATGTAGTCAGCGGTAGCCCGATCCATTCCGGCGGCGGAGCCTTTGATGCCGCGAAAAATATTGCCAGCACCAACTACCACAGCAATTTCAATGTCTTCTTTAATCACCTCGGCGATCTCGGCCGCGATAGTTTCTACCACATTAGGATCGATACCGTAGTCCATATCGCCCATCAGGGCTTCGCCGCTCAGCTTGAGCAGCACACGCTTATAGGGTTTATCCATATAGGTAGTATTCATAGGAGGCTGGTGTAGTAAGGTCTAGAAGTCCCACACCACTATACTTGCTTCCCCTGCCATGATGGCTACTGCGCTTGGGCAAATTGGACTGGTAGCTGCCTGGCTGGCGGTCGTTGGGGGAGTGGCCGAAGGGCTGCGCCGCACCGCCAATTTCGACACCGAAATCACTCGCAAAATCGTCCATATTGGGGCCGGTCACGTGATTTTACTGGCCTGGTGGCTGCGCACCCCCGCGTGGATGGGCATAGCAGCCTCGGTCGTGTTTAGCGGCGTCGCGCTGCTGTCATACCGACTGCCGATTTTGCCGGGGATTAACGGTGTGGGACGCCACAGCCTGGGTACGTTTTTTTACGCTGTCAGTATTGGGTTGCTGACAGCGGTCTTCTGGCCGTTGGGGCTGCCGCAGTACGCCGCCCTTGGCATTTTGGTGATGACCTGGGGGGATGGCTTGGCGGCCTTGGTGGGGCAAAACTTCGGTCGCCACCCCTACAAGATTTTTGGCAATCAAAAGAGCTGGGAGGGCAGTCTGACTATGGCCCTGGCTAGCTTTGTGGTGGTTTCGCTGGTGCTGGGGTTGACGGCGGGGTTCACTGGGGCGGTGTGGGGCACGGCGGTGGTAGTGGCGATCGCCGCCACCCTGCTAGAAACCCTCTCGTTCTACGGCCTCGACAACCTGACGGTGCCGCTGGGGAGTGCGGCACTGGCCTATGGACTCATGCACAGTCTAGGCTAAACCAGTCGGCAGCGGCAGCGCAATCTAAGGGAAGAGGGCGTTATTATTCGCCGTACTCTTGCAAAAACAGCAGAAAATCCATCAAGGCTGCTCGGGTTTGGTCGCTGGGATCGATTTGATGCCTTATTTGGAGAATAATCCATCGATTTTAGATTCGAGTTCGGCGAGTCGCTTGTTCTCGCTCCTCAGTTCTTCGCTGTTCTTCCTGAACTCTTCGTTGCTCTTCCTCAGCGCGTTCATCCTCAGCGCGTGCCTCTGCTCTACCAATGCGTCCTGTTCCTCGATTTCGACGGTCCCACTCAACGCTGGGAGTGTCAGTTTGGCCAGTGCGCCTAAGGAAGAATTAAGAGCCTGTAACGAGAACTGGGGCAACGCCCTGCCATGAAACCAACGCCACCACGAGGGCTGCTACGGTGAGTCGGTTGCTCCAGGTTCAGGGTTGGGCAATGAGTTCAAGGAATCGGAAGTCTTGTTCGTCATAAAACCGCAAAAAGGCTACGGCAATGGTCAATATTGTGAGCGTAGTGGCAGGCAGCAGCGCTAGAAAATTGAGCCAAATCTGCCGACTGAGTAGCGTCATGCCGTCAATGTTTCTGTGGCTTTTATCCTAACCTTTGCGGGGGTGAATTGGCCTAGCTCTCAGCCCTCGAGGGTGCGACTAAGCGAAGCCAAGGTTGTTGTCTTTTGATGGAGTCTTGCGATCGCGTTTTGGTTTTGCCGCTACCTGCTCGCCGATGTGCAGCAGCGCTAGCCGCAGCCGCTGGCGCTGCTGCACATCTAAGTAGTGTTTTTGGTGCTCCTGCCACTGTTTCCAGGCGCGGTGGCGGCGATCGGCTAGCAGGGCAAACAGAGTCGGCATTTGAGCCTTAGCATCGGGCACTACGTCGCCAATGAACGCTTCTAAAACTGTGCTGTCTTGCAGATCGCCTAGGGTGTCTTGCATGGCACTGAGGCGCTGAATATCGTCATCGAGGGTGCCGGGGTAGAGGTCAGCCACCAGGCGCAATTGGTAGCGCACTCGCTTGACCTGTTTGCGCAGGCTGTGGAGTGCTGGCCCCTGGTCAGAAATTAGCGCGTCAGTGGCGGGTTGGCCAAGACTGAGGTTGACGGCCAGACCACCTCGGCTGGCCTTGGTGCCCACCAGCCAGCCAGGGTGCAGCCAGAGCTGACTGACTAGGGGCAGCACCAGGTCAGGAATTACCTGATGGGCCGGTAGGGGGGCGATCGCCCCGTAGGTCGGTTCAGCCACCCAATCGCTCAGCGATTTCTGAAGTTTGCTGTAGTGCTTACCCCTGAGCAGCTTTTTGACTCGCTTCAGGGTTTTGTGCCGCTGGCTGGCCAAATAGAGCAGCACAGACGCCATGCATTGCTGCTCGCTGTCGGGCAAGTCAGGAGCGTAGCGATCGCGCAACGTTGAGCCAATCACATCTAGATCGCGCAGCTTGCCCAGCTTACGCCCTATCGCCGCGATGGCAGGTTCGCGCCCAGCCTTGGGCAAGTCGAGGCCGGGGTCAAATACCTGCACAGCAGTCCGCAGTCGCCGCAGCCCAACGCGCATTTGGTGCAGATTTTCGGAATTATCGTCGGCCAGCACTGGCTTCTCGTAGGCAGCAATTTGCTTTAGGTATTTGGCGATCGCCCCGTGGGCCAGGTTCCCTAGGGTAGTAGTGTGCTGTGCCGTTGCCATAGCTATCTTTACAGGTGTTGGTAGCGTTGCGATTTAGAGTCAGGGTGAGAGCTATTTTGTGAAGAGTAGGTCAAGCTTAGTAACCATCTTAACTTTTGCTTAGAGTATTCCAAGAAAAAAGTCATCCGTCTACGAAGCCAGGGTCGGGACGATTTC
>QBLT01000238.1 GCA_003249105.1 Leptolyngbya sp. | reverse complement strand
GGGGAGTGATGGAGTAGGGGAGTGATGGCGTGATGGGTAATGGGGCGTTCGAGATGCCTGACTTCCTACTCCCCCACTCCATCACTCCCTCACTCGCCGGGAATCGAGACGGTAACAGCCGCGATCGCCACATACATATCGTCGTTTTTATCGTCGAGCTCCGGAATGGCGCGGCCCGCTACCACCATGCCTCCCTCCTTGAGCACCAGGGTCTTTTGGCCAAAGGGCAGCACGGCTAGCACCTCATCTTGCCGCACCTGGTCGGGATAGGGGACGGCGACCTGAACTTCGACCAGCATTTCGTTGGGGTGGCTGAGGCCAGCGACTTCCCAGACGCCGGGGAGGGCGTTGTGGGCGATCGCATTGCGCGCTGCCCGCGCCGCCGCTACGGTGGGGTCTTGGCCGTGCTGATCGACACCCATACCCATTTCAATAATCAGTCGTTTGTGGGCCACAACCTATCCTCAGGCAAGAATTGACACCCTTGATTTTACGGGCAAGGGTCTGTTTTGGGGATGGTGGGGCGAGGGTGCGATCGCTCAAGTTCTCCTTTCTTAATTTGTCAAATATTGCTTTTGTCAGCATTTGCCCGCAGGTCTCAGCCGCTGGATATAGCACGACCAGCTCACCAATCTGAGATGCTGGAATTCTGTAACAACAGACACCTTAGGGAGAATCACCATGGGTACCGAACAACAACTGGGCGCGCTGGTCATTATTGGCGGCGCAGAGGATAAAGAAGGCGACTGTGTTGTGTTGCGGGAATTTGTCCGGGCCGCTGGCGGGGTCGAGGCCGAGATTGCCGTGATGACTGCCGCCACTAGCCTGCCCGGCGAAGTCGGCGATGAGTACATTCGCGTGTTCGAGCGGCTGGGGGCTAAGCGGGTCGATGTGGTTCACACCGATCGTCGCGAAGATTCTGAGCGCGAGGACAATTTAGAAAAAATCAAGGAGGCCACTGGCATCTTCTTTACCGGCGGTGACCAGTCTCGCATTGTCGACTACATCAAAGGCACCCCCCTAGACGACGCGATTCACCAACGCCACCGGGAAGGAGCTGTGATCGGCGGCACCAGCGCCGGGGCCGCGATGATGCCCGACGAGATGATTATAGAGGGCGATTCGGTCTCAAACCCCAGCGTCGGTGCGGTAGAAATGGGCCCAGGTATGGGGTTCTTGCCCGGTATTGTGGTCGACCAGCACTTTGCCCAGCGCGGCAGATTGGGTCGGCTGCTAGCTGCCCTGGTGATACAGCCCGCCGTTATTGGTTTGGGCATCGACGAAAATACAGCCATCATCGTTACTGGCGATGAGTTTGAGGTGGTAGGGGCAGGCACCATCACCGTGGTCGACGAAACGACTGCCACCCACAACAACCTAGAAGGGTTGCTGAAAGATGAACCCATTGCCCTGTGCGGCGTCAAGCTGCACATCTTGCCCCACGGCTACCGGTTCAACCTCAAAACCCATACTCCGCTCGTGTAGTCGTTCGGAGCCAATCTATGGCCCAGCCCTCTGACGGTTCGCGCGTCCCGTGCCCCCCTCCTGCTTAGATGCCACCAGTCCCCTGGTCGTACTGATTGGCCTGATTGGCGGAGCGGTTACTCTCTTTGGGCTGGCGGCCATCGATGGTGGATTGGCCCCTGGAATATGGCGGGCACGATTCCGACGCTGGTGTACTACGGCATGCAGATTTTGCAGCCGGGCTGGTTTTAGCTAGCCTCGGCTGTGATCTGCGCCATTGTCTCGGTGGCGATCGGCAGCGCCTGGACAACCGTTGGCACGATGAGAGTGGGGCTGGTGGGCATTGCCACTGTGCTAGGCGTCTTCCCGCTAGTGACGGGCGGGGGCGCTGATCTCAGGGGTTAACTTTGGTGACAAGATCTCTCCGCTCTCCGAAACCACGGTGCTGAGCGCTCAGCGCCGTGGGCACCGATATCTACACCCACATTTGCGCCCAGCTGTGAACTGCGGGGTCGGCCTTTCTCATTGCCCTGATTGTGCTTGCCATTCTTGGTAACCAAGCGGATATCGCTGCTGGGGTAGAAACCGTTACCGATCTCAACCAGCTCGATCAGCTATTTTTGACTACGCCCCTGGCTTTATTCCCCGTGTTCTTGCTGGGGGTGCTCGCCTATCGCAAGGTGCCTTTGTGAACGAGCCGGGGACGGCAGCCCCACTGGTGTTTCTCAAGGGCGTTTGGCTGGCCATGGCTAACGGCTTTAGCGAAAACTCAGGTCTTGCCGATGGCGATCGCCTAGTCTGTCGCGGCGGTATGGACAGCATGCTCTACACCCGGTGGATTATTATTGGGGCCGTGACCTGTGGCACTCCTAGGGAAGAGTTTGGCGTGCTGACCAAGCTGATTAGCCCAGGGCTACCCGCTCGCATGTTTCGCGTCGAGTTTCAAAAGCGGGGGTTGCAGCCCCAAAATCTGTCGCATCTGGCCGCCGGTGCGGGTACTGTGACCTCAGCCCTGATACCGTGGAATTCTTGCGGTGCGTTTATGGCGCTGACCCTAGGGGGTTCTACGTTTTTGGATTTTCCCTTTGCGGTTTTTAACATTGCCAGCCCCATTCTGTCGCTGCTCTATGGCATCACGGGCTTCAAAACTGACCAGCTGCCCACTGCCTCCGGCCTTGCCGCCGAGGCGATTTAGGCCAGGGCAGCCGCGCTACCGCTGGTGTCCACAAATTCCGCAAATTCACTATGACGACTCTCATCAACCCAGGTTCCGTCTCTGACCTTGCTAAGACCGTCTATACCGGCGATGTCCTCCAGGGGGTGCCGGTGATCAGCCACCTGGGGGTGGACGATCTGGCACCAGGGCACAGCCATCGGTTTTATTTTGAGGGGGTGCAGATGGCGACGGGTCAGCACTGGTACGTGCCGGTGCTGGTAGCTAAGGGCGATCGCCCCGGCCCCTGTGTTGGGCTGGTGGCAGGCATCCACGGCGATGAGGTGAGCGGCATCGATGCGGCCCAGCGGGTGATGGCCCAGCTCGACCCAGCGGCGATGGCGGGCAGCGTGGTGGCGGTGCTGGGGGTGTCGCGCCCGGCGGTGGAGTATACGCGATCGCACTGGCTGACGGCCCAGGGCGGCGGCTCCCAGGTGGACATGAACCGGGTCTGGCCCGGCGATGAAACCGGCGTCAATGCCGCCACCCGCCACGCCGGACTGCTGTGGAATCGCCTGCTGATTGCCAACGTCGATATGGTGATCGACTACCACACGGTGACGACGGGCAGCGACTTTACCTTATTTCTGTTTGCCGACCTGCGCCAGCCCACGGTGCGGCAGATGGCCGGGCTGTTTCCGGTTGAGCAGATTCAAAACGATCCGGGGCTGGTCGGCACCCTCGAAACCGCCCTGGTGGCGGCAGACATTCCGGCCGTGACGGTGGAAATTGGTGGCCCCAGGCGGTTTGACACCGGCAAAATTGCCCTGGCGGTGGAGGGCAGCCTCAACGTGCTCAAGCACTACGGCTTAGTCGATGGCCCCCTGGGGCACACCGCCACCGAGGTGGGCACGGTCTATGGCGATGCTCTGGAGACGATTCGCGCCACCACGGGCGGCTTTTTGGAGCTGCTGGTCGATCTGCGCGATCGCGTCATCCCCGGCCAGCCCGTAGCAATTCAGCGCAATGCCTTTGGGGATGTGGTGGCCGAGTATCGGGCAGGCGTAGCGGGCGAAGTCGCCGTGGTGGCCCGCGACGCCCTCTGCGAACCCGGTTCGCGCGTGATGCAGATTCTCTACAGCCGCAGCGAGGTCGAGAGCTAGGCTATTGATACCAAATTCGGCTTGGTTAACTCCCGATTTAGCCGGGCAAATGCGATCTGCCCTTAGGGTTTGGTCTTTTAGAAACTGGGGTGGTGGAATTCGGATTTGGTATGAATAATAACTCCCCTTCTCCCCAGCGATGCTGCCTTCAATGTCGATGGGGCCGATACCGTTTACATCTATTAATTTCACCCGCGTTCCTGCCGCGTACAATTTTTACAGTCGTTTCATTTCACCGTTAAGTGCAAAACCCAATTAACGAAATGAGAGGGAACTGTCATGACAACCGATTTTTTGTCGAGGGACGAGATTAAAAAGTCAACTAACTGGGTGATTTTTCTCAGCATTGCGCTGATTGTACTGGGCACTTTGGCAATCATTTCGCCAGTGGTGGCCTCGGCCTTTTTTACCGCCATGATGGGGTGGATTTCCCTGCTCAGCGGCATCGTCATGGTGGTTCAATCCTTTCGATCGCACCCGGTTAGAGGCTTTTGGCTCAACCTGATCGTCGGTATTTTCTACGCCGTAGCGGGCCTTTACATTCTGTTTAACCTGGGCGCTGCGCTGCTGGCCCTCACCTTTGCCTTTGGCGTTTTGTTCATCGTTGAGGGCGTGTTTACCATCGTGATGGCCTTTACCCAAAAGGCGGGCCGCAGCATGTCGTGGCTAGTGGCGTTTAACGGCGTCGTCACTCTGATGTTGGGCATTATGGTGCTCAACCGCTGGCCCGTCAGCGCCCTGTGGCTGATTGGCCTCTACGTTGGCATTAGCCTGCTGCTGAGCGGCATTAGCCTGCTGGCCGCCGCCCTAGCCGCCCGCAAGGCGACGGCTGACACGACCACCGTGGCCGATGCCTAGGTACAGCCCTCGCCGCTTGGTTAGGACAAGGCGAAGACAACACTCCTTCAGCGACGATAGCGAGCCAGATAGTGTCCCAGTTTTTGGCTTTGTCGGCTTCCTTCGTCCTGAGCTATCTGGCCAGCGCTATAAAATTTAGCCTGCTCACCCCAGGGAAAATTTCTCTGGGGTAGGGCGATCGCCTAGATAGAAAATTCCACCCAAATACCGCCGCCAGATCAACCCTAGCGACGGCATTTAAATGAATTCAGCAACCTTCCCCACCCACAGCTTAGGACTGGCGGCGGCGGCGAGCGGCGACCCAAATGATCAGGGCGATCGCACAGCTAATCAGCACAATTTTGCTAACTGGGCCAAGCAACACCTGCACCCGCTCAAACTGAGTGCCCAGAATATAGCCCGCCACGGCCAGCGCCCCCGTCCACAGCAGGGTGCCTAGGGCAGAGTAGCCCAGATAGGGCAGCAGCGGCATGTGGCTCAGCCCCGCCGGCACCGACACATAGGTGCGCACCCCCGGCACCATCCGACCTACCCCTACGATCCAGCCGCCGCCGCTCTTGTGAAAAAAATCCATCGCCTTTTCAATGTCTTTAGGCTTGAGCGTTAGCCAGCGACCGTAGCGCCCTACCCAGCCCATCATCTGCTCATGACTAATTAATTGACCCACCACGTACCACGCCGACGCTCCAATCAAGGAGCCGAGGGACCCCGCTAAAATGACCCCCGCCAGGTTCATATCAGAGCTGTTGCGGCTGACAAACCCCGCCAGCGGCATCACCAACTCCGATGGAATGGGTGGAAACAGATGCTCCAGCACCATCAGGCCAAAGATGCCGACGTAGCCGAGAGACTCAATCCAGGTCGTGATCCAGTTAAACATGGGGAGGGAGACGGTTAAATCGGTTAGTGGTCGAGTTTGAGCTTTTGGCTTTAAGCAGGACGAGGAAAAAGCATATCGTTAGATCAGATCTCGTGCTCCTAAGGCGACTGTTGCGGGATATTGTGCTGCTGAGCAGATAGTTTGGCCATTGCGAGCAACCACCCATCACGCCTGCTTAAATTCCTTCACGAAACTCCCTTCAATCCTTTCGTTAAGCCTTTTAGAGAATCACTTTCCCCAAATCTACGGTTGAGCTGACCTTTTAGTCTTCTATCTCTGTGTAGAGAATTAACGCTATACAGAACAATTTCCGTCCTTTGAAAGAGGACGCCATCGGCCCAATGATTTAAACTAAAAATTAAATCGGTTCGTTAGTCACTATGACCAATGGATTTTTGCTCAGCCGTGCTCTCCTTAAATTTCAAACCGACTCAGACGATCTAATAGGTGAGCTATCCGCTATTACCCGCACTCCAGATGGCAATCTCTGGCTCGGTTCCGACGAATTCACCACCCTAGAGCGGCTGATCCCTGTGGGCGATGGGGTCTACGGCAACCATAAAACCTTTCATCTCCAAGACTATATTCAGCTCTTTGATGACGAGTCTGAAATCGACATTGAAGGCCTCGCCTATTGCGACGGTTATCTTTGGGTGGTGGGCTCCCACAGCTTTAAGCGCACCCAAGCTAAGGGTAAAAAGCAGCGCAAAGACATTCGACGGCTCTCTGAGATCGAGCACGATCCCAATCGATCGCTGCTGGCTCGGCTACCAGTTGTCAATGGTGAAATTGTACAAACCTATGCCCGCTCTGGTCAGGAAGGTGCCACCCTCACTGCCGCCAGCCTAAAGCAGGTGAGTGGCCACAATTTGCTGCTAGAAGCCCTAGCTGAAGACGAACATCTGGGGCTATTTCTAAAGATGCAGCTACCCTCTAAGGACAATGGTTTTGATGTCGAAGGCATCGCCGTTAGCGGTAGCAAAATCTTTTTGGGGCTGCGCGGTCCCGTGTTGCGCGGATGGGCCATTATTCTTGAAATTGAAGTAGAAGATGCCGAACCCGGTATGCTTACGCTTAAAGATTTGGGGAAGGGTTGTCTCTACCGCAAACACTTTCTTGACCTCAACGGTCAGGGTGTTCGCGAACTGTGTTTGCACGAGGGCGACCTGCTGCTGCTGGCTGGCCCCACGATGGAGCTGGAGGGTGCTATGCAGGTGTTTCGCCTCGAAGATGTGCTTGAGCATACCAACGATACGCTGTGGAGCCAAGACTCTGGCCGCCTAAAGGTTTTGTTTGACCTACCGTTTACCATCGGCTCTGACCACGCCGAAGGCCTCACGCTGGTGCCCTGTCTAGGCTACGATAATGGATTGATGGTGGTCTATGACTCACCGGACGACGCTCGCCGCCCCACCCCCACGGCGATATTTGCTGATATTTTTCGCCTGCCCAGCCAGATTAGCGACACTTCTATCGATTGAGTCAGCGGCAGGCGATCGCGTGCCCTAGCTAGCTCCGCTAACGCATTGTCAGGGCAGAAGGGTTTTGCTCTACTAAATTGCCTGCACTGCTGCTGAATTTGAATCTAGATAAGCCCCAACAGTCGATCGCTAGCGAAGTCGAAGTCGCCGACTATTTCTAGGGCTAACTCGAACTCGAAAACTCAGGTCGCCAATAGCTTCGAATACGCTGAGGTGATTTCCGAGAACTAAATTACCGATTTTCGCCATGCTAGCCTGTGTAGCAGTGAATCAGGAGAGCCTGCATGGAGTTACCCCCGAAGCCCAGTGAACAGTT
>QBLT01000237.1:3426-10749 GCA_003249105.1 Leptolyngbya sp. | reverse complement strand
GAGCCACCCCTATGAGCGCCCGCATCCTCCTCGTCGAAGACGAAGAAAAACTCGCCAAGTTTGTCCAGCTAGAGCTGTCCTACGAAGGCTACGAGGTCAGCGTCGCCCACGACGGCCTCTCTGGGCTGATGGCCGCCCGCGACCAAACCCCCGATTTGATCATTCTCGACTGGATGATGCCGGGGCTGAGCGGCGTGGAGGTCTGCCGCCGCCTGCGCCAGACGGGCACCGCCACCCCGGTGATCTTGCTGACGGCAAAGGATGAGGTGAGCGATCGCGTCGAAGGGCTCGACGCCGGGGCCGACGACTACGTGGTCAAACCCTTCAGCATCGAAGAACTGCTGGCCCGCGTGCGCGCCCACCTGCGCCGCAGCGAACCCCAGGATGCCGAGCTGCTGGTGTTTGGCGATCTCACCCTCGATCGCCGCAGCCGCGAGGTGCGCCGGGGCGCGCGCCCCATCGAGCTCACCGCCAAGGAGTTTGACCTGCTCGACTACTTGATGACCAACCCGCGCCAGGTGCTCACCCGCGATCGCATTCTCGAACAGGTGTGGGGCTACGACTTTATGGGCGACTCCAACATCATTGAGGTCTACGTGCGCTATCTGCGCCTCAAGCTCGAAGCTGAGGGCGAGAGCCGCGTGATTCAGACCATGCGCGGCGTTGGCTACGTGCTGCGCGACTAGGGGAAAAAAAGAAAAAAGAAAAAAAACGGGAAAAACGAAGACTGAAGATTCAAAAGACAGAATAATAGCTGTTCTCTCCTGATTTTGCCCGTTTTAGGCGTTGGGGAATAGAACTTGCGCCTGGAATTCTTAAGGAGTTTCAGGCATAAAAAAAGGCCCAGCGATCGCCGGGCCTGGGTAAGTCAGGTGCGCACCGCATTACGAAAGTGCATCGGTGGTTCACTGGCTCATCATGGTCGTGGGGGCGATCGCCGGGGTTAATGAGCGGTTAAGTTAGCCTAAGTCTCAGCTGAGTGACCAACCCGCTGGCTGCCCCAAGAATCGAGGCTGAGAATTTCAGCCTAAGCCTGGGAAGTCTCGTTGGGCAAAACTTCGTGGGTAGAGCGACCTAGCATGTTGGCGCGGCGATGCTGCTGCTGCTGACGGTTGCGGGCCAATAGCTGCCGAGCCTGCTCTTGAGCGTTTAACATGGCGAACCTCCAAAAAATTCTGTATCTAAAGCTACCGAATATGTTTTTAAGCATATCTTTTCTTTTGAGAAAAGAGTTAAGGCAAGGCGCAGAAAACATCAAACTTTGGCAAATATCTGCCCATCGACAGACCGCCGCGCCTTGCCTCCCCCAGCCGGCGGTAGCATCCTGGTAGGATCAAGGCCAAAGAGAAGCCCCCCCAGTGAATCCGTAGTGAAACAAGCCCTTAAAATTGCCCGCGTCATGCTGTCGGTGTATTACGCCTATATGGTGGAATATCGCGCTGAGCTGGTGTTTTGGGTGCTGTCAGGCACATTTCCTTTGATTCTCATGGGCCTGTGGGTCGAGGCGGCTCAAGGCAACCAGTTTGACCTCAGCCCGACCGAGCTGGTGCAGTATTTCTTAGCGGTGTTTTTGGTGCGGCAGTTCACCGTCGTCTGGGTGATCTGGGAGTTTGAGCGGGAGGTAGTGGAAGGGCGACTATCGCCCTATCTGTTGCAGCCCATCGACCCGGCCTGGCGGCACTTTTTTAGCCACGTGGCCGAACGCTTTGCTCGGTTGCCCTTTGCCTTTTTGCTGGTGGGGTTCTTTTTGCTGCTCTACCCCTATGCCGCCTGGCTGCCCAGTCTGGGCAATCTGCTGCTGGGGCTGCTGGCGATCGCCCTGGCCTTTTGCCTGCGGTTCTTAATGCAGTACACCTTTGCCTTAGCGGCCTTTTGGACGGAGCGAGCCAGCGCCCTAGAGCAGTTTTGGTTTTTGCTCTATACCTTTCTATCGGGCATGATCGCCCCCCTCTCCCTCTTTCCCGATGCGGTGCGGGAGGCGGTGCTGTGGACGCCGTTCCCCTACCTGATTTACTTTCCGGCCAGTTTGCTGATTAACCGCCCGGAGCATGTGGCCCAGGGGTTTGCGGCGATGGTGCTCTGGTCGGCGCTGTTTTGGGGACTCAACCGCTGGCTGTGGCGGCAGGGGCTCAAGCAATATTCGGGCATGGGGGCCTAATGGAGCGCTATTGGAAGGTGCTGCGGCTGTTTTGGGGCACGGCGATCGCCGCTGAGCTAGAGTATCGCCTCAACTTTTTGGTCACCGCCCTGATCAGCCTGGGCGGGCTGGTGGGCAGCTTGTTTGGCCTGTTTTTGTTCTATCGCACCGGCTACGAGTTTGCCGGGTGGAGTTGGGAAGCGGCCCTGCTGGTGCTGGGGCTCTTTACCGTGCTGCAAGGGTTTTCGGCCACGGTGCTGATACCCAACCTCAACAAAATCGTCAGTCAGGTGCAGCAAGGCACCCTCGACTTTGTGCTGCTTAAGCCAATTAGCTCCCAGTTTTGGCTCTCGACGCGCATCATCTCGCCCTGGGGCCTGCCCGACGTGGTGTTTGGCTTGGTGATGATTGGCTACGGCGGCACACGGCTGGGCCTGGGCTGGGCCGACTACGCCCTGGCGCTCTTGCCCCTGCTGTTTGGGGCGCTGACCCTTTACAGCCTGTGGTTTATGCTGGGGGCCACCAGCATCTGGTTTGTCAAAATCTACAACGTCACCGAGGTGCTGCGGGGGCTGCTAGAGGCGGGGCGATTCCCGATCGCAGCCTACCCCGTGGCCTACCGGGTGTTTTTTACCTTTGTGGTGCCGGTGGCATTTTTAACGACTGTTCCGGCCCAGACCATGCTCAACCAGGGCGGGCGCGGCTGGCTGCTGGCTTCGGCGCTGCTGGCAGTGGTGCTAATGGTGGTGGCGAATCGGTTTTGGCGGTTTGCCCTGCGGTTTTACACCAGCGCGTCAAGCTAAGCCAGCTAGAGCCAGCGCCGGATCCAGCTCATGCCTAGAGCTACGGCATTGCCCTGGCTGCTGCGGTGGCGGGCGCTCTCAGCGATATATAGAGTTTGCAGCTGAATAGGACCGTGGTGCGATTCTAGAACGGAACGCTCCGCGAATCGCCCATTAGCCAGCACCAGCCAGCGCTGGTATTGGGCCAGCTCATCGCCCTGAAGCAGCAGATCTGGGTGGCGCTGCTGTCGTTCCCACTGCAGGGCTCTCACCAAGAGCCGGGTGTGGGCCTGGTGATAATCAGCGGCGTGGTGTAAGGTCTGCAAGAGCTGACGCCCCCCGTCGGTCTGCGCCAGGGGCAGCGATCGGTCTCGGAGGTCAATTGTTTCCAGAGTTCGCAAGGGTTCGGGCAAGTGGTGGGCAGAAATGGTTTCGCTCAGCACCGGCACAATGCGTTTATTTAGGCTGAGGGCAAACAACAACCCCTGTAGACAAAAAACATCGGCGAGGGTGTAGGGTGACAGCACCAGCACATAGTTGTCGCAGGCCTCAGCCGCCCGCGAGATGATCACCTCAGGGTCGGCGTCAGCCGGCCAGGGACAGGGGCATTGCCGGTAGGTAATCTGGGCCTGGGCCAGCAGCTGGCGCAACGCCTCTACTACCTCGGCTCCACCAGGCCCAGCGATCGCTTCGCCAGGGGAAGGGCAACCGTCTTCGACCGCATAGGCCAAAAATACCTGAGCCGTTGGGTCAGTGGCAGACTGGCGCTGGCCAGCAACATTGGCGTTGTTCAAAAGCTGTACCTATGCTTGCAATGCACTCGAACCCGGTGCCCAGACTGGCCAACGAGCCATTCGTTGCCTGGGGTTGTTGCTCCAACTGCCCGCGCCTTGAGAATACCCATTTTTTTAAATCGGCTTGCTATCCTCGGATACACCTACTCCCCTCTCTGCAACCATTTCCTGAACTAGTTCAAGGTCAGACCAGAGCTTTAACTGCATCCCTTGGCGGGCTGCACTCTGGCAAAACATCGGCCTTAGCTCCCTAAGGCCATCAGCTCATCCAACAGATCCTCAAAGGCTGGACGAGCCAGCACCTCAGGCTGAATGCAGGCAAACTGTAGCTGGCGCAGTCGTAGCACTGGCTCAGAAGAGTCGGGGCAGCGATCGAGCAAATCCTCCAGCAGACAGCCAAAGGCCCGCACCTCCAAACGCTCTAGGGCCGGAGCGGCCTGCCCCGCCCGGTCGTAGAAGCTAGCCGCCCCAAAGTCGCTCAAACAGGCGTCTCCCGCCTCGGTGACCAAGGCGTTGTGGGGGTATAGATCGCCGTGGAGAATGCCGCGCCGATGCAGGTGGGCAGCGGCGGCGGCGACTCCAGTGGCTATGCCCACAACCGCCTCTAGGGAAAAGGTGGCCTCAGTCGGGTAGGTGTCGCGGGTGCAGCTCTCTAGACTGGGGGGTCCGCCCATCACCTGATAGCTGAAGTCAACCAGCGGCAGCACCAGTCCCGCTTTTTGCTGGGGATGATTGACAATCTGCCCTAGGGGGCCAACCAGGTTGGGGTGTGGCCCCGCCGCTAGGCAGGCCCGCATTTCGTCTTCGGGCAGACCGTCGCTGGTGATCGCGCCTTTAAACAGCTTGAGGGCAACGGGCATTTCTTCCTGGCCCTGCTGCCAGGTGCCGCGCGAAATCACTCCGGAGGCCCCTTCCCCAAGCATGTCGCCCACCGTCAGATCATCCCATGCAATGTGAGGTAGCGGCAGCGGCTCGCGGCCCCAGCCCCTGCAGAAAGGGTTGCCAGCGTAGGCCAGCCAGCTGAGGCGAGGCAGAGCGAGCAGCTGAGAGGGCAGATCTTCCAGCTGGTTGGCCGCCAGGCGCACTAGCTCTAAGTTTTGGCAGTTGGCTACACTCTCGGGCAGAGCCCGCAGCTGATTACCAGCCAGCATTAGCTTTTGCAAACTGGTGAGCTGCCCGATGGACTCAGGCAGCGACTCAATGCAGTTGTCGGTCAAGATCAGCCAGCGGGTAGCTAGGGGGAGCGCCCCAGCGGGCACGGTGGTGATTTGGTTGGCCTTAAACCCAATCATCGACAGCTTGGGACAGTGGGCCAGCACCTCGGGCAACACCTCAAAGGCGTTGTTGCTAAAGAAGGCTACTCGCAGGTTGTGTAGTTGGGCAAAGCTGTCGGGCAGAGTAGTTAGAGCATTGTTCGACAGGTCGAGCACTTCGAGGCTGTCTGCCAGCTCAAGAATCTCTTCTGGAAAAGTTGTTAGCCCGGCCGCCAGGTTGAGTCGCCGGGTACCGGGGCGTAAATGGAGTGGTTTGGGTAGTGGTTTGGAGCCGATACCGAGGGGTCGCCGCATTTCCAGATTGTGCATTGGTGTAGCCTCGGGTCGAGTGTCTACGCCTAATGTGGCATTTCTCCGCAGTTACCCGTATGAAAATTTGGTGTGGTTTATCGCCAAGCTTGGCGATCGCACGAACTGGGTCAGCTCAGGCTGGAGATAGCGCTCTAGCGATCGCTACCAACCCCCCGCCAGATCAGATAAACGGCTAACCCAGCCCCCAGGGTCAGCAAACTGCCTAAAACCGAAAACAGCAGGCCCATCCAGCGAGCGATCACCTGGTCTTGCTCTAGGGATGCCAGGTAGGTCTCTTTGGTCTCAAACCCGATCTTGGCTTCACTGACTACGGGGCGATCGCCCGCAACGCTCAAGGTGCCCAGCACCAAAACTTGATCGTTGACCTTAATGCCTTCGTAACTGCGATTGCTCCCCTCCTCCACCTGAGCAGACGTCGATTGCAGACTGTAGCCGGCCTCGATCTCCACCTCTTTGCCTGGAATCTGCACCCAGAGCGTGGGGTTGTAGCTGCGCTCGAGTTCCCATTTCCACTCGTCGTCGCGGCGCACCCGGTGGTACTCGTTGTAGGCCACTAGGGGCGGGCGATCGCTGACGGGGTTGCGATTATCCACACGGCCTTCCAGCAGCACCGGCGCACCGCGCTCGTTGAGGGTCGCCGCCGTGGCCACGGGCAGCCGCGCTACCTCCTTGGCATGGTTGGCAACCGCTCGGGGCACCACGGCCCAAAGCACTCCCCCAGTAATCAGAAAGGGAGCACCCACGGCGGCCAACACCCCCGGTACCAACCAGCGATCCCATTTGCCCATCGCCACCCTACGGTTTTCGTAACTACCAAGATGCCCTCGAAGGCCAAATTAGCTTTGCAGAGCCTGGGGCTCGGGCACGTCGTCTAGAGCCGCTGAAGCCGCTTTTTCTTTGTCCAGCCGCCGCTTGCGGGCGTAGAGCTGAATGGTCGCCGCCATGAAGACCACCAGTCCTACCATGAGCCAGGTGGTCGCCCCCGTGGGGAAGTTGTTCTTAAAGATCACCAGCATGACGATCGCCACCAGCAGCAGGGTGGGGGCTTCGTTGAGTGCCCGCAGCTGCTGGCCCGACCACTGGCATTCGCCCCGGTGCAGCTGCCGCATCAGCCGAGCGCAGTAGTGGTGATAGGCCAGCAGCACCGCCACCAGCCCCAGCTTGGCGTGCATCCAGCCATCTTTGAGGTATTCAGGCATCAGCACCAGCAGCCCCACAGCCATAGCGACCGCCACCACCATACCGGGGGTGGTAATGATGCCGTAGAGGCGCTTTTCCATAATGGTGTACTGGTTCTTGAGAATGCTGCGCGCCGGTTCTGGCTCAGCCTCGGCCTCAACGTGGTAGATAAACAGACGCACCAGGTAAAACAACCCGGCGAACCACACCACCACGCCAACAATGTGAAACGCTTTGAACCAGTAGTAGGCCATAGTTATTCCTTCAGCCCGGCAGAAGTCCTGCTCTAGCGGGATGTTGCAAACCGTTAAGTACGCCTTTCATTGTCCTGCAAGGGTTTGCCCTTGAGAAGGCGAGTGCGACGGTTCTTAACGATTTTAGATTTTAGGTAATAGCTCAACTAGGTTGAACGGATGTGCGTTGTGGGTGAGGATGGTAAGCTTTTGGCATGCAGGAAC
The DNA here is from genome assembly GCA_003249105.1 of Leptolyngbya sp. Classification (GTDB taxonomy): domain Bacteria; phylum Cyanobacteriota; class Cyanobacteriia; order Phormidesmidales; family Phormidesmidaceae; genus Nodosilinea. Next base: position 3,813 of record QBLT01000237.1, on the reverse strand, counting down.
TACCGCCCCTAGATAGCCTCAGCCACGCAGAGAAGGATGCTCTGATAGGGGAGCTGTGGCAGGTGGTGCAAGCGTTACGCTCGGAGGCTGAGACGCGGAAGCTCAAAGGGGTAAAGAAAACGCCGCGCAATTCGAGTCTGCCGCCCGCGAAAGGATTTAAGCCGAACACAGAGCCTGCAAAGCCAAGTTCAGTCGAACGAACCGCGAGCGTGGGGCGAGCGGGTGGTGGACGAGAGTTGAGTGCATCGCCCGACCAAGTGGTGGTGGCGCACGTGAACCATTGCCCTCACTGTGGCAGCGAGCTAGAGCGCGCCAGTCAACAACTCAAAGCGGTGTATGAGCGGATTGAGCTACCGGCAATTCAGCCTCAAGTGACCCGAGTAGAGC
>QBLT01000237.1:0-3298 GCA_003249105.1 Leptolyngbya sp. | reverse complement strand
ACCAGTGCCCGGCTCAACGGCCAGAACCAGTGGGAGTGGGTGTTCCAGAATGAGCAGGTGTGCCTGCATGTGGGGTTTGTAAAGTAGTTTGTGCCAACCATGGGATTGCTACATAGGAAACCTGCCTTCAAACTCAATCGCGAAACGATTTAACGCACTTTTCCAATCTCGAATCGGCATGGTCCATTTTTTTGAGACGTTAGCAATCGCTAGATAGATCACCTTCATAGCAGACTCATCAGTGGGAAAAGACCGGTGGTTTCGCAACACTTTGCGCAAGGTCATATTCAGTGACTCAATGGCATTGGTGGTATAAATGGCTTTTCGAATGTCAGCGGGGAAGCAGAAGAAGGGGATAATCCGCTCCCAATGGGCCATCCAGGATTTACTGATGGCGGGATAATGGGCATCCCACTTCGCGGCAAAGTCCATCAGGGCAACCTCAGCGTCGGTGGCGGTGGCAGCGCTGTAGACGGCTTTGAGGTCAGCGGCCACGGCTCTACGGTCTTTATAGGAGACGTAGCCCAGCGCATTGCGCACCAGATGAACGATGCACAATTGCACCCGCGTCTGGGGAAAGACCGTTTCAATGGCCTCGGAAAAGCCCGTCAGTCCATCCACACAGGCGATGAAGATGTCTTTCACGCCTCGATTTTGAAGTTCCGTCAGCACCGACAGCCAGAATTTGGACGATTCATTCTGGGTCATCCACAGCCCGAGCAGCTCCTTGCGACCGGCTAGATTGACGCCTAACGCTAGGTGGATAGCTTTGTTGATGACTCGGCCATCCTGACGGACTTTGACCACCAGGGCATCGAGATACACAATCGGGTAGACCGCATCGAGACTCCGATTCTGCCAGGCCTTACGCTCAGCCTCCACCGCCTCGGTCACCGTTGAGACCAGGGTGTGGGACACGTTGACGCCATACAAGTCCTGCAACTGCCCCTGGATATCGCGGGTGGTCATCCCTCGGGCATACAGCGACAGAATCTTGCCATCAAAGCCTGTAAAGCGGGTCTGGCCCTTCTCAATGAGTTGGGGCTCAAAGGAGCCGCTACGGTCTCGGGGAATGCCGATCTCCGCTTCGCCAAACTCGCCCTTAATCGTTTTCTTGCTCGCACCGTTGCGACGATTCTTGGGGCGATTGACCTCGCGTTCCGCTTTCTCTTCTACCAGGTGGTGATCTAATTCGGCACTCAGGCAGCGTTCAACCAGGGCTTTGGTCACCTGCTTGAAGAGGCCGCCGTCGCCCATCAGGTCGTCAGGGCACTGGTAGTCTTTCAGCAACTCGTCTATCAATTCGGGTCGAAAGGTCATTGGTCGTGCCTTGGATAATTAGTTCATTAGATCTTGTTTTGACCTCTGACACAAACTAATTTACAGTCCCAGCACCCCGGCTAGACTAATGCGGCGCTTCCAACGGCGGGGGCGCACAATCCAGGGGGCGGCGATCATCACCGCCAGGGTTGGCAGCACGAAAGTTGGCTGCAGGAGCAGGTTGAGCAGTCGCCAGAGCGATCGCGTCAGGTCCCCCGCCGATGTAATTTGACAGGCCGATAGATCAACCACGGTATACCTCCAGCTGAGACTTCAGAAGCAAGGACGTCCGCCCTATAATGCAAGGCATTGGCTGCGGGGGATGTCGGCTCCAATACTGGATAGTGCCGCCCCGATCGGTTGCTTTGCTTAGGGATGGCTGCATAACATAACCGCCAGTTACGATAGACGAATTTTTGTGAAGCCAGTGCGGTCTCTGTCGTTTTTCATGAGTTCTTTATGTCGCTTGCTACACCGAAATCTGTGGTAGCACCCGCTGACAGTCTGCGGGTGACCTTTGCCCCGCTATCCCTCGGCGAGGTCTATGGCCTGGCCGAGGACCCCGCCAACGGAGCGGTGGTGGTAATGAGCGGTATGGTGCGCAACAACAGCGAGGGCAAAGCCGTAGTGGCGCTGGAATACCAGGCCTACGAACCCATGGCGCTGGAGGTATTCAAACAGATCACCGCCCAAATTCGCGCCACCTGGAGGGAGGCTACCCGCGTGGTGATTCACCACCGCACCGGCAAGCTAGCCGTGGGCGACATCAGCGTGCTGGTGGCGGTGGGCTGCCCGCACCGGGCGGAGGCGTTTGCGGCCTGCCAATATGCGATCGACACCCTCAAGCACAACGCTCCGATCTGGAAGAAAGAGATATGGCAGGACGGATCCACCAGCTGGGTCAGCATTGGAGCCTGCGAGCAGGGTTCAGAAAGTTGCTGAAATTTTCTGGCTTTGGCTACCCAGCTACCCAGATAATTCAGTTTTATGGATAACGCCCTTGAGCAGTCAAAAGCTGACGCTCCAGAATACGAGTCGGCGTGTTGAACATCAGAAGTTTTGCCGTTGCTCGGCCTATGGCGTTATGCCGTCAAGCCGAGCGTTGTTGTCCAACAGAAAGTGGTTCGACCAAATTTGAGTGCGAGGATTGAATAGAGGCGTAATTTCGCCCGTAGCAGGATCAAATGTAGTTAGGTCAGTACCTTTGTGGCGATTGCAAGAGAGGCAGGAGAGAGCCAAGTTTTCAGCCGTTGTTGGACCGTCGTGCTTTTGGGCAATAACGTGGTCTACCTCATGGGTATAGATCGAGAAATTCTGGTGGAGCAAGCAGTATTCACACCGCCCCTGGGCGCGCTGACTGACTAATTGGCGCAGATCAGCAGAAATTCTAGCTGAGGTCATTGGTCTACTGAAGCAACTGCCCGTGCCTTCATGAGAATCATCAAATGCTCAAGCTGTTCGTAGACATCAAGCTCGGCGACCTCAGCCTCTGTTAGGATCCCTTCACGGTTTTTGTCGAGGAGGGAACTGAGGCGATCTTGAGCTTCGAGGGAAACTTTGAAGGCGATGATGTCTTGAGGGGTAGGGCGAGTCACCAGAAAGTCGAGGACTTCGAGATAAGCCTGGGGCATCTCTGGCAGGTTCACCGTTGGCAATTCCAGGGATGCCACAGCGGGACTGCCTGTACCTACCAGCTGGCTCAATAGCTCGGGTAAACGGTTGCGAAGGGGCTCCAACCGTTCTGCCAATTCGTCGGATATTTGAATCGTTAGCTCAGCCATCGCGCACTCCTCGAACTTTGCCAACAGGTGCCATAGCCCAAAATTTCACTGGAACAAGTTGAAATTACTCCTCGCAAATGGCTGAAAGCCTTAATCTGCCGTAGGGTGGGCACGAGAGTGTTCAGATTTTTGTGTAAGCCTGTGACGGTTTAGATTTTAAAGCGTTCTGGGAATAGGATAGCAAAATGTGAAAGTGC